>NZ_JARVSK010000035.1:0-149918 GCF_030209235.1 Pseudomonas sp. efr-133-TYG-103a
ATTGGTTCCTCCTGAGGAAAGGTCAGAAGGTGTAAACCTTATTCAGGACGGGACATTGAACACAAAAAAGGCGCCTCGATGGGCGCCTTTTTTGTTTATGCGGTCAGTCTTCAGACCGGCATGTTGCGGCCGTAGAAAATCTCCAGCATTTCGTGCTTCACGCGGCCAGTGACCTGTTCGCGCTGCTCCGGCGAAAGGTTGCTGGTCGCATCGCCGAACAGGTAGTTATCCAGTTCGAACTGCTTGAGCAGCATCTTGGTGTGGAACAGGTTTTCCTGATACACATTCACGTCAGTCATCTGGTAGCTGTCGCGGGTGTCTTCGGAGAGGTAGTTCTGAATCGAGTTGATCTCGTGATCGATGAAGTGCTTCTTGCCTTCTACGTCACGGGTGAAGCCGCGCACGCGATAGTCGACGGTGACGATGTCGGACTCGAACTTGTGAATCAGGTAGTTCAGCGCCTTGAGCGGGGAAATCACGCCGCAGGTCGATACGTCGATGTCCACACGGAACGTCGCAATGCCGTCGACCGGGTGAATCTCGGGATAGGTGTGAACCGTGATGTGGCTCTTGTCCAGGTGCGCAAGGATAGTCTCCGGCAACGGACCTGGGGATTCTTCGATCTGGCTGTCGGTTGGCGTAACCGGTTGCTCGGAGATCAAGATCGTGACACTGGCGCCTTGTGGGTCGTAGTCCTGACGGGCGATGTTCAGGATGTTCGCGCCAATGATATCGACAACATCAGTGAGAATCCGCGTCAGGCGCTCAGCGTCGTACACGCTGTTGATGTACTCGACGTAGGCCTGCTGATCCTGCGGGGTTTCCGCATAGCAGATGTCATAGATGTTGAAGCTCAAGGTCTTAGTCAGGTTATTGAACCCGTGGAGCTTGAGTTTGCTTTTCACCGTTAAAAACTCTCTATATGGGTGCGGCCCAGGCCGCGTGATCAAGCATGCCCGTCAACTGAGCCCGGCTCAGCTGCGTAGGACGGTTAACACCTCTTCGCGTTGGCGATTTTGGTTGTCTGGTCGGAGGCGAGCCAGGAAGGTCCCGGCAGTCGCGCCCTGAAAAAGGGGCGCATTATGCAGACGTCAGAAGTCGCATGCCATAGCCTGCGCCGCTTTTATGAAAATTGGGCGTTGATCAGCCCAGCTCGATGATTTCGTAATCGTGGGTAATTTCCACGCCTGCGTTACCGAGCATGATCGACGCGGAACAGTATTTCTCGGCCGACAGTTCGATGGCCCGCTTGACCTGAGTCTCTTTCAGACCGCGGCCTTTGACGACGAAATGCAGGTGGATCTTCGTGAACACTTTCGGATCCTCGGTCGCGCGCTCGGCTTCAAGGAACGCTTCGCAGCTTTCGATCGGCTGGCGTGCTTTCTTCAGGATGCTGACCACGTCGAAGTTGCTGCAGCCACCCAGACCGATCAGCACCATCTCCATAGGGCGCACGCCCAGATTGCGACCGCCGCTTTCCGGCGGACCATCCATGACAACCACGTGACCGCTGCCGGACTCGCCAAGGAACATGGCCTCACCCGCCCATTGAATACGCGCCTTCATCGCCAGGACTCCCATGCTAGAAAAAAGGCGGCCAGCTTAGCACAGGGCCGCGATGTCGCAGCGTCGACCGGAAATGCCGATCCGCGACAGAAACGTAGGAAATTTCGGAAAAAATGGCAATTTGCCGCTGTGGAACTGTGTCAAATCGGAAATACTGCCGATACCTATAAGAATGCCTCCGGGCGCAGTTTTTTACGGGATACAGCCATGGTCGCCATGACCCCTCCGAACAAGTTGAAAATCGCCGACAAGCTTCTCCCCTACGCACAACGGAGGCGATGCCCAGCCAAAAGCAACATCATCTGTGCCGGAGAGCAGTCGGAGTCGCTGTACCTGATTATCAAGGGTTCGGTGACGATCCTGATCGAGGATAACGAAGGCCGGGAGATGATCGTTGCCTACCTCAATAGCGGCGATTTCTTCGGCGAACTGGGACTTTTCCAGCAAGCGCCGAGCGGCTCACAGCGAAGCGCATGGGTGCGCGCCAAAACGGAATGCGAAGTGGCCGAGATCAGCTACGCCAAATTCCGCGAGCTGAGTCAGCACGATCCCCAATTGATGTACGCCATAGGCGGACAAATGGCGGAGCGTTTGCGCAATACCACGCGCAAAGTGGGCGACCTGGCGTTTCTGGACGTGACCGGTCGCGTTGCGCGCAGCCTGCTGGACCTGTGCAAGCAACCGGACGCGATGACTCACCCCGACGGCATGCAAATCAAAATCACCCGTCAGGAAATCGGCCGGATCGTCGGGTGCTCGCGGGAAATGGTCGGGCGGGTGCTCAAGTCACTGGAAGAACAGAATCTGGTGCATGTGCGCGGCAAGACGATGGTGGTGTTTGGCACGCGTTGAATTCGCGAGCTGCAGAGGCAAGTTTCAGAGCTGAGCGAATATGCGTGCGTACCGGTCGCTCAAACGAGAGACGAAATCCGGCGCGGCGAACAGCTCGTGCAACGCTATATGACTGTCCGCTCGGCATCGCTGCTCCAGATCACACATCTGGTTGAAGCGGTTGACGGCATTCACCATCTCCAGCCGCTCGTTGTCGAGCAGCATTGCACCATGAGCCAAAACCACGGGCCGCTGACCGCCCTGGCTCTGGCGCCAGCGCTGAGCCGTACCGACCATTTTGCGACCGCTCAGGTTAACGTTGAATCGACCGTCGCAGAACGCACCATCTACCTCGCCGAGAGACGCCTCGCCGCCCAGTTCCGTCAACACATCGAGCATCGGCTGACACAAGCGCATGTAAGCTTTTTCAATGCGGTCGCGATCCAGGTCGGATTTGGGCTGAACGTAGACGAGCGCCACGTTTACCGTGGCCGGAGACTGCGGAACCGGTTCGCCGCCGCTTTCGCGCAGCAAAATGGGCCAGCCGATATCAGACAGGGTTTCGCTGGCTTCCGTGAAACCGCCTGATCGACTGAGGCGGCGCGGCATCACCAAGGCGTGATCGGAAGGCCGCCAGAACAACAACCCGTAATCGGCATCTCCCGCGCAGACCGAAGCCAGCAAGTCCTGCTCGGCCTTGAGCCCTTCTTCTACGCCGATGTCGATCACTTGAGCGGTCATGTTGCCTCCAACCTGAATGAGCCAATGCCTCTGCAGGAACGGGCGGGCATTCGACGAGGCCATTTCCGTCAACCTCGTCAGCACCTGAAGCTCAGGCGGGTGCCGGCACGATTTTTCCTGCAGATATAGCGGTATGGATCGTGTTCAATCCAGGGAGATGGATTTGATCGCAGTGCCTTTTTCAGGGAAGAACAGACGCTGCAACTCCACACCCGGTTTTTCAGCGCGCATGAATGCCTCGCCGACCAGGAACGAATACACCTCGTTGATTTCCATCAACTCGACATCGGCGCGGTTGAGAATCCCGCTTTCGGTGACCACCAGGCGATCGCGCGGAATACGCGGCAACAGATCGAGCGTGGTTTCCAGGCTGACCTCGAACGTGTGCAGGTTGCGGTTGTTGATGCCGACAAGCGGCGTGTCCAGGGTTTTCAGCGCACGCTCCAGCTCATCGCCATCGTGAACTTCGACCAGGACGTCGAGCTTGTTGGCTTTGGCGACCGCTGCCAGTTCGGCCATCTTCACGTCATCCAGCGCCGACACGATCAGCAGGATGCAGTCGGCGCCCAGAGCTCGAGCTTCGACGATCTGATAAGGATCGATCATGAAATCCTTGCGGATCACCGGCAGCTTGCAGGCACCGCGTGCTTCTTTCAGATAGGCATCGGCGCCCTGAAAGAAGTCGATATCCGTCAGCACCGAAAGGCAGGTTGCGCCGCCGGCTTCATAACTTCTGGCGATTTCGGCCGGCTGGAAGTTTTCCCGGATCACGCCTTTGCTCGGCGAAGCTTTTTTGATCTCGGCAATCACGGCCGGTTGCTTTCGCTTGGCCTGCTCGATCAACGCCGTGGCGAACCCCCGCGGCGCATCGGCAGTGGCGACCAGCGTCTCCAGCTCGGAAAGACTGACGCTGGCACGTCGTGCGGCCACTTCCTCGGCCTTGCGGGCGAGAATCTTTTCCAACACCGTCGGCACGCTCATCCTTCGTTCTCCTGCTTGAATACCGCGGTAAAAGCACCCAACTCTTCCAGCTTTTCGCGGGCAAGGCCCGTGTGCAGTGCGTCATGTGCAAGTGCCACGCCTTCTTTCAACGAAGAGGCATGATCTGCAGCATAGAGCGCGGCGCCTGCATTGAGCACAATCATTTCAGCGGCTTTCTGCCCGTGCTCGGTCTTGCGGCGCCCCAACGCGTCGCGGATCAGTTCCAGCGACTGCGCCGGGCTGTCGACCACCAACCCGAACAAACTCTGGCTTTTCATGCCCAGATCTTCGGGTTGCACAGAATATTCGGTCACTTCACCGTTCTTCAGTTCCGCGACGAACGTCGGCGCGGCAAGGCTGAACTCGTCCAGACCATCCTGAGAGTGCACGACCAGCACATGTTTGCTGCCCAGCCGCAGCATGACTTCGGCCAGAGGCCGGCACAGCGCCTGGCTGAACACGCCGATCACCTGATGCTTCACGCCTGCGGGGTTGGTCATCGGGCCGAGCATGTTGAACAGTGTGCGCAGGCCCAGCTCTTTGCGCGGGCCGGCGGCATGCTTCATCGCGCCGTGATGCGTCTGCGCGAACATGAAACCAATGCCCACGCTGTCGATGCAGCGCGCGACCTGTACCGGCGTCAGGTTGAGGTAGACACCGGCCGCTTCGAGCAGATCGGCACTGCCGCTCTTGCCCGATACCGCCCGGTTGCCGTGCTTGGCAACGGTGCAACCCGCCGCCGCGATGACGAACGACGCGGCTGTCGAGACGTTGAAGATGTTCGCCCCGTCGCCGCCGGTGCCGACGATGTCGACCACGCCATCCAGTGTGCCGAGCTGGACCTTGTCCGCCAGCTCGCGCATGACCGAAACCGCACCGACGATTTCATCGATGCTTTCGCTCTTCATGCGCATGCCCATCAGAAAAGCGCCGATCTGCGCCTGCGTGCACTGCCCGGTCATGATTTCGCGCATGACGTCGCGCATTTCATCGGTGCTCAGGTCCAGGTGGTTAACGACACGGCCCAGCGCCGTTTTTATATCCATAGCCATTTCGAAGTGTCCTTAACCCTGACGAGTGCCGCCGGTCTGCTTGAGGAAGTTGGCGAACAGCTCATGACCCTGCTCGGAGAGGATCGACTCGGGGTGGAACTGCACCCCCTCGACGTTCAACGTTTTGTGGCGCAAGCCCATGATTTCGTCGACCGAGCCGTCTTCCAGCTGAGTCCAGGCCGTCACTTCCAGGCAGTCGGGCAGCGTCTCGCGCTTGACCACCAGCGAGTGGTAACGCGTCACGGTCAATGGATGTTTCAGGCCCTCGAACACGCCTTTGTCTTCGTGGATCAGATCGCTGGTCTTGCCGTGTATCACCTGACGGGCGCGCACCACGTCGCCGCCAAACGCCTGGCCGATGGACTGATGCCCCAGGCAGACGCCCAGGACAGGCAATTTGCCGGCAAAATGTTTGATGACATCAAGGGAAACGCCCGCTTCATTCGGCGTGCAAGGGCCCGGCGAGACGACGATGCGCTCCGGGTTGAGGGCTTCGATTTCGGCAACGGTCAACTCGTCGTTGCGGATCACTTTAACGTCGGCACCCAGTTCACCGAGGTACTGCACGACGTTATAAGTGAAGGAGTCGTAGTTATCGATCATCAGCAGCATGGTGCTTAACCTTTTGAATTACTGACTTCTAACGTGGCCTTCGATTCTCGGTCCACGGTTGTGCACGGTGGGTCGCGGGACGTGGTCCGGCGAGGCAGTGCTGACCGAGGTTTCAGAAGGCATATCAATACAGGTCCGGCATGGCCGGCAGGGGAATAGTCAGGCGCGCCAACGCCAACGGGCGTGAGCCTTGATAACGCGCATCAAGAGTTTGCTGACAATCGACACAGGAAAGGTCTCGTTCATACGTTGCCGCACAGTAGCGTACCGACGCATAGGGCGCAATATCACCGTGCCCCGGTGGCGCGGGCCGAGCGCTATTTGGCTGGATTTGGACGTACTGTTCAAGAATCAGATCCGGGATATTGGGCAGGCGCAGAAACCGCACATGAAAAGCGGGCACACGGCCCGCTTTCACCGATCAGAACATCACGCCTCGGGCGTTTGTTCTGCCAACGCCACGGCGCGGAACATCGCGCGGCGTTTGTTCAGGGTTTCTTCCCACTCAAGCGCGGGCACCGAATCAGCGACAATACCGCCACCGGCCTGCACGTGCAGTTCGCCGTTCTTGATCACGGCAGTACGGATGGCAATCGCCGTGTCCATGTTGCCGTTCCAGGCGAAGTACCCCACCGCGCCGCCGTACACGCCACGTTTGACCGGTTCCAGCTCGTCGATGATTTCCATCGCGCGAATCTTCGGCGCGCCGGACAGCGTGCCCGCCGGCAGAATGGCGCGCAGTGCATCCATCGCCGTCAGCCCGCTTTTCAGCTGGCCGGTCACGTTGGAAACGATGTGCATGACGTTGGAATAACGCTCGATGACCATCTTCTCGGTGAGTTTCACCGAGCCGACTTCCGAGACGCGCCCGGTGTCGTTGCGGCCCAGGTCGATCAGCATCAGGTGTTCGGCGATCTCTTTATCGTCGGACAACAGGTCGACTTCCAGCGCGTGGTCGGCTTCCTCGGTCGCGCCGCGGGGACGCGTACCGGCGATCGGACGCACGGTGATCAGGTTGTCTTCGACGCGCACCAGCACTTCCGGCGAACTGCCGACGACATGGAAGTCGCCGAAGTTGAAGAAGTACATGTACGGCGTCGGGTTGAAGCAACGCAGCGCGCGGTAGAGGTCGATCGGTGCAGCCTTGAAATCGATGGACATGCGCTGGGAGGGCACGACCTGCATGCAGTCGCCCGCCAGGATGTATTCCTTGATGGTGTCGACGGCTTTTTCGTAATCCGCTTGAGTGAAGCTCGACCGGAATACCGGATCTGCCGCTTGCGGACGGGTCAGGTCCAGGCCGCGCCGCGGGGTGATGGGCTGACGGAGTTTCTCCATCAGTTGCTCAAGCCGTGCCAGACCGCTCTCATAGGCCTGCGGCTGCGCCGGATCGACCAGCACGATGGCGTGCATCTTGCCGGCCAGGTTGTCGAACACCACGACCGCATCGGACACCATCAGCAGGATATCCGGGACACCGAGTGGGTCCGGGTTCGGACATTTACCCAGGCGTGGTTCGACATAACGTACGCAGTCGTAGCCGAAGTAACCCACCAGACCGCCATTGAAACGAGGCAGGCCGGGAATGGTCGGGACGTTGTAACGGGCCTTGAAGGTTTCGACGAACGCCAGCGGGTCTTCGGTTTCGAGGGTTTCGATTTCGACGCCGTCGTGGGTGACGCTGATCCTGTGATCGTATGCGCGCATCACGGTGCGGCATGGCAGCCCGATGATCGAGTAACGGCCCCACTTCTCGCCGCCCTGCACCGACTCCAGCAGATAGGAGTTCGGCTCGTCGGCGAGTTTGAGGTAGATCGACAGCGGCGTGTCGAAGTCGGCCAGGGTTTCGTGGGCAAGCGGAATGCGGTTGTAGCCGTCAGCGGCCAAACGCAGGAATTCTTCGCGGGTCATGTCAGCCTCGTGGTCTGAGGGTAAAACGGTCAGGTGTGCAAACGCGCCGGAGGGTCCGGCCAGATTCCAGTCAGGCGCGCCAACGCCAGCGGGCCAGGGCCTTGATGACTTTCATCCAGAGTTTGCGAGTGACCACCACGATGGATTCTCTAAAGGAGGGGGGTTGAACGTCGGGCAACGTTATCTCAGCCCCAAGATCTAAGCAACCGGGAATCAGTTTGCGCAAATCGTCGATCACCAGCGCCGGTGATTCCTCGGCAATCGGGCGACCGTGGTTGTAGCCATAGCTCATTGCAACACAGGCCACACCGGCCGCTTTCGCCGCCAGAACATCGTTACGCGAGTCACCGACAAACAGCGATTGCGAGCCCGGAACACCGGCCATTTTCATGACGAAGAACAACGCGGCGGGATCGGGCTTCTGCTGTGGCAGCGTATCGCCGCCGACGATCCAGCGGAAAAAACGTCCCAGCTTCATGTCATCGAGCAGCGGCGCCACGAAGCGCTCGGGCTTATTGGTGATCAGGGCCATTTCGACGCCCTTCTTCTGCAACCACTTGAGGGTCTCGCGCACGCCGGGGTAAACCTTGGTCAAGGCATGGTTCTCGCCGTAGGCTTCCATGAAGATGGCCAGTGCCGCTTCAGTGGATGCCTCGTCGACGCCTGAGTGGTCCATGTCGTTGGCCAGCGCGCGTCGTACCAGCACGCGTACGCCGTTACCGATCCAGTTGCGAACACGTTCGATGCCCGCCGGGGCATGCCCGAGCTGAATCAGAGTCTTGTCCACGGCTGCGGCCAGATCCGGCACCGAGTCGACGAGTGTGCCGTCCAGATCGAACATGATCAGCTTGGGCAGACGACCCGGGAACAGCTGCTCGAAGCCGCTCATCAACGAGCCAGCGCCAGTTCTGCACGCATTTTCTCAATGACTTCCCGGTAGTCGGGCGCATTGAAGATGGCGGAGCCGGCAACAAACGTATCGGCGCCGGCAGCGGCGATTTCACGGATGTTGTTGACGTTGACGCCGCCGTCGATCTCAAGGCGGATGTCACGACCGGAGGCATCGATCAGCGCGCGGGCTTCGCGCAGCTTGTTGAGCGTGCCGGGAATGAATTTCTGACCGCCGAAACCCGGGTTGACGCTCATGAGCAGGATCATGTCGACCTTGTCCATGACGTATTCGAGCAGGTTCAGCGGAGTCGCCGGATTGAACACCAGGCCGGACTTGCAGCCGCCTTCGCGGATCAGTTGCAAGGAGCGGTCGATGTGCTGGGTCGCTTCCGGGTGGAAGGTGATGTAGGTGGCGCCCGCTTCGACGAAGTCGCCGATGATACGGTCAACCGGGCTGACCATCAGGTGCACGTCGATGGGCGCGGTGATGCCGTACTTGCGCAGCGCCGCACACACCATCGGGCCGATGGTCAGGTTAGGGACGTAGTGGTTGTCCATGACATCGAAGTGGACGATGTCGGCACCGGCGGCCAGGACATTGTCGACTTCCTCACCCAGACGGGCGAAATCGGCGGACAGAATCGACGGAGCAATTGCGAAGGGCTGCATGACGCACCTTTTATGAGCGAAATCACGGTGGCGCGCATTGTACTCCAAGAGTTTGAAACGTGCGTCGCGTGGCGGATGAATGCGGTGTCAGGTGCAAGCAATCCGCCCCGATACACGGAACCTGTGGGGGTGAGCTCGCTCACGAACGCTGAGCGCCAACCACTGCATCTCGGCAGCATGCACTTGCCTCTTCCCGGCTGAAGCCGGTCCAACAGACACTGCATATCTTCCGTAGGACCGGCTTCAGCCGGGAAGGCGTCGGGGATTACGCCATTGACAGGAGGGGCTTTAAAGACAGTTGGCTCACGCCTACAGTGGATCAGCGTCGAGCCATTGCTGCATGCCCGACGCCGTCACGTTATGGAATCAGTCGACCAGCGCTTCTTCCTTCATGCGCACAGGCTTGGTGGCGGGTTTAGGCTCAGCCCCTTTGAGGTCTTTGCTGAACGTCCCGTCCACCTCGCCTTTGAAGAAGTTCTTGCCGTAGATCAGCAGGCAGAGCACGACGCCAATGCCGAACGCCCAGCTCGCCCCTTTGATCGCCAGCACCGCGCCGATTACCCCGGCAATGCCCAGGTCGCGCTGGCTGCGGGCTTCGAGAATGCCCAGGCGCACGCTCACATAACCCTGAATCAGCAGGGTCAGCGACAGTGCGACACCGAGGATCGGCTGGACCAGCGTCACCACTGGCAGCAACAGCAGACCGGTATTGGTGCCCCAACGGAAAGACCCCACGCCACCGATGATCGATTGCATGGCCTTGGGGCCGCCTTTGAAACGCTCGATGACGACAACCAGCATCGCTGCCCATTTCGGGCCACACATGGCGACATCCGGCCCGAAGATGCTCATGAAGGCGTTTCGAGCACCGAAAATCAGGTGCGCGCGATCCGGGTTGTAGTCCACCACCTCATCGGTGCGAACGGTTTCTGCCTCATCGAGCAGCGATTTGGCACTCAGCACATCACCAAAAACGATGATGTAAACCGCCAGCATGGTCGGCAGTGCGGAAATGAACATCGACAGCGGCGGCATGCCCAGACCGAACACGGTGTAGTCATGCCACAGTCCGGCGAAGTCTGGCTTGCTGATGCCCCACTGAATCGTCGGCCAGGGCGCTTCGCCAAAGAGCGGCGCGATCACCACGGCCAGCAGGATGATCGGCAGAATCCCGAGCTTGGCGAAATTCCACCAGAAGCGGTTGCGCTGTTTGAGGTCGTTGAAATGCTGGGAGAAGATCAGATAGAAGGCGATGCCCACCGCGATCGAGATCGTCCAGGGCAGGACATTGAATTTGCCGCCCACCTGAAACACCGCGATCACTGCGCTCAGGCCAGCACCCACGATGATCCCGGACTTGATCGCGGACGGCACGTATTCAACCACCTTCTTCGCCATACCCGTCGCACCGAGCGCAATCGAAAAAACGCCCAGCATCAACTGAAACGCGATCAGCGCATGGACACGCTCCGGGCCCATCGGGAACTGCGCGCAGTAGGCCATCAGCAAAGGCACGGCAGGCGTGATCCATCCCGGCACCGTCGGATCGCCGAGCAAATGATGCGTGAGATAAAGCAGCCCGTTGAGCATGACCACCGCCAGCGCGACCTCGAAGGGCATGCCCAGCAGCTCGGTCATCAGCGGGATGGCCGCCAGGTCCACGGCGCACATCAGCAGGCCCTGGAGGTAGTCCGGCATCTCGAATTTGTAGTGAATGAACGGCAACCGCACCTTGAAAGGGCCGAGCGGGATGTACGGGCTTTCGCTCCGTGCCTGGGGAGTGTTGGACATATGTGCACCTGTCTTATTGGTCTTATTTGTGGGTCTTGTAGCGACGACGCCCGGACATTCGCTCGGGCATCGCAGTTCGCGTCGATCAATAGGCGGCGCGGTAGATTTTTTCGATATCGCCAGCGGTGAGCTTGCGCGGGTTATTGCGCATCAGACGGTCGATCTTGCTGGCCTCTTCGGCCATTGCAGGAATCGCGTCTTCGGGCACATTGAAGCTGCGCATGCCGGACGGAATGTCCACTGCGGCGCACAGATCGGCCATGGCTTTGACGGCCTGATCCGCTGCCTCTTTATCGCTCAGATGGGCGACGCGCACGCCCATGGCCTCAGCGATATCGCGGAATCGCTCCACGCAAGCCATCTTGTTCCACTCCATGACGTAAGGCAGCAGCAACGCGTTGCTGACGCCGTGGGCAATATTGAAACGCCCGCCCAGCGGATACGCCAACGCATGCACCGCGCCGACGCCCGCATTACCGAACGCCATGCCCGCCATCAGACTCGCGGTTGCCATGTCTTCGCGCGCCTGGAGACTGGCGGGATTGGCGTAGGCCTTGGGCAACGCCTTGGCGATCAGCTTGATAGCGCCCAGCGCGATCGCGTCAGTGATCGGCGACGCATTCACCGACAGATAGGACTCGATGGCATGCACCAGCGCATCGACACCGCTGGCGGCTGTGACGCTGCGCGGGCAAGTCAGGGTCATCACCGGGCTGACCAGCGCGACGTCGGGCAACAGATAATCGCTGACGATGCCTTTTTTCAACTGCGCCTGTTTGTCCGAGAAGATCGCCACGTTCGTGACTTCCGAACCGGTGCCCGCTGTTGTCGGAATGGCAATGAGCGGCGGGCCTTTGCGCTTGACCAGGTCGACGCCAAACAGCTCGGTCAACGGACCTTCATGGCCGGCGAAAGCGGCCACCCCTTTGGCGATGTCGATGGCGCTGCCGCCCCCAAGGCCGATCAGGCCGTCGTGAGCACCGTCTCGATACGCGCGGGTGCAGTCTTCGACGATGGAGATTTCCGGCTCGGGTTTGACCTGATCGAAAATGCCATGACGACGGCCGCCCAACTGCGCGAGGGCAAGATCGACAGTGCCGGACTTGACCAGAATGGCATCGGTCACGATCAGTGGATTATTGACATTGAGGCGAGTCAGCTCGGCGGCGAGTTGCTCGATCGCGGCAGGGCCGGTGATCAGTTTGTTGGCGATTTTGAAGGCGCTGATAGCGGAGGCAGAAATGCTCATCGGGCTCGTCCTGTGTGCGTTGTTTTATTGGAAGACGTGCGGGATGAGATAGCGAAAGCTGTGCCAATCGGCGCAAAGCCCCGTGACAGAAGGCTTGGCGCGAATCACGCGCCGTTCGAAGGGAGATTTGGGGGTCGGTTGCGATCAGTTTTCTGATCGGTTCGGGCGGGCTTGATTGAAATTCTAATCAGAACGCTCCCAGCGCTTCATCTTCTGCACCACGGTCGCCTGGCTGACACCCAGCGCCTTGGCCGCCAATCGGGTGGTCTTGTGCAACTGCAGAGCGGCACGAATGGCAGAACGCTCGGCATTTTCCAGCACTTTGCGCAGCGGCAGACGGCTGTCGTCGGTGTTTTGCGGGTCGAGATTGAGGATCTCTTCGGGCAAATCCAGCGCCTCGATGACAGGGCTCTGGCTGGTCACCACAAGGCGCTCGACGATATTGATCAGCTCGCGGATGTTGCCCGGCCAGGTGTACTCGCACATCAGGTCCAGCGCTTCGAGGCTGAACTGCACCTGCCGTTGATAGCGGCCGTTGAACGTCTCGAGGTAGTAATGCAGCAGCGGAGCAATCTCCTCGCTGCGCTCGCGTAACGCCGGAATTTGAATGGGCACGACGTTCAGCCGGTAGTACAGGTCCGCACGAAAGCGCCCTTGCGCCACCAACTGCTTGAGGTCGTGATGGGTGGCGCTGATGATGCGCACGTCCACTTCCTTGAGCTCGAGGCCGCCGACCGGAATGAAACGGTTTTCTTCAATGACCTTGAGCAGCTTGACCTGAACCGGCAGCGGCAAGTCTCCGATTTCGTCGAGAAACAAGGTGCCGTGATGTGCCAGCTCCAGAAGACCCCGCTTGCCTTTCGGCCCCGCGCCGGTAAATGCGCCCGGCGCGTAGCCGAACAGTTCGGCTTCGATCAGGTTCTCTGGCAACGCGCCGCAGTTCAGCGCCAGAAAAGGCTCGCTCGACCGTGCGCAGGTGTTGTGAATGAACTGGGCGACGAGGGTTTTGCCGACACCGGTTTCGCCTTGCAGCAGGACTTTCACGTCGCTGCTGGCCACCTGACGCGCCAGCGCAAAAACCCGGCCGGAGACTTCCTGATCCGCCATGAGCGGTGAGTGCAAGAGATTGTCGCGCTGACCGGCGTGCAGCTTGGCGGTACTGTTGCGCAATTGCTTGAGCTGCTGGAGTTCGTCGCGCTCATGCTTCATGCGCAGCAGCTCGGTCATGTCGCGGACGGTGCTGACGACGTAGGAAATCCGGTGGTCGTTGTCGAGAATCGGCGTGGCGCTGACCAGGAGTTTTTTACCTTGGCTCAGGCTCTGCATCACCGACACCGGGCGGCCTTCCTGCAAAACGCGCAATGACGCGGACTGCGAAATCACGCCCTCCTTGACCAACTCCTGCATGGGCCGTCCGATCAGAGCCGCGCCGCTCAGCCCGGTCAGGCGCTCATACGCCTGATTGACCTTGAGCGTCTTGCCGTCGCCGTCGGTGATGTAAACGCCGTCGTGCAAAGCGTTGAGCAGTTCTTCGAAACTGGCGTCGTTGACGTTCACCGACAGGGCTCCATACGTGTGTGGGAGCGGTGAAGTTTAAACGGTGTGGCGGGAGTTGTTGATTGTTCCCACGCTCCGCGTGGGAATCCATCTCGTGACGCCCTTCATGCCCACGCAGAGCGTGGGCACGATCATCGCGATACGGCGGACGCCGTTATTCCACCACCGCCGTGCGCAATTTCTCGCTGCGTCCGCGCAGCCACTCCAGCACCAGCAGCAATATGACGGAGAAGCCGATCAGCAAGGTGGCGGCCGCTGCGATAGTCGGGCTGAGGTTTTCGCGAATGCCGCTGAACATCTGCCGCGGCAGCGTTGCCTGCTCGGGCCCGGCCAGAAACAGCGTCACCACGACCTCATCGAACGACGTCGCGAAGGCAAACAGTGCGCCTGAAATAACGCCAGGCGCGATCAACGGCAGCGTCACGCAACGGAACGCCGTCACGGGCGATGCGCCGAGACTGGCGGCAGCGCGCACCAGGTTGTAATTGAAGCCTTGCAGCGTGGCCGACACCGTGATGATCACGAACGGGACACCCAATACCGCATGCACCAGAATCAGCGAGGTGTAGCTGTTGCCCAGGCCCAGCGGCGCGAAGAACAGGTAGCTTGCGACACCCACGATCACCACCGGGACCACCATCGGCGAGATCACCAGCGCCATGACCAGCGATTTGCCGGGGAAGTTGCTGCGGGTCAGGCCAATCGCCGCCAAGGTGCCGAAACCCATGGCCAGCAGCGTGGCGGCCGGCGCGACGATCAGGCTGTTCTTCAACGAGCGCATCCACTCCGCCGAGCCGAAGAAATCCTGATACCAGTGCAGCGAAAAGCCCTGCAGTGGGTAGACCAGAAAGCTGCCGGAGTTGAACGAAAGCGGCACGATTACCAGCACTGGCAGGACCAGAAACAGCAGAATCAGCCCGCACAGGATGCGCAGCGTGTAAAACCAGACCCGCTCGATGGGCGAGGAATAAGGGCTCAACATGTCAGTCTCCTCAGCTCAGACGCAGGCGGCTGGCGCCGACCAGCCAGCTATAGATCAGGTACAGCACCACGGTTGCCAGCAGCAGCAAGCCGCCCAGCGCAGTCGCCATGCCCCAGTTGATGCTGGTGTTGGTGTAGAACGCGACGAAGTAGCTGACCATCTGATCGTTCGGGCTGCCCAGCAGCGCCGGCGTGATGTAGTAGCCAATCGACAGAATGAACACCAGCAGGCATCCCGCACCCACACCGGCGTAGGTCTGCGGGAAGTACACGCGCCAGAAGCTTGCAAACGGGTTGCAACCCAGTGAAATCGCGGCCCGCATGTACGTGGGCGAAATGCCCTTCATAACGCTGTAGATCGGCAGGATCATGAACGGCAGCATGATGTGCACCATCGAGATGTAGACACCGACCCGGTTGAACACCAGCTCGAGCGGCTTGTCGATGATGCCCATCGCCATGAGCGCGCCGTTGATCAGGCCGCTGGATTGCAACAAGACGATCCAGGCCGCGACACGGACCAGAATCGACGTCCAGAACGGCAACAGCACAAGAATCATCAGCAGGTTGCTCTGGCGTGCAGGCAGGTTGGCGAGCAGATAGGCCAGTGGATACGCGAGGAACAGGCAGATCACGGTGATGACCAGGCCCATCCAGAAGGTGCGGGCGAAGACGTCGATGTAGATGGCCTGATCCGGGGTCGCGGGCGCCACTTCACCGAGGTCATCGATGCGATGGTCGACAGCGGCCAGCAAGTAATAGGGGGTGAAGCTCGAGGTATTGCGACGCACGGCCTGCCAGTACGCGGGGTCGCCCCAACGTTCATCGATGGCTTCCAGCGCCTCTTTGTAGGAAACAGGTTCTTCCTTGAAGGGCAGCGCGCGGGCGGTTTTCGCCAGCAGACTGCGATAACCGGCCAGCTCCTGGTTCAGGCGCTTGGACAGGTCACCCAATGTCTGATTCTTGCGGGCATCGGCCAGGTCCTGGCTGGCAGCCTTGTACACCGCTTCCGATGGCAGGCCCTTGCCATCCCACTTTTCGACTTCGACAACCGTGAGCGGCATGCCGCCGACCACTTCAGGGTTGCTCACGCTTTTGTAGAGCAGCGCCGCAATCGGCACCAGAAACACCAGCAGCAGGAAAATCGCCAATGGCGCGATCAACGCCTGAGCCTTCCAGCGGTTGACGCGCTCGGCACGGGCCAGGCGTTGCTTCAAGGTCGGGCTGGCGCCTTCAGTCAGGGGCACGGCGGTGGCCATAGCGAACTCCGAAATCTTTCAACGATGGTCGACACAAGGGCGACCGTATCTGACGTACAACAAACATCACTCAAACGCTGACCGTCCGTAGCCGCCCGGTCGGACGGCTACGGCTTGTTCTATTATTTGGCAGCCCAGGAGTTGAATCGCTGCTCCAGGTTTTCGCCATTGTCGGTCCAGAAGCTCACGCTCAATTGCACCTGATCCTTGATGTTCTCAGGGGTGGTCGGGATGTTTTTCTGGTTGTCGGCGGTCAGCAGGCTTACTGCCTGGGAGTTGGCCGGACCGTAAGCGATGTTCTCGGAGTACGTCTTCTGCTGTTCAGGCTTGAGGGTGTACGCCAGGAACTTCTTGGCTTCTTCGATGTTTTTCGCGCCCTTCGGAATGGCCCAGGAGTCGAAGTCGTAGACGCCGCCGGTCCAGACGATTTTCAGGTTGCTTTCTTTCTGCACCGCAGCGATACGGCCGTTGTAGGCCGAGCTCATCACAACGTCACCCGACTGCAGGAATTGCGGTGGCTGGGCACCGGCTTCCCACCACTGGATGTTCGGCTTGAGCTCATCGAGTTTCTTGAACGCGCGGTCCTGACCGTCTTTGCTGGCCAGCACTTTGTAGACGTCTTTTGGCGCAACGCCGTCAGCCATCAGCGCGAATTCCAGGGTGTACTTGGCGCCTTTGCGCAGGCCACGCTTGCCTGGGAATTTCTTGGTGTCCCAGAAATCGACCCAGCTGGTCGGTGCGGTTTTCAGCTTGTCGGCGTTGTAGGCCAGCACGGTCGACCACACGAAGAAGCCCACACCGCAGGTCTGGATCGCGCCCGGCACGTAGTCTTCTTTTTTGCCCAGAATGGCCGGGTCGATCTCTTCGAACATGTCCTCGTCGCAACCGCGAGCCAGTTCAGGGGATTCGACCTCCACCAGGTCATAAGTCACGCTCTTGGTGTCGACCATGGCTTTGACCTTGGCCATCTCACCGTTGTATTCGCCGGCAATGATCTTGCCGTTGCCTGCCTTCTCCCAGGGTGCGTAGAAGGCCTTTTCCTGAGCAGCCTTGTTCGCGCCGCCGAAGGAAATCACAGTCAGATCGGCGGCCATGGCTTGCGCCGCACACATCATGCCGACCGATAAAGCGGTGAGCTTCAATGTCTTGAGCATTTGTTTTTCTCTCCACGAACAATGTTGGTTAAGCAATGGGGGGCGATGGGTTCGCCTCTGGGTGCATCGGGTTACGCGTGCTGCGATGAATCAATGCGCATCCTGCAGAGGGTCCAGCGCGCGAGCGTGCTCGACCTGCCATCCAATGGGCACAACGTCGCCAACGCTTAACGCCGGATCGAGCTCGGCGATGGGCTGTTTGACGAAGAAATCGGTTTTGCCGGCCACTTCCAGGCGCACGCGCACGTGATCGCCCAGGTAAATGAACTCGGCCACACGGCCCGAGAAGCGGTTGACGCAACTCTCGCTGCGGCCGTTGAGGTTCACGCGCTCCGGGCGAATCGACAGGGTGACGGCGCTGCCGGTCGCGCCCACGTTGACGGCAAGCGCTTCGACCTTTTCGCCACGCGCCAGGCCGACCACGCAGCGGTCGCCCGTCTGGCTGAGCAACGTGCCGTTGATGCGGTTGTTTTCACCGATGAAGTTGGCGACGAACGTGTTTTTCGGTTCTTCATACAGCGCGCGAGGTGGCGCGATCTGCTGGATTTCGCCTTGATGGAAGACGGCAACGCGGTCGGACATGGTCAGCGCTTCGCCCTGATCGTGGGTCACGTAGACCACCGTGACGCCCAGACGCTGATGCAGGTGCTTGATTTCCATCTGCATGTGTTCGCGCAGTTGCTTATCCAGCGCCCCAAGAGGTTCGTCCATCAGCACCAGTTGCGGCTCGAACACCAGCGCACGCGCCAGCGCCACGCGCTGCTGCTGGCCACCGGACAACTGCGCCGGGTAACGATGGGCAAAGGTGCCGAGTTGAACCATGTCCAAGGCGCGTTTGACCTTTTCGGCAACGTCCGTCTTGCTCATGCCCCGCACCGACAGCGGAAACGCGAGGTTTTCGGCCACGGTCATGTGCGGAAACAAGGCGTAGTTCTGAAACACCATGCCGATGTCGCGCTTGTGCGGCGGCACGTTGTTGATCGAACGACCGCCCAGCAGGATCTCGCCGGCAGTCGGCGTCTCGAAACCGGCGAGCATCATCAGGCTGGTGGTTTTGCCGGAGCCCGACGGGCCGAGCAAAGTGAGGAACTCGCCCTTGCGAATGTCCAGGTTGAGGTCTTTGACGATCAGGGCTTCGCCGTCGTAGCTCTTTTGCACACCACGAAAGCTGACCAGAACATCATTTGCCCCAGCGCTTGAATCGACGTTGCTCATTACCCACACCTTTGTTTAATCAACCGTGGCAACAAGCCTAGATGAGGCTGCAGGCCGCGCAAATCGGGGCGTAGGAGAGATTGGCCTAGGTGCGATGGAAGGTTTGGGGTAGGGATTGCCCTACACGGATGGCGGGGATAGGTATGCGGTTTCGAAGGAATTTATCGCCTGTGCCGACGCATTCGCGAGCAAGCTCACTCCTACAAGGGATCGCGGTCAACTGTAGGAGTGAGCTTGCTCGCGATGGCTATTTAGCAGGATCTGCAAAAGGGTCGGTTTTAGGCATGGCCGAAAGTCAGACCAGCTTGTGCTCCATCGCATACTTCACCAGCTCGGCAAGGGAGGTGATGTTGAGCTTTTGCATCAACCGCGCTTTGTGCGTGCTGATGGTCTTGCTGCTCAACGCCAGTTGTTGAGCGATGTCATTGACGTTGGCGCCTTGCGCCAGTCGCTCGAACACCGAGAATTCGCGCTCGGACAACAGCGAGTGCAGCGGTCGGCTGTCGGTGAGCCCGACTTCGAACACCATGCGGTCGGCAAGATCGGGGTCGATATAGCGACCGCCCGCGGCCACCCGGCGAATGGCCGTCAGCAGCAATGCAGGGTCGCTGTCTTTGGTGGCATAACCCGCGGCCCCGACTTTCAATGCACGCGCCGCCATCTGGGCTTCATCGTGCATCGACAGCACGAGGATCGCGGGCGGATTGCTCATTGCGCGGATGCGTGGAATGGCTTCCAGCCCGTTCACGCCGGGCATGGAAATATCGAGCAGCACGACTTCGCACTCGATGTGGCGCAAGGCTTCCAGCAGCTGTTCGCCATTACTGGCCTCGCCTGCCACTTGCAGGTCTTTGGCCAGACCGATCAGTTGCTTGATGCCCTCGCGGACGATGGTGTGGTCTTCGGCGACCAATACGCGGATCACTGCACTTGCTCCTGCGGAACCTGTTCGAGCGGAATCTGGATACGCAAGGTTGTGCCTTCTCCCAGCGTGCTGTCCAGATGCAACCGTCCGCCCATGATCAAAACCCGCTCCCGCATTCCCACCAGGCCGAACGAGGCCGGCCGCTCGGCGGTCTGATCGAAGCCTCTGCCGTCGTCAGCGATCGTCATGCACAGCACGCCGTCGCTCAGGCTCAGCGTCAGCTCGACGGTGTGCGCCTGGGCATGGCGCATGACGTTGGTGAGCGACTCCTGAAGGATGCGAAACAGCCCGATCGCCGTCGAATCCGGCAGCACCGGCAGATTGTCCGGTACCTCCACCAGACAGGGAATCTGGGTGCGCGCCTCGAAGCGTCTGGCCTGCCATTCAATGGCCGAGGCGATGCCCGCGTCGAGAATCGGCGGGCGCAGCGCAGTCGCGACATCACGGACCAGCTGAAACAATTGGGCGATCAGGCGCTTCATGCTGTTCAACCGATCACGCAAGCCAGGATCGAGATCGGCGTAGGCCAGTTCGCACATGGACGTTTCCAGCTTGAGCACCGTCAGCATCTGACCCAGCTCGTCGTGGACTTCCCTGGCAATGCGCGCCTTTTCCTCTTCACGCACGGTCTCAAGGTGAGCCGACAATTCCCGCAGTTGCTCGGCCAAGACCTGCAACCGGGCCTCACTCTCTTGCAGCGCGGCCAACGAACGGCGCCGCTCGGTGACGTCGGTGATAAACACCACCAGATACTCGGCTTCACGAAAGCGCAAAAAACTCAGAGAGACATCGGCGGGCAACACGCTACCGTCGGCACGCAGGCAATTGCTTTCGAAGTTCTGCGGCCCTTCTTCGCTGGATCGGGCGTTCTTCCACAGGTTGAGCCAGCGATCCATATTCAGACCAGGCTCGAAATCGATCAGGGGTCTGTCGACCACACCGCCCGGCGCGTAACCCAGCATGTTTTCAGCGGCCTGATTCGCGTACCGCACGTGGCTGTCCCAATTGACCCAGAGAATGCCGACCGTACTCTGGTCGATCGAAAACTGCGCCAGCCTCAGGGCTTCCTCACCTGCGCGGCGCCGGGTGATGTCTTCGCGAGCAGCGAGAAGGTCGCCTTCAAGCACCTGTTGCTGACGGCGCTGCCAGAAAATGATCGCTGCGCAGGCCAGAAACAGCACCAGGAACAGCAGCGCGATGTTCTGCCACAGCCCCGGTGACTCGCTCACGCGCGGGTATTTGGGCTGCAACCATTGGGCATGCAATTGCTCAAGGTCCTTGGGCGCAATGGCGTTCAGCGCCTGGCTGATGATGTCGGCGAGCTCCGGCGTGTCGCGCCGGGAGGCCACGCGCAACAGCTGCGGGAACCCGATATCGCCGACCACTGCCAGCCCGGCGAACTCGGCCTCGCGCGACAGTCGACCCAATTGCGCCTCATCGATGACCGCGTAGCGTGCCTGCTGGGTGAGGAGTAATTGCAACGCCTGCCGCTCCAGCGGCACGCCCTGCAGATTGAGATGGCTGTAGTTGGCGCGCAGATAATCGGCGGTCACGCTGGGCATGCGCACGGCAATCCGCACCTGGCTGTCGAGCTTCTCGAGATCCACCACGCCCGAGCCGTCACGCTCCCCCACCACCAATTGCGGCACGCGCATGTAGGGATCGGAGTAGAACCACATGCGCAAACCCGTCGGGGTCTGCGTCAGCCCGGGCGCGAAGTCGACCTGACCCTCGGCGAAGGCTTTTTCGAGCTCGGCCTGATCGGCGTAATTGCGCCACAACAGATCGACCTGCAGCGTCCTGGCCATCAGATTGACCAGATCGACGTTCGCGCCGGACAACTGCTGCGCACGGCGATCAAGCTGGGCATACGGCGCTTGCAACACCAGTCCGACGCGCAGTTGCCCGCGCTTGACCAGCCAGTCGCGCTGGGCACCGGTCAGCGGATCGACCGGCGTAGCGGCGCCATCGGCTTGAACCCAGGCAGGCGCGGCGATCAGCATCAATGCCATCAAGAGCACCCTGCCACAGCCGATAACCAAGAGGCGCGGCCTGCGGATGCTCAAATTGTTGTCCCCATTTCACTGATTCCCTTGCCGGTCATGCTGTGAGCGTGGCGCTCGAAGACGAGGCCGTATGGCGGCCTGACAAACAGCCGTCAACCCATTAGTCTGCCGGAATTGTTTCCGGCCTTTGGAATATTCGATGTCCTACACCATTCGCGCAATGTTTCCCGCGCTTTGTCTGACGCTGATACTACCTTGCTCGCCGTTTGCGATGGCGGCTGACCCGGCCCCGGACAAAGACGCCAAACCGGCAGAGACGCCTGTGGAGCGTGCGGCCCTGCCCTCGCGCAGTCAGGAAGACACGCTGGCGCTCGAGCGTCGCGTGCCGCAGGCCGAACAGCAGCAGCTGCAGGCGGGTGAAGAGTCGTTTCTGGCACTCTGGAAACCGGCCAACACCGATGACCCCAAAGGTGCAGTGGTGATCGTGCCCGGCGCCGATGAGTCGGCCGACTGGCCGAATGCAGTAGGACCTTTGCGCCGCAAGCTGCCAGACACTGGATGGTCGAGCCTCAGTCTGAGCATGCCGGACGCGTTCAACGACGGTGTTTTCGCACGCAGCCCTGACGCACCGCCCGCCGGTGATGCCGCCGCCGACAAGGACAAAGCCAAGGACGCAACGAAGGCGCCAGACCCCGCCGCCGCTGCTGAAGCCGACGCAACGGCCGCCGCCGAACAGGCCGCTGCGCAGGCAGAAGCGGCCAAGGCCAACGCTGAGAAGATATTCGCGCGGATCGACAGCGCAGTGGCGTTCGCTCAGCAGAACAAGTCCCGCTCCATCGTCCTGTTGGGTCACGGCACAGGCGCCTACTGGGCCGCGCGCTACATGAGCGAACGTCCCTCGCCGGCCGTGCAGCGCCTGGTCATGGTCACTGCAGTGGACACTGGCAAAGACACGCCCGCATTGCTGGACGTGCTGCCGACGCTGAAAGTCGCCACGGCGGACTTCGTCAACAAAGATCGTCCGATCCCGCGCCAACAAGCGCAGGATCGTCTGGATGCCAGCAAGCGCGTGAAGAACGCGCGGTTCACCCAAGTGACGCTCAATGCGATTCCGGGCAACTCGGCGATGGAGCAGGATCAGCTGTTCCGACGGGTGCGCGGCTGGCTTGATGGCCAGTAGGCAGCGTCGGCACCTTAGCGGAACCCGCGCCGGTCTTTGATCACTGCATAGGCATTGTGCAGTTCGCGGGTCCTTTCCGTGGCGTCGCGCACTTGCATCTGGCTGGCGCCGGTACCCGCCACTTTGTCAGGATGGTGCCGGCTTAACAGTCGGCGGTAGGCACGTTTGATCTGCGCCGGTTCAGCGTCAGCCTTGACGCCCAACAGGCGCAACGCTTCCTGGTACTCGCCGCCGCTGCTGGCGGGTGCGCGTTCTCTCTGCTCGTCTTCGGTGGACGATAACGCCTGAACCTTCTCGGCCGTCCAGCCGAGCCATTTGCCCCACTGCACAATCAGTTCACGCTCAGCGCGCGAAGCCTTGCCATCGGCCCAAGCCATACGCCAGCAAGCGCGCAGCAGCCCTTCGGCGGCATGAGGCTGGGTCTTGAGCCGCGTCAGGTGAACGCGCAGGTTGTCACGACCGTCCTTGCCGCGATTGAACGCCTGGATCGCGCGGCGCTTGGCCGGTTCGCTCAGGTCCAGCCGACGCATTTCCACGCGGGCCTGTTGAATGTGCCCATCGACGACCCGCCCGTCACTCTTGGCCAGGCGCCCCAGCAGAATGAAAATCAGCTCATCGTCACGCGGCACGGCGCGGCCGCTGACACGCTCCCGTAATTCGGCCCAGCTCTGAAAATGCAGGCGTCGATCCAGCGCCTGCCCCAGCAGCGCCCCCAGCATCGCGCCGGGAATGCTTGCAATCGCGTACCCGGCGCCGCCGCCGATCACTGTGAATGGCCAGAGCATCTAGGGTTGCACCGCAAGGATCTGTTCGACTTCCGCCAGCCGTTCGTGAGTGCCGACATCCACCCAGCGACCGGTGAAGTGCTCACCGGTCACCTGCCCGTTCGCCATGGCCTCGCGCAGCAGCGGCGCCAGTTTGAAGGCCCCGTGCGCGCAGCCTGCGAACAGCCGAGGATGCAACACCGCGATGCCGCTGTAGGTCAGACGCGGCAGCGTGGCGTCGTCACGCACCTCGCCGCCCACCAGCGCGAAGTCGCCGTCGGGGTGGTGCAGCGGGTTGTCCACCAGCACCAGATGCGCCAGCCCGTTGATCGGCGCGCCGTTGAGTGAAGCATTCAACGCGGTGAAATCGCAGTCCGTCCAGATGTCGCCGTTAACCACCAGAAAAGGCTCGTCGCCCAGCAATGGCAGCGCGCGGAATATCCCGCCCCCGGTTTCAAGAGGTTCACCTTCGGGCGAATACTGGATGTTCAGCCCCAGGCGCTGGCCGTCGCCCAGATAATCCTCGATCTGCTGCCCCAGCCAGGCGTGGTTGATGACCACCTCGCGAAAGCCGGCCATCTTCAGAGCACGCAGGTGATACTCAATCAGCGGGACGCCGCCGGCTCGCACCAGTGGCTTGGGCGTGTGCAACGTCAGCGGGCGCAGGCGTTCGCCCTTGCCTGCCGCCAGAATCATCGCTTTCATGCATCCCTCTTCCAAACAGTCCTGACCTTTGTCACGGCGCTACCTTCATGATGTGGCGTCTTGTTTTGGCTGACTCAGACTCGTCAGCAAGTTGCTCAATTCGATCAGTTCGGGGCGACGCGCCAGAACCGCTTCTATATAAGAGAAGAAGCGCGGTACATCGGCGACATATCGCGGCTTGCCATCGCGATGACAGATGCGCGCGAAAATCCCGATGACCTTGAGGTGGCGCTGCACGCCCATCAGATCGCTGGCGCGACAAAATTCATTGAAATCGTCCTGCACCGCAATGCCCAGCGCCGACGCCTTTTCCCAATACTGCTTCAGCCAGCCTGCCACCCGCGCCTCCGGCCAGCTCAGGAACGCATCCTTGAACAGACAGGTGATGTCGTAAGTGATCGGGCCGTACACCGCATCCTGAAAATCCAGCACGCCGGGGTTTGGCTCGCTGAGCATCAGGTTGCGCGGCATATAGTCGCGATGCACCAGCACTTTCGGCTGCGCCAGCGCGCTCTCGATCAGCAGATCGCTGACCCGCTGCCAGCTCGCCTGCTGCGCCTGGTCGAACTCGATGCCCAGATGGCGCTTCACGTACCACTCCGGGAACAGCTCCAGCTCGCGCCGCAGCAGCGCCACATCATAGCTGGGCAGCGGCGCGTCCATCGGCAATTGCTGATACGCCAGCAACGCCTCGATCGCATCGGCGAAAAGCTGATCGGCATTTTGCTCGTCGATGACGTCGAGATAGGTTTTGCGACCCAGATCGTTCAGCAGAAGAAAGCCTTGATGGAGGTCTTCGGCATAAATTTTCGGAACATTAATTCCCGACTCGCTCAACAAATGGGCGATATCGACGAAGGGTTTGCAGTTTTCCTGAGGGGGCGGCGCGTCCATCACGATAAAAGTGCGGCCCTCTCCCTCCCAACGAAAATAACGGCGAAAACTGGCGTCACTGCTGGCCGCAGTCAACGTGGCCGGGGGTATCGCGCCCCAGCCTTGAGCCGCGAACAACTTCGGCAGCTGCTCATCGAGCCAAACTTTCAGGTGTTGCAGGCGTACATCTTGATCTGGCATTGCAAGGGTCTCCGACGGCGCTAGCCGTCAAGCGGGTCATGCTTTATTATCCGACATCTTTTTCAGCCCATCGAGAGGCGTGCGGCCCCCCCGCGGGCAGATGGCGCGCAGGAAGCCCGGACTAATAAGATGGCATTGAAATCCCCCGCGTTTCGTAAAAAATTTCCGTTGCTCGTAACCGGCAGTTTGCTGGCGATGCAACCTCTGGCCACCCAGTACGTGGTTGCAGCTGAACAGTATGACTGTTCGGTGTCGGCAACAGGTTCCTGGGATTGCTCTCCGAAAACCACTGCAGCCCAGTTGCCTCCGCGCCCTGTGCACGACGCCAACAGCGTGTCGTCTAACAGCAGCACGGCGACCGAATCGACGATCACCACCGCAAGCGGTGAAGTCGTGCCCAAAACGATGCTGGTCACCGAGGCCAAGGGCCGTGGCCTGAAATCGCGTAGCGAAGACTACAGCCATCTCGACTGGGTTCCCCGCGAGAAGCTGACCGCTGCCCAACTGGCAGAGACAGGTCCTTACTGCTCCGGTGCGTACATCGAGCCGATTCGCCCGGGCATGGACGACAAGACGCCGAAAAGCGACGCGCCGACCTTCATCGGCGCCAAGGCTTCGCGTTATCAGCAGGACGAACAAATCGCGACCCTGGCCGGTGACGTCGTCATGCGCCAGGGCAGCATGCAGGTTCAGGCCGACGAGGCCAGCCTGCATCAGGCAGAAAACCGTGGCGAGCTGAACGGCGATGTCCGTCTGCGCGACAACGGCGCCCTGATCGTGGGTGACCATGCCGAAGTGCAGCTGGACACCGGCGAGGCGAAAGTCGACAACGCCGAATACGTGCTCCACAAATCCAACGTGCGTGGTAACGCGCTGTACGCCCGCCGTGCAGAAAACGCGATCATCCGCCTCAAGGACGGTACGTACACCACGTGCGAACCGAACAGCAACGCCTGGACGGTGAAGGGCAACAACATCACCCTGAACCCGGCCACCGGCTTCGGTACGGCGACCAACGCCACGCTGCGTGTGAAGGACATCCCGATCCTCTATACGCCGTACATCTATTTCCCGATCGACGACCGTCGTCAGTCCGGCTTCCTGCCACCGACCATCGGTGCCAGCAGCGACACTGGCTTCTCGTTGCTCACGCCTTACTACTTCAACCTGGCGCCGAACTACGACGCCACGTTGTACCCGACGTACATGGCCAAACGGGGTCTGTTGCTCGAAGGTGAGTTCCGCTACCTGACCAAAAGCAGCGAAGGTCAGTTCGGTGCTGCGTACCTGAACGACGACAACGATGATCGCAAGCAGGAGACCGATTACAAGGACACCCGCTGGATGATCAACTGGCAGAACCGCAGCGGTCTGGATGATCGTCTGCTGGCGACCGTCGATTACACCAAGGTCAGCGACCCTTACTACTTCAAGGACCTGAAAAGCGGACAGGAAGGCGTCAACACCAACGATTACCTGAACCAGCAGGGCATGCTGACCTATCGTGGCGATAGCTACACCGGTCGCCTGAACGTCCAGCAGTACCAGCTGACCAGCGTTTCGCGCATCACGCCTTACGGCCGACTGCCGCAGCTGAAACTGGACGGCACCCTGCCGTTCCGTCCGGAAGGTCTGAAGTTCGACTACAGCACCGAGCTGGTCCGTTTCGATCGTGATCTGCACGACGGCAACTTCAGCGATGAAGACGGCAACGTCGAGCCTCGTCTGGATAACAACGTTGCAGGTCTGGCGCGCGCCAATGGCGACCGCCTGAACCTGGCGCCGTCCATCAGCCTGCCGCTGACGTCCTCGTACGGCTTCCTGACGCCCAAGCTGAAATACGTCTACACCCAGTATGATCTGGACCTGGACGGCCGGGGCAAACAGGACCTGCTGACCAACCGTAACAATGCCTCGGCTCTGGGCGAGAGCTACGACAGCAACGTCAATCGCAGCGTGCCGATCTTCAGCGTCGACAGCGGCCTGTACTTCGACCGCAATACCCAGTGGTTCGGCAAAGACTACCGTCAGACTCTCGAAC
The DNA here is from genome assembly GCF_030209235.1 of Pseudomonas sp. efr-133-TYG-103a. Taxonomy (NCBI): domain Bacteria; kingdom Pseudomonadati; phylum Pseudomonadota; class Gammaproteobacteria; order Pseudomonadales; family Pseudomonadaceae; genus Pseudomonas; species Pseudomonas sp. efr-133-TYG-103a. Next base: position 27,156 of record NZ_JARVSK010000035.1, read on the forward strand.
CGCGCCTGTTCTATCTGTATGTGCCTTACAAGGATCAGAAGGACATCCCGGTATTCGACACTGCCGAGACCACCTTCAACTACAGCTCTCTGTTCCGCGACAACCGCTTCAGGGGCTCGGACCGTATCGGCGACGAGAACAAACTCTCGCTGGGTCTGACCAACCGCTGGATCGAAGACAACGGTTTCGAGCGTCAGCGCATCAGCGTGGGCCAGGCCCTTTACTTCAAGGATCGCAAGGTCCAGATGCCGGGCATCGCCTACCAGGATCGCAACGACGCGCAGGCCGATGTGTCTCCGTACGCGCTGGAATACGAATACCGCTTCAACCGCGACTGGCGTGCAACCTCGGATTTCAACTGGGATCCGGACAGCCACAGCACCCGTTCCGGCAGCGCGATGGTTCACTACCAGCCTGAAGACAACCCCGGCAAGATCATCAACGCCGGCTACCGCTACCGCAACGACCTGGTCCGTTACGACCAGAGCACCGGTCGCTGGCAAGTGGGCGGCGGCGATTACGGCACACCGGGTACTCCTGGCTACATCAAGGACTACTACAAGATCGAGCAGCACGACTTCTCGGTCATCTGGCCTGTCGTGCCGCAGTGGAGCGCGATCGGTCGCTGGCAGTATGACTACAACCGCAACCGTACCCTCGAAGCCTTTGGTGGTTTTGAATATGACAACTGCTGCTGGAAGCTGCGTCTGATCAACCGGTACTGGGTCGACTATGACGAGTCCACCCAAGAGATACCGCAGAACGAAAAAGGCGACCGCGGCATTTTCCTACAAATCGTGTTGAAGGGACTTGGCGGCGTAGTTGGCCAAAAAGTTGAAGGCTTCCTCGACAAAGGCATCCAAGGTTATCGTGAACGTGAAGAGCAAGCTTTCTGATTGTCTGCGCCCGCTGATGCTGGGCGCGTTACTCATCGGTTCCGTAGCGCACGCTGAAGTGCGCTCCATCGACAAGGTAGTTGCCATCGTCGACAACGACGTGGTCATGCAAAGCCAGCTCGACCAGCGCACCCGTGAAGTACAGCAAACCATCGCCAAGCGCGGCCAGGGCGTTCCGCCTGCCAGCGCGCTCGAGTCTCAGGTACTGGATCGTCTGATCCTTGAAAACCTGCAGCTTCAGATCGGTGAACGCTCCGGCATTCGCATTACCGATGAAGAGCTCAACCAGGCGGTGGGCACCATTGCCCAGCGCAACAATATGAGCATCGAGCAGTTCAAGGCAGCGCTGGCGCACGACGGTCTGTCGTACAACAGCGCACGTGAGCAGATTCGCCGGGAAATGATCATCAGCCGGGTGCGTCAGCGCCGGGTTGCCGAGCGCATCCAGGTTTCGGAGCAGGAAGTGAAGAACTTCCTCGCGTCGGACCTTGGCAAAGCGCAGTTTTCCGAAGAATTCCACTTGGCGAACATCCTGATTCCTACACCTGACAGCGCGACTTCGGATCAAATCCAGGCCGCTGCCGTCAAGGCCAAGGACGTGTACGGCAAGCTGCAGCAAGGTGCGAACTTCGAGCAACTCGCCATTTCCACCTCGGCAAGCGAAAGCGCGCTGGACGGCGGAGATATGGGCTGGCGCAAGGCGGCACAGCTGCCTCCACCCTTCGGCGACATGCTGTCTTCGATGCGCCCGGGCGAAGTGACACCTCCTGCGCGCACGCCGGGCGGCTTCATCATCCTCAAGTTGCTGGAAAAACGCGGCGGTGAAAATCAGACTCAGATGCGCGATGAAGTCCACGTGCGTCACATCCTGATCAAGCCAAGCGAAATCCGCAGCGAGGCGGAAACCAAGTTGCTGGCACAGCGCATCTACGATCGCATCCAGAACGGCGAAGACTTCGGCGAACTGGCGAAGAGCTTCTCTGAAGATCCGGGCTCTGCGCTCAACGGTGGCGACATGAACTGGGTCGACCCGCGCTCGCTGGTTCCCGAGTTCCGTGACGTGATGAACGAGACCGCGCAGGGCGTGGTGTCCAAGCCGTTCCAGACTCAGTTTGGCTGGCACGTACTGGAAGTCCTGGGCCGTCGTTCCACCGACAGCACCAACCAGGCGCGTGAGCAACAGGCGATGACGGTGTTGCGTAACCGTAAGTACGATGAAGAGCTGCAAACCTGGCTGCGTCAGATTCGCGACGAAGCCTACGTTGAAATCAAGCTTCCTGGCGCCGACCAGGCTGCCAAGTGAAACCCAAGCGTTTCGCCCTGACACCCGGCGAGCCTGCCGGCATCGGTCCTGACCTTTGCCTGCTGCTCGCCGCGCAGTCCCAGCCTTACCCCCTGATTGCCATCACCAGTTGCGACCTGCTCAATGAGCGGGCCGCGCAGCTGGGTGTGGCTGTCAGCCTGATTCCTGTCACGCCGGACACCTGGCCTGACACCGCCGCGCCTGCGGGCAGCCTCTATGTGTGGGACACCCCGCTCCAGGCTCCCGTCATTACCGGGCAATTGAACAAAGCCAACGGCGGCTTCGTCCTCGAAACGCTGACGCGTGCGGGCAATGGCTGCATGGCCGGGCACTTCGCAGGCATGATCACGGCGCCGGTTCACAAAGGCGTGATCAACGAAAGCGGCATCGCGTTTTCGGGCCACACCGAGTTTCTCGCCGAGCTTACCCAGACCGAACAAGTCGTGATGATGCTTGCCACCGGCGATCTGCGCGTGGCACTGGTGACCACTCACCTGCCCTTGCGCGACATCGCGGACGCCATCACCGAGGAACGTCTGGAGCGCGTCACCCGCATTCTGCATGCCGATCTGGTCAACAAGTTTGGCATTGCCCGCCCGCGTATTCTGGTCTGCGGACTCAATCCCCACGCGGGCGAAAGCGGTCATCTTGGCCGCGAAGAAATCGACATCATCGAACCTACTCTGGAGCGTCTGCGCAGCGAAGGCCTGGACTTGCGTGGCCCGCTGCCCGCCGACACTCTTTTCACCCCCAAATATCTGGAGCACTGCGATGCAGTGCTGGCGATGTACCACGACCAGGGTCTGCCCGTGCTGAAGTACAAAGGCTTCGGCGCCGCTGTCAATGTCACACTCGGCCTGCCGATCATCCGCACCTCTGTGGATCACGGCACTGCGCTGGATCTGGCAGGCACCGGCAAGATCGACACCGGCAGCCTCAAGGTCGCACTGGAAACCGCCTATCAGATGGCCGAGACCCGTAAATGACTGAGCAATACCAACACAAGGCGCGCAAGCGCTTCGGCCAGAACTTCCTGCACGACGCCGGCGTGATCGACAAAATCCTGCGCTCCATTCGCGCCAAGGCAGAGGACCGCATGCTGGAAATCGGCCCGGGCCAGGGCGCCTTGACCGAAGGCCTGCTGAGCAGCGGTGCACAGCTGGACGTCGTTGAGCTGGACAAAGACCTGGTGCCGATTCTCATGCAGCAGTTCAGTGCCAAGCCGAATTTCAACCTTCATCAGGGCGACGCACTGAAGTTCGACTTCACCAGCCTCAATGCTGCGCCGAACAGTCTGCGGGTGGTGGGCAACCTGCCTTACAACATCTCCACTCCGCTGATTTTTCACCTGCTGCAGAATGCTCACCTGATCCGCGACATGCATTTCATGCTGCAGAAGGAAGTGGTCGAGCGTCTGGCCGCAGGCCCTGGCGGCGGTGACTGGGGTCGCCTGTCGATCATGGTTCAGTACCATTGCCGCGTTGAGCACCTGTTCAACGTCGGGCCCGGGGCGTTCAATCCGCCGCCGAAAGTCGACTCGGCGATCGTGCGCCTGGTGCCCCATGAGTCCCTGCCACACCCGGCCAAGGATCATCGCGTACTTGAACGCCTCGTCCGCGAAGCGTTCAACCAGCGCCGCAAAACCTTGCGCAATACCTTGAAGGCGCTGCTCACCAGTGAAGAAATCGCCGAAGCAGGCGTCGATGGCAGCTTGCGTCCCGAGCAGCTGGATCTCGCGGCGTTCGTGCGTCTGGCCGACAAACTGACCGACAAGCCTGTCGTCGGCTGATCGCGCAGGGCATGTACGGGCGGAGCACCAATTGGTTTTTTACCCGTCACATGTCCTAGACTGATTGTCTACCGGGCTCCTTCCGGCTTTTTCCGCTTTCGCTTTTAAGGCCTCTTGCATGTCTGATCCCCGTTATCAGGTCGACGTCAGCGTCGTCACCCGCTTCCTTGCCGAACAATCGCAGCCTGAGCAAAACCGCTTCGCTTTCGCCTATACCGTCACTGTGCACAATAGCGGCGAGATCGCGGCCAAGTTGCTGTCGCGTCACTGGGTCATCACCGACGGTGACGGCCATGTCGAAGAAGTTCGCGGCGAGGGCGTGGTCGGTCAACAGCCGCTGATTCAGGCCGGACAGAGCCATACCTACAGCAGCGGAACCGTCATGACCACGCAAGTGGGCAACATGCAGGGCAGCTACCAGATGCTGGCCGAAGACGGTAAACGCTTCGATGCCATCATCGCCCCGTTCCGGCTGGCGGTGCCGGGGGCCCTCCACTGATGGCGGTGTACGCTGTTGGCGACTTGCAGGGTTGCCTGGATCCTCTGAAATGCCTGCTTGAGCAAGTAAAGTTCGATCCGGCCAAAGACAAACTCTGGCTGGTGGGCGATCTGGTCAACCGCGGCCCGCAGTCGCTGGAAACCCTGCGCTTTCTCTACGCCATGCGTCAGTCGATCGTCTGCGTGCTGGGTAATCATGACCTGCACTTGCTGGCTGCTGGGCGCAACATCGAGCGACTCAAGAAAGCCGACACCCTGCGTGAGATCCTCGAGGCCCCGGATGCCAGCGAACTGCTCGACTGGCTGCGTCAGCAGAAGCTCATGCACTACGACGCCGAACGGGATATCGCCTTGGTCCACGCGGGCATTCCGCCGCAGTGGACGTTGAAAAAAGCGCTGCGCTGCGCCGAAGAAGTCGAAGAGGCCCTGCGCGACGACAATCTCTTCGAACCCTTTCTCGACGGCATGTACGGCAACGAGCCGGCCAAGTGGGACAAAGACCTGCACGGCGTCACGCGGCTGCGCGTCATCACCAACTACTTCACGCGGATGCGCTTCTGCACCAGCGACGGCAAGCTCGACCTCAAGAGCAAGGAAGGCCTGGACAGTGCGCCGACGGGTTACGCGCCATGGTTCAGTCACAAGGATCGCAAAACCAAGGGCTTGAATATCATTTTCGGTCACTGGGCCGCGCTTGAAGGGCGATGTGACGAGCCGGGCGTTTACGCGTTGGACACCGGATGCGTATGGGGCGGTGCGATGACCCTGCTCAATGTCGACACCCGGACACTGATTCGCTGCGAATGCGACGACAGCGGTCATGTCGAGAAGCCATCGACCAGAGCGCCGTCCAGTGGCGACGAACAGCCAGCGCGGCAGTAGAATTCCCTTTTCGTTCTCAACCGGTTGAGAACCCGACGGCCCAGGAGCCCATGCCATGACCGACTTCAAACGCATTCCGCCGGAGCAGGCCAAGGCCCTGCGCGAACAAGGCGCCGTACTGGTCGATGTGCGCGACGCGCAGACATTCGCCAGTAATCACATCCCTGATTCGCATCATCTGGACAACCACTCGATCGCGGACTTCATCCGCGCCGCCGACCTGGACAAACCGTTGGTCGTCGTCTGTTACCACGGCAACTCCAGCCAGAGCGCAGCGGCCTATCTTGTAGGTCAAGGCTTCTCCGAGGTCTACAGCATGGATGGCGGTTTCGAGCTGTGGAAAAACACTTTTCCGACTGAAACCGCGCAAGGCTGATCGAAAAATATTTTTTCCAGGCGCTATCCCGCGTCCTACGCGGGCTCGCGCCCCCATCTGACGAACGGTCCGCCTCTGTTCACACGCATTCCTTCTTTCTGTGTGCGAATCCGAACTATCCTTAGCCTCAGGCCATCCGAATCAGGGGAGAGCCGGTACACCGGCGCGTGGGTCATCGGTAGCTACTTTTATGGTGTTTGGGGGGTAAATGGCCGCTGAGTAATCAGTTGCCAGCCAGCATCGACTGACGATCCGCCGCCGGCTCCACGTATCGAGCGAGGTGACGTCATGAGTATTTTTAGCCACTTCCAACAACGCTTTGAATCGACACGCCAGGAAGAGCTCTCGCTACAGGAGTACTTGGAGCTCTGCAAAACCGATCGCAGTGCATACGCCTCAGCCGCAGAACGTCTTCTGATGGCCATCGGCGAGCCTGAGTTGTTCGACACATCGACCAACTCCAGGCTGTCCAGAATCTTCTCCAACAAGGTCATTCGGCGCTATCCGGCGTTCGAGGATTTCCACGGCATGGAGGACTGCATCGAGCAAATCGTCTCGTACTTCCGCCACGCTGCCCAAGGCTTGGAAGAGAAGAAACAGATCCTTTACCTGCTCGGCCCTGTAGGCGGCGGCAAGTCGTCCCTGGCTGAAAAACTCAAACAGCTTGTTGAAAAAATACCTTTCTACGCCATCAAGGGCTCCCCGGTTTTCGAATCGCCCTTGGGCCTGTTCAAACCCACCGAAGACGGGACGATCCTCGAAGAGGACTACGGCATCCCGCGCAGATACCTCAACACCATCATGTCGCCATGGGCGACCAAACGTCTGGCCGAGTTCGGGGGCGACATCAGCCAGTTCAAAGTGGTGAAACTCTATCCATCGATCCTCAATCAGATCGCCGTTGCCAAGACCGAGCCGGGCGACGAGAACAACCAGGACATCTCTGCACTGGTCGGTAAAGTCGACATCCGCAAACTCGAGGAATACCCACAGAACGACGCCGACGCTTACAGCTACTCTGGCGCGCTGTGCCGGGCCAACCAGGGCCTGATGGAATTCGTGGAGATGTTCAAGGCGCCGATCAAAGTCTTGCACCCTCTGCTCACCGCTACTCAGGAAGGTAACTACAACAGTACCGAAGGCCTGGGCGCGATACCTTTCACCGGCATTTTGCTGGCCCACTCCAACGAATCGGAATGGCACAGCTTCCGCAACAACAAGAACAATGAAGCCTTCATCGACCGTATCTACATCGTGAAGGTGCCTTACTGCCTGCGGGTCAGCGACGAGATCAAGATTTACGACAAGTTGCTGTTCAACAGCTCTCTGGCCAAAGCGCATTGCGCGCCCGACACGTTGAAAATGCTGGCGCAGTTCACCGTATTGTCACGACTCAAAGAGCCCGAAAACTCGAATATCTATTCGAAGATGAGGGTCTACGACGGCGAAAACCTGAAGGACACCGATCCGAAAGCCAAGTCTATTCAGGAGTACCGCGACAGCGCGGGTGTCGACGAAGGCATGAATGGCCTGTCGACGCGTTTCGCTTTCAAGATTCTGTCGAAGGTCTTCAACTTCGATCCGCATGAAGTTGCCGCGAACCCGGTCCATCTGCTTTATGTGCTGGAACAGCAGATCGAGCAGGAACAATTCCAGGCTGAAACCCGTGAGCGCTACCTGCGGTTCATCAAGGAATACCTCGCGCCGCGTTACATCGAGTTCATCGGCAAAGAGATTCAGACCGCTTACCTTGAGTCGTATAGCGAATACGGTCAGAACATCTTCGATCGCTATGTGCTGTACGCGGATTTCTGGATTCAGGATCAGGAATACCGGGATCCCGAAACGGGCGAAATCCTCAACCGCGTTGCCCTCAACGAGGAGCTGGAGAAGATCGAGAAACCGGCTGGCATCAGCAATCCGAAAGATTTCCGAAACGAGATCGTCAACTTCGTGTTGCGTGCCCGCGCCAATAACAACGGCAAGAATCCGACCTGGCTCAGCTACGAGAAGCTGCGCGTGGTGATCGAGAAGAAAATGTTCTCCAACACCGAGGACCTGCTGCCGGTTATCAGTTTCAACGCCAAAGCCAGTAAAGAGGACCAACAGAAACACAACGACTTTGTTACCCGCATGGTCGAGCGCGGTTACACCGACAAACAGGTACGACTGCTGTCCGAGTGGTATCTGCGTGTCCGGAAGTCCCAGTAACGCAGCGGTAAGCTACAAGCTTCAAGCGGCAAGCTGAACGGGGCAGCCCTCGAGTTCGACCCGTTTAGCTTGCGGCTTGCAGCTGTTTTCTACTTGCAGCTGCCCGGAGGGCTCCAGATGAGCTATGTGATCGACCGACGTCTCAATGGCAAGAACAAGAGCACGGTAAATCGGCAGCGCTTTCTGCGTCGTTACCGTGACCACATCAAAAAAGCAGTCGAAGAAGCAGTCAGCCGCCGCTCGATAACCGATATGGAGCATGGCGAGCAGATCAGTATTCCGGGGCGCGATATCGACGAACCGGTGCTTCATCATGGCCGCGGCGGCAAGCAGACCGTCGTCCATCCCGGCAACAAGGAATTCACCACCGGCGAACACATCGCCCGGCCGCAAGGCGGTGGCGGTGGCAAAGGGCCTGGCAAGGCGAGCAATTCCGGCGAAGGCATGGATGAGTTCGTGTTTCAGATCACCCAGGAAGAATTTCTCGAGTTCATGTTCGAAGACCTCGAACTTCCCAATCTGGTCAAACGCAACCTGACCGGGACCGACACGTTCAAAACGGTGCGTGCCGGCATCAGCAACGAGGGCAATCCCTCTCGTATCAACATCATTCGTACCTTGCGTTCGGCTCATGCCCGTCGCATCGCGCTGTCAGGCAGCAGCCGCGCCAAGCTTCGGGAAGTACTGGCCGAACTCGAGCGCCTCAAGCGCGAAGAACCGGACAACTTCGGTGACATTCAAGAACTGGAAGTCGAAGCCCAACGCTTGCAGGCGCGTATCAAGCGTGTGCCTTATCTGGACACCTTCGACCTCAAATACAACCTGCTGGTCAAGCAGCCCAACCCGAGTTCCAAGGCGGTCATGTTTTGCCTGATGGACGTCTCGGGGTCGATGACTCAAGCCACCAAAGACATCGCCAAGCGTTTTTTCATCCTGCTGTACCTCTTTCTCAAACGTAATTACGACAAGATCGAAGTGGTGTTCATCCGCCATCACACCAGCGCCCGCGAGGTCGACGAAGAGGAATTTTTCTACTCACGCGAAACCGGCGGCACCATCGTGTCCAGCGCATTGAAGTTGATGCAGGAGATCATGGCCGAGCGCTACCCCACCAACGAATGGAACATCTACGCCGCCCAGGCTTCTGACGGAGACAACTGGAACGACGACTCCCCCATCTGCCGCGACATTCTGATCAAGCAGATCATGCCATTCGTGCAGTACTACACTTACGTCGAAATTACCCCGCGCGAGCATCAGGCGCTGTGGTTCGAATACGAGCGCATCGGCGAAGCGTTTGCCGACACGTTCGCCCAGCAGCAGCTGGTCTCTGCCGGTGATATCTATCCGGTATTCCGTGAACTCTTCCAGCGCAGGTTAGTGACATGACCGCTAGAGAGCAGAAGCGCCAACCCCTTTCCACGGGTTCCGAGTGGACATTCGAACTGATCCAGGCGTACGACCGGGAAATCAGCCGCATCGCCGAGCGTTACGCCCTGGATACCTATCCCAACCAGATCGAGGTGATCACCGCCGAGCAAATGATGGACGCCTATGCGTCGGTCGGCATGCCGCTGGGCTATCACCATTGGTCCTACGGCAAACACTTCCTGAGCACAGAGAAATCCTACTCGCGCGGCCAGATGGGTCTGGCGTACGAGATCGTCATCAACTCCGATCCTTGCATTGCTTATCTGATGGAAGAAAACACCATCTGCATGCAGGCATTGGTCGTCGCGCACGCATGCTACGGCCATAACAGCTTCTTCAAGGGCAACTACCTGTTCCGGACCTGGACAGATGCCAGCTCGATCATCGATTACCTGGTGTTCGCCAAGCAGTACATCATGCAATGCGAGGAGCGCCACGGTATCGATGCCGTGGAGGATCTGCTCGACTCCTGTCACGCCCTGATGAACTACGGCGTCGATCGCTACAAGCGCCCGTATCCGATTTCGGCTGAAGAGGAACGTCGCCGACAAAAAGACCGCGAAGAGCACCTGCAAAAGCAGATCAATGATCTGTGGCGCACCATTCCCAAGAGCGCCAGCAAGAACGACAAGGAAGACAATGCGCGCTTCCCTGCAGAACCCCAGGAAAACATCCTTTACTTCATCGAAAAACATGCGCCACTGCTGGAGCCATGGCAGCGTGAAGTTGTGCGAATCGTGCGCAAGATCGCCCAGTATTTTTACCCGCAGCGTCAGACTCAAGTGATGAACGAAGGCTGGGCGACGTTCTGGCACTACACCTTGATGAATGATCTGTACGACGAAGGCCTGGTGACTGACGGATTCATGCTCGAGTTTCTGCAGTCCCACACCAGCGTCGTGTTTCAGCCAGGATTCGACAGCCCGTACTACAGCGGCATAAACCCCTACACCCTCGGGTTTGCCATGTATCAGGACATCAGGCGGATGTGCGAGCACCCTACCGAGGAAGACCGCCGCTGGTTCCCGGAGCTCGCGGGCACCGACTGGCTGACTGCGGTGAAGTTTGCGATGAGCAGCTTCAAGGATGAGAGCTTCATCCTGCAATACCTGTCGCCCAAGGTGATTCGGGATTTGAAACTGTTCAGCATTCTGGACGACGACCAGAAGGATGATCTGCTTGTACCGGCCATTCACGATGAAACCGGCTACCGAATCATTCGAGAGACCCTGGCCGCCCAGTACAACCTGGGCAACCGCGAACCCAACGTGCAGATCTACAGCATCGACCGTCGCGGCGATCGCTCACTGACCCTGCGCCATCAGCAACATGACCGTAAACCGCTGGGCGACTCAACCGACGAAGTGCTCAAGCATCTGCATCGCTTGTGGGGCTTTGATATTCATCTGGAAACGCTGCAGGGCGATCAGATCATGAAGACCCACCACGTACCGCCGAGAAGCGAACACGCTGACGGTGAATATCCCAGGCTCGACCTGGCCGTCGTACACCTTTAGGCGATAACGCTTTTTCCACCTCCGCAGGCGCAACTTAAGGTTTATCCTGTCGCGCTTACGGAGGTTTTTTTTATGCAGATCTATAAAGTCGGCGGCGCGGTTCGTGATCGCCTGCTTGGTAAACCGGTTGCCGACACCGATTGGGTAGTGGTGGGCGCGACCGCAGATGAAATGCTGATCAAGGGCTATCGCCCGATCGGTACGGACTTTCCAGTATTTTTGCACCCGCTGACCGGCGAGGAATACGCACTGGCCCGCACCGAGCGCAAGACCGGGCGCGGCTATGGCGGCTTTGTGTTTCATGCCGATCCCGAGGTCACGCTCGAAGAAGACCTCATCCGCCGCGACCTCACCATCAACGCCATCGCCGAAGACAAAGAGGGTCATCTCACCGACCCTTATCACGGCCAGCGGGACCTTGAAGCGCGGATATTGCGCCACGTATCGCCGGCGTTCGCCGAAGATCCCCTCCGAGTGCTTCGTGTGGCGCGTTTTGCTGCCCGCTATGCTCCCGATGGCTTCACCATTGCGCCGGAAACCCTTGAATTGATGCGCCAGCTCAGCGCATCCGGAGAGCTTGAGGCCCTGACACCCGAGCGCAGCTGGAAGGAAATTTCCCGGGCGCTGATGGAGCGTGAGCCGCAGGTGTTCATCGAGGTGCTGCGTGAATGCGGCGCATTGAAAGTGCTGATGCCAGAGGTCGATGCGCTGTTTGGCGTGCCTCAGCCGGAAGCTCATCACCCCGAAGTCGACACAGGGTTGCATGTGCTCAGCGTGCTGCATCAGGCATCGCTGCATCACCAGCCGCTCAGTGTGCGCTGGGCTTGCCTGCTCCATGACTTGGGCAAAGCCCTGACGCCGGAGGAAGAATGGCCTCGGCACATCGCCCATGAACAGAAAGGCTTGAAGTCGATCAAGGCCGTGAATCTGCGCTTCAAGGTGCCGAAGGAGTGTCAGGAACTAGCTTTGCTGGTCGGCCAATATCACACCCACGGACACCGCGCGATGGAGCTCAAACCCTCGACCTTGCTGGATCTGTTGCAGAGCTTCGACGTGTATCGCCGGCCTCAGCGCTTTGAAGAGTTCGTCGTGGTCTGCGAGATGGACGCACGCGGTCGCAAAGGCTTTGAGGATCGCAGTTATCCACAGGCCGAATATTTGCGCGGAGCTGCCGAAGCCGCACGGCAGGTGGCGGTCCAGCCGTTGTTGGACAAGGGATACCAAGGGCAGGAACTGGGCGAGGCGCTCAAGCGCGAGCGGCTGGATACGCTGAAGGTGTACAAGGCGTCGTATCAGGCTTGAAGCGAATGCAATTCCTGTAGGAGCCATCCGAGTTTGCGAGGGTCGCGATGCGGTGTATCAGTCAAACCGCAATCGCGAGCACGCTTACTTCTACAGGTCGTCAGTCCGCAAAAGAGAATCCGGCGTCAGCTGCTGACCCCGCCACTCAAAGCCCACCGGCCAGAGCTTCTGATCAATCTGCGCGTCCTGCCAGAGTTGAGCAAACGCGATTCCAACCCCAGGGTGCAGACGCTCAGGGGCGATCAGCGAAAGAGGCCATAGCACGAACGCATTCTTCAGAATTTCGGCACGGGGCAAGACCAGACCATCGAAATTGCCAACGTGTTCGTGATAGAGCAGCACATCGATGTCCAGCGGCAGTCCTTTACGATCCGGGGCATAACGGCCGTTATCGGCTTCGATGAATTTCAGCCGACGATCCAGCTCGATCAAGGGCAGATCGGTCAGCGCCGATACCACAAGATTGAAAAAAGGGCCGCTCTTGATGCCGACCGGATGGCTTTCGAACACTGGCGAGCAGGTCATATCGGTCAGAAATCCCGCAAGCGCATCAAGCCCTGCGCACAGATGTTTCTCGCGGTCGATATTGCTGCCCAGGCCCAGGAAAATCCGTGTCAGCGACATCCGCGCTCGATCTCCACACCCACGCCTTTGGCCGCTGGCACGGCTCCCGGCTTGGTCAGTTTGAGGTGCAACCAGGGAATATTGAACTCGCCCATCAACACCTCGGCCAGGCGTTCGGCAAAGGTTTCGACCAGCTCAAAGCTGGATGCTTCGGCGAAGGCCTGGATGCGTGCGGACACGCTGGCGTAGTCGAGCGCTTTGCTCAGGTCATCGTCCGCCGCAGCAGGCCGATTGTCCCAGGCAAAACTCAGGTCCAGACGCAGGACCTGGCGAATGCCACGTTCCCAATCGTAGGCGCCGATCACCGTATCGACCTCCAGACCCTCAATGAAAACTCTGTCCAAGCCTCTCTCTCCGTTGCACGACAAGGGCGCGATGCGCCGTTAGAATCAAGGCATCCCCGCCCGGAATGGTTAGCATGTTTTGGTCATTGGCGATCCTCGCCTACCTGCTCGGCTCACTGTCCTTTGCCATCCTGCTTAGCCGCATGACCGGCAAGCCGGACCCGCGTGCCAGCGGCTCGGGCAACGCCGGCGCGACCAACATGCTGCGCCTGGCAGGCAAGAAGCTCGCTATCCTGACCCTGATCGGCGACGTCTGCAAAGGACTGATTCCGGTGCTGATCGCCAATTGGGCAGGGCTCGACCCTCGCCTGCAGGCCTGGGTCGGCGTGTGCGCGGTGCTGGGCCACCTGTTCCCGCTCTATTTCCGCTTCCGGGGAGGCAAAGGCGTTGCCACTGCCGCCGGGATGTTGCTCGGCCTGTATCCGCCCGCTGCGCTGCTGGCAATCGCCGCTTGGCTGCTGACGTTCTACCTGACTCGCACCAGCTCCCTCGCATCGCTCATCGCAACGCCCCTGACCTTGCCGCTTCTGGCCTGGCAGGAACCGCACGCGCTGGTACCGATGAGCGTTCTGACGCTGTTGATCGTCTGGCGCCACCGGGGCAATTTACGCGACCTGTTTGCCGGGCGCGAACGGCATTTCTGAATCCCCAACATAAAAGAGGCTCATGCGAGCCTCTTTGTCGACCAGGATTACCGTATTACAGCCCCGGCAATTGCTCCATCGGCCACCGCGCCTGCACGCTGATCGCCAGGCCTTCCTTCTGCCCGGCTTGCAAACGCTGGCAACCTGCGAACGCGATCATCGCGCCATTATCGGTACAGAACTCAGGCCGTGCGTAGTAAACGTTGCCGCCCAAACCGCTCAACATCTGCTCCAGCGAATGCCGCAGCGCCTTGTTGGCACTCACGCCACCGGCGATCACCAGACGCTTGAGGCCGGTCTGTTTCAACGCGCGTTTGCACTTGATCGTCAAAGTCTCCACCACCGCCTGCTGGAAGGCCAGCGAGATGTCGCAACGGGTTTGTTCGCCGTCGTCTCCAGCGCTCTGGCACTGCTGCCAGGTATTGAGCGCGAAGGTTTTCAGGCCGCTGAAGCTGAAATCCAGGCCCGGACGATCGGTCATCGGGCGTGGAAAAACGAAGCGACCTTCGACGCCGCTTTGAGCCAGCCGGGAGATTTCAGGCCCGCCGGGATAATTGAGCCCCATCATTTTGGCGGTCTTGTCGAACGCCTCGCCGGCAGCATCGTCCAGGGTTTCGCCGAGCAGCTCGTAAAGACCGATCCCGTCGACACGCACCAGCTGCGTATGCCCGCCGGAAACCAACAAGGCGACGAACGGAAACTCGGGCGGATGTTCTTCCAGCATCGGCGCCAGCAGATGGCCTTCCATGTGGTGCACGCCCAGCGCCGGAATGTCCCAGGCGAACGCCAGCGCCTGGGCACAGGAAGCCCCGACCAGCAGCGCGCCGACGAGCCCTGGGCCTGCCGTGTAGGCAATGGCATCGATCTCGGTCACGGCGCAGTCGGCCTGCGCCAGCACCTGACGAATCAAGGGCAGCATGCGTTTGACGTGGTCGCGAGAAGCAAGCTCCGGCACTACGCCGCCATAGACGCGGTGCAGGTCGATCTGACTGAACAGTGCATCGGCGAGAAGCCCGCGCTCGCTGTCGTACAGCGCCACGCCGGTTTCATCGCAGGAGGTTTCCAATCCCAGTACTAACATGGGGTACGCCTTGTGGAGGCCAAATTCGAAGGCGCGCATAATAGTCGCCGCTCATGCCTGCGACCAGTGGTTTTCGATCAGAGGCTTTGCATTCCGCGCGGCGAGGGGTTAACATCCGCAACCCTTAAAAACCGACGTACTTAGTGCAAGCGTTGCACGAGGCGTTGACCCCGGTAATGAATGAAGGTAGCTCTGGATGCCAGCCGTCAAAGTTAAAGAGAACGAACCCTTCGACGTAGCTCTGCGTCGTTTCAAGCGCTCCTGCGAAAAAGCCGGTGTTCTGGCTGAAGTTCGTAGCCGCGAATTTTACGAGAAGCCGACTTCCGAGCGTAAGCGTAAAGCAGCTGCTGCTGTTAAGCGTCACGCCAAGAAAGTTCAGCGCGAACAGCGCCGCGCCGTTCGTCTGTATTAATACAGACGTCCGTCGCAAGCTTCTGCCTCGCCCGGCCCCAAAGCCGGGCTGCCGGCAGTTGCAGTTTTAGCCTCACGCTGTACAGACAGAGGCTGTCGAAGCCGCAGATGCGACCCAGACAAACCCCGTCGAACTCTTCCAGCCTGAACCAGGCCGCGTTGACCCGTCTACACTGACCACGCAACCGTCGTTACGCTTTGGATTCGCCACGATCTTTCTGGCGGGGCGCCTGATGATGAGAACGCCATGGCCGGACTGATTCCCCAAGGTTTTATTGACGACCTCCTGAACCGCACCGACATTGTCGATGTTGTCAGCTCGCGCGTTCAATTAAAGAAGACCGGCAAGAATTTCAGTGCCTGCTGTCCTTTCCACAAGGAAAAGACACCGTCGTTCAGTGTCAGCCCTGACAAACAGTTCTACTACTGCTTTGGCTGCGGCGCGGGCGGCAATGCCCTCGGCTTCATCATGGACCACGACAACCTGGATTTCCCTCAGGCGGTCGAGGATCTGGCGAAAGCCGCAGGCATGGAAGTGCCTCGCGAACAGGGCGTCAAAGGGCAAAAGCCCAGACAACCTACCGATTCGCCGCTGTACCCATTACTCACAGCCGCAGCCGAGTTTTACCGGGCTGCACTGAAAAGCCACCCGACGCGCAAGTCGGCGGTGGACTACCTGAAAGGCCGCGGCCTGTCAGGCGAGATTGCCCGCGATTTCGGCCTGGGTTTCGCACCGCCGGGCTGGGACAACCTCTACAAGCACCTGAGCAGCGACACCCTTCAGCAGAAGGCGATGATCGATGCCGGACTGCTGATCGAAAACGCCGAAACCGGCAAACGGTATGACCGCTTCCGCGATCGGGTGATGTTCCCTATTCGCGATAGCCGTGGTCGCGTCATTGCCTTTGGCGGACGCGTGCTCGGCGACGACAAGCCAAAATACCTGAACTCTCCCGAAACACCGGTGTTTCATAAGGGACAGGAACTGTACGGCCTGTTCGAAGCCCGTAAACATAATCGGAATCTGGACGAGATCATCGTCGTCGAAGGCTACATGGACGTCATTGCCCTGGCCCAACAAGGCCTGCGCAATGCCGTGGCAACGCTGGGTACGGCGACCAGTGAAGAACATTTGAAGCGCCTGTTTCGTGTCGTGCCGAGTGTGCTGTTCTGCTTCGACGGCGACCAGGCCGGCCGCAATGCTGCATGGCGCGCGCTGGAAGCAACGTTGTCCAGCCTGCAAGACGGACGCCGGGCCCGATTTCTGTTTCTGCCGGAAGGCGAAGACCCGGACACACTGGTGCGGTCAGAAGGCACCGATGCGTTCAAGGCCAGGATCAACCAGCACGCTCAACCACTGGCCGATTACTTTTTCGAGCAACTGACCAAGGAAGCCGACCCGCGCTCCCTGGAAGGCAAGGCGCACATGGTGACACTGGCCGCGCCACTGATCGAAAAAGTGCCGGGCGCCAATCTGCGCGAACTGATGCGCCGTCGCCTGAAAGAAATTACAGGCCTGGACACTGCGGCCGTTAATCAGTTGGTGCAGAACGCACCGGCAGAAGCGCCGCCGGCGTACGACCCGGGTTTCGATTACGACTCGGTTCCCGATTACAGCGATTACCAGCCGCACGATGCGTACGAGCCACAACAGCAGGAATGGACGCCCAAAGCACCGGGCGGCCAGCAGAAAAAATGGGACAAGAAGCCGTGGGAGAAAGGCAAGAAGTGGGACAAGAACGGCAAGCGTCCCGATTTCGAGCCCCGCACCCCGCGCACGCCCGCAACCGTTGAGCCGCCGACGCTGACAGCGCTCCGGACACTGCTTCATCACCCGGAACTGTCGGCCCAGGTGGCAAACGCAAGTAATTTTGCCGACGAAGAGAATGTGTACTCGCAGCTTCTGGTCGCTCTGATCGATGCGACACAGAAAAATCCGAAGCTGCGGTCCATGCAATTGATCGCGCGCTGGCATGGCACCGATCAAGGGCGATTATTACGACAACTGGCGGAAAAGGAATGGTTGATCTCGGCCGATAACCTTGAACAACAGTTTTTCGACACTATAACTAGTTTGTCCGCACGCCAACGCGAGCGACACCTGGACCAATTGATCAGAAAGGAACGGCAGTCAGGGCTCAGTGCTGAAGAAAAAGTTCAGCTGCTCAACCTGTTAAATCGCAATATTCCTGCACAAACCCCGACCTCAACTGGCGCGTGAGGTCCTAGCTCGGGTATAATCCTCGGCTTGTTTTTTGCCCGCCAAGACCTTCAGTGGATAGGGTGTTATGTCCGGAAAAGCGCAACAGCAGTCTCGCCTCAAAGAGTTGATCAGCCGCGGTCGTGAGCAGGGTTACCTGACTTACGCGGAGGTCAACGACCACCTGCCGGAGGATATTTCAGATCCGGAACAGGTGGAAGACATCATCCGCATGATTAACGACATGGGGATCAACGTATTCGAGAGTGCTCCGGATGCGGACGCCCTTCTGTTGGCCGAAGCCGACACCGACGAAGCGGCCGCTGAAGAAGCAGCCGCAGCGTTGGCGGCAGTCGAAACCGACATCGGTCGCACAACCGACCCGGTGCGCATGTACATGCGTGAAATGGGTACGGTCGAGCTTCTGACGCGTGAAGGCGAAATCGAAATCGCCAAGCGTATCGAGGAAGGCATCCGTGAAGTGATGGGCGCGATCGCGCACTTCCCTGGCACGGTCGAGCACATTCTCTCTGAATACACTCGCGTCACCACCGAAGGTGGCCGCCTGTCTGACGTCCTGAGCGGTTACATCGACCCGGACGACGGCATTGCGCCGCCTGCCGAAGTGCCGCCGCCGCTCGACCAGAAAGCCGACAAGGCTGCCGACGTCGCGGACGACGATGAAGAAGAATCTGATGGTGACGACGAGGAAGAGGCCGAAAGCGGTCCCGATCCAGTCGTTGCAGCGCAGCGCTTCGGTGCCGTGTCGGATCAGATGGCGATCACGCTCAAGGCTCTGAAAAAGCATGGTCGTGGCAGCAAGCAGGCCAATGAAGAACTGTTGGCCCTCGCCGACCTGTTCATGCCGATCAAACTGGTTCCCAAACAGTTTGAAGGTCTGGTCGAGCGTGTCCGCAGCGCCCTGGAGCGTCTGCGTGCACAGGAACGCGCCATCATGCAGCTGTGTGTGCGTGATGCACGCATGCCACGCGCCGACTTCCTTCGCCAGTTCCCGGGCAATGAAGTCGACCAGAGCTGGACCGACGCACTGGCCAAGGGCAAGAGCAAATATGCCGAAGCCATCGGTCGCCTGCAGGCCGACATTCAGCGTTGCCAGCAGAAGCTGACCGCGCTGGAAGAAGAAACCGGCCTGACCGTCCTCGAAATCAAGGACATCAACCGTCGCATGTCGATCGGCGAGGCCAAGGCCCGTCGTGCGAAGAAAGAGATGGTTGAGGCAAACCTGCGTCTGGTGATCTCGATCGCCAAAAAGTACACCAACCGCGGTCTGCAGTTCCTCGATCTGATCCAGGAAGGCAACATCGGCCTGATGAAGGCGGTGGACAAGTTCGAATACCGTCGTGGTTACAAGTTCTCGACTTATGCCACCTGGTGGATCCGTCAGGCGATCACTCGCTCGATCGCCGACCAGGCCCGCACCATCCGTATTCCGGTGCACATGATCGAGACGATCAACAAGCTCAACCGCATTTCCCGCCAGATGCTGCAGGAAATGGGTCGTGAACCGACGCCGGAAGAGCTGGGCGAACGCATGGAAATGCCTGAGGACAAGATCCGCAAGGTATTGAAGATCGCGAAAGAGCCGATCTCCATGGAAACCCCGATCGGCGACGACGAAGACTCGCATCTGGGTGACTTCATCGAAGACTCGACCATGCAGTCGCCTATCGATGTCGCCACGGTTGAGAGCCTCAAGGAAGCCACTCGCGAAGTATTGTCGGGCCTTACCGCCCGCGAAGCGAAGGTCCTGCGCATGCGTTTCGGCATCGACATGAATACTGACCACACCCTTGAGGAAGTCGGTAAGCAGTTCGATGTAACCCGTGAGCGTATTCGTCAGATCGAAGCGAAAGCGCTGCGCAAGCTGCGTCACCCGACCCGAAGCGAACACCTGCGTTCGTTCCTGGACGAGTAAGCCTCGCGTCATAACAAAACCCCCGGCACTGTCGGGGGTTTTGCGTTTTAAGGAATAACATTCCGGCAGTGTGCCACCTTCGTTAGGCGCAGCTACACTCGTCCCATTCTCAACGGGATTACTGAGGCTGCCATGTTTTGGATGCCGGCCATTGTTTTCGTGTGTTTGGTGGGGACCACGCCAGCTGATGCCCAAGCTCTTTCCACAGAGCAGGGTGCCTGGCAAGACACACGGGAAGCGCCAGGAAGGGCGGTAGAAGTCACGTCGCCAGCTTTTGAACATGTCTTGAGTGATGGAGCACTGCAGGAGCCGGCAATCGGTCATCTCTTTGCGGTAGAAGACGGTGCGCGCCTGGACGCCACGGGCTTGCAGCAGACCGACGCAACTGCATTGACGCCACCCTCCCCCTCGGAGCCCGCCGAGCTTTGGCGTGAATTCCTCCTGTTCGGTCTACCGGGGTTACTGCTGTTATCGACGGTGCTGGCCGTGGTCGTGCGCATCAACCGGCGCCTCAGTTCGGAAATTTCCAGACGCATTGCGCTCGAGCAAGAGCTCCGCAGCAGCGAGTATCACTACCGCGGCATGATCGAAAGTCTTTCAGCTATCGCGTGGGAGGCCAACACTCACGACTATTCCTACAACTACGTTTCGCCACACGCCGAGAATTTGCTGGGCTACCCACTGCATCAGTGGCTCAAGCCCGGTTTCTGGCGCAGCATCGTGCATCCTGATGACATCGACTACGCCCAGGCCTACTGCGAGCGCGCGATCACTCAGGGGAATGATCACAGCATCGATTACCGCGTCATGAGCGCCGAGGGCCGTGTGGTCTGGGTTCGTGACATCGTCAGCATGATCGCTTACGGCCGCGAGCCGGTGATGCGCGGGTTGATGATCGACATCAGTGAAGCCAAACAGACCGAAGAAGCGTTACGCCTGTCTGAAGGAAAATTCGCATCGGTGTTCGCGCAGTGCCCGGACATTCTGGTCATCGCACGTCTGTCCGACGGTTGCTTCCTTGAAGCCAACCGGGCATTCGTCGAGCAAATGGGGCTGTCGCCCGACCAGGTCGTCGGGCGCACACCGTCGGAGCTGGATATCTGGGGCATTCCCGACATCGGTCCGAGCCTGTTGCAGCGCTTGCAGAAAGGTAGCATTCGCAACCTGGAGATGCCCTTTCGTCGTCACGATGGCCGAACCTTCACGGGGCTGTTGTCCGCCGAACCGTTCGATCTGGATTCCACGCCTGCCGTGGTCCTCGTGGTGCGTGACATCACGCCGCTCAAGGAGGCGCAGCAACAGCTGCAGATGTCCGAGGAGAAATTTGCCAAGGCCTTCCATTCCTCGCCGGATGGCCTGCTGATCTCCCGGCAGAGTGATGGCCTGCTGGTGGAAATCAACGACGGCTTCAGTCGCATCACCGGGTATCACAGCTCCCTCTCGCTCGACCGCACCACGCTGGACCTCGGCATCTGGGTCGATCTCAACGAGCGCCAGCAATTGCTGGAACAGATCAATCGCGATGGTTTCGTGAAGGATTTCACCAGCCACATCCGGCGCAGGGACGGTCAGATTCGGCTGTGCGAAATATCCTCACGACCGCTGCCCATTGGTGGCGAAGACTGCATGCTGACCATTGCGCGGGACATCACCGAGCGCCATCAGATGCAGGAAAAACTGCAACTGGCGGCCACTGTGTTCGAAAGCACGGCCGAAGGCGTTCTGATCACTGATACGCGCCAGCGCATCAACGCAGTGAACCGGGCTTTCAGCGAAATCACAGGTTACAGCGAGGGTGAAGCCATTGGCGAAACGCCGCGCTTGCTGGCTTCCGGCCTGCATGACAGCGCGTTCTACGCGGCCATGTGGTATCAGCTTACGGCCGAAGGCCATTGGCAGGGCGAGATCAGCAACCGCCGCAAGAACGGTGAAATCTATCCGAGCTGGCTGACCATCAGCGCCGTGCGCAATCGCGACAAATTCATCACGCACTTCGTCGCGGTGTTCGCCGATATCTCCAGCCTCAAACAAGCTCAGGCGCGCCTGGACTATCAGGCGCATCACGACCCGTTGACCGGCCTGCCCAACCGCACGCTGTTCGAAAGCCGCCTGCACGCGGCGCTCACTCACTGCAAGGAAGCCAGCAGCCTTGGCGCCGTATTGTTTCTCGACCTTGACCGGTTCAAGCACATCAACGACAGCCTCGGACACCCGGTCGGCGACTTGCTCCTCAAAGGGATTGCGCAACGCCTGAAGGAAAACCTGCGCGACATCGACACCGTGGCGCGTCTGGGTGGCGACGAATTCATCATCCTGCTGCCAGGCTTGCAAGCCGCCAGCGACGCCGAGGCCATCGCGACGAAACTGCTGAACAGCTTCTCCGCGCCTTTCCAGGCAGGCGAACATGAGTTTTTCATCAGCACCAGTATCGGTACGGCGATGTTCCCGAGCGACGGCGCCGACGTCCCCACGCTGATCAAAAATGCTGACGCGGCGATGTACCGCTCGAAAGCCAAAGGGCGAAACCGTGTCGAGAGCTATACTCGCGACCTGACGGCACAGGCCAGTGAGCGCATCGCGCTGGAGCACGAGCTGCGCCGCGCCATCGAACGCGACGAGCTGACCTTGTCCTACCAGCCGAAAATCAGCCTTCTTACACAGCGGCTGGTCGGCGCAGAAGCGTTGATCCGCTGGAGCCACCCGACATTCGGAGAAGTCCCACCGGAGCGATTCATTCCTCTGGCAGAGGAAAACGGCATGATCCTGCAGATCGGCGAGTGGGTGCTGGAAAAAGCCTGTCAGCAGATGCATCAGTGGAATCAGCTGTACGACGTGTTCGGTCCGCTGTCGGTGAACCTCGCTGGCGCCCAGTTGCGTCAGCCTAATCTGGTCAACCGCATCGAGCAGTTGCTGACCGAATACAGCCTGCAGCCAGGCTGCCTGCAATTGGAGATCACCGAAAACTTCATCATGACCCAGACCGAGGAGGCGCTGTCCGTGCTGCATCGCCTGAAAAAACTCGGCGTTCAGCTGGCCATCGATGACTTCGGGACAGGCTACTCGTCGCTCAGTTACCTCAAACGGCTGCCGCTGGACATCCTCAAAATCGACCAGTCGTTCGTTCGCGGGCTACCTGACGATCAACACGATGCCGCCATCGTGCGGGCCATCATCGCGCTGGGCCGCAGCATGCAACTGACGGTCATCGCCGAGGGCGTGGAGAACCTCGAACAACAGCAATTCCTCGCAGACGAAGGCTGCGAACAGATTCAGGGCTACATCGTCAGCCTGCCACTGCGCCCCGAGGAATTTTGCGCGACGTTTCTTCGTATGACAGTTTCGGACTTTTCGGATAGCACAGCACGGAAACCGTCGTTATAATCCGCCGCCTGACTGAGGGCCTATAGCTCAGTTGGTTAGAGCAGAGGACTCATAATCCTTTGGTCCACGGTTCGAGTCCGTGTGGGCCCACCACCTTCAAAAGCCGCGCTTTGCGCGGCTTTTTTATTGCCGAGGAAGCCATCGACCCTGATCACTCGCAGGATGCGGAAATACCGAATTTTCAAAAGGAAGAGGGACGACATGACGGTTTTAGAAGCGATAAAGAAAGCATCACGCATGAAGTGGTCGGGGCTGGCGGTGATGCTGGTCGGTGTGATTCAACTGGCGATGTTCCTGGTGCTGTTCATCTACGATTTTGGTGAACAACTCAAGGCCAGCTTCCTCTCCAGACTCGGCTACGCGCTTCAGGATATTTGCCTGATCGCCTACGAAAACACGCGTTTTCTGCAGCTGCTCTGGGACGCGACGCCCCGCGTGAATGTCTATCAGCCGTTCAGCGTGGACATGCTGATGTTCTTCGGAATCATGGTGATCGTGGCGACTGGCAGCTACATCCGCAGGTGTGGGAAACAGCTGTCGGCAGACATTGCGGCCATCCGAAAAAAAGCCCGGGACGAGCTGTGGTTGCGCTCCATGCTCCCGCAGGATCAGGCGACCACGGTCATCAATGAGCCGGCCAGTGTTACAGTGCTGACGCTGCAAATGCCGCCCGGCGAAGTGAAGAACTGGTGGGAGCGTCCCGCCGGCATGCTCCTGATGGGGTTGGCGACGACCTACCTGGCGGCCTATCTGACCAAAGTTTCCGGGCTGACCTGAGGATATATTCGCAAGGCGGATGGTCTGTAACCCCATGAATACACCTTCCCTTCCCGCCTGGCTGCGCCGTCTCCTGCGTCCACTGCTGGACCCGTACCGCCGTTACCGGCACGCGCGATACATTCACGCGGGCCGTATCGTGGTGGGTCTGCTGGTGTCGATCTTGCTGACAACGGGAATTCACCTGCCTCACGGCGAGTGGGCGTCGGTGACGATGTTGATCGTGATCGGTGGCCTGCAGCACCACGGCAATATCGGCAAGAAATCGGTCGAGCGGGCTTACGGCACGCTGATCGGCGCAGCGCTCGGGCTGGCGGTGGTGGCGCAGGAAAGTTATCTGGGCATGCCGCTGCTCACTTACGTGCTGATGTCGCTGATTTGCGGGTTCTTCGCCTATCACGCCATCGGCAAAGGTGGGTATACGGCGCTGCTGTCGGCGATCACGCTGTTCATTGTTGCAGGCCACGGGGACAACCCGATCACCGACGGGCTGTGGCGCACGGTGGATATCCTGATCGGCATCGCGCTCGCGCTGGCATTCTCCTTCGCGCTGCCGTTGTACGCGGTGTACTCCTGGCGATACAACCTGGCGAGTGGACTGCGCGGCTGTGCCAAGGCCTATGACCGGATCGCCAGCGGGCAGTCGATTGCGGCCGACGATCACGTGAAACTGACGGCGCGCCTGAACGCAACGATGCTGCAACTGCGTTCGCTCATGCCGTCGGTTTCCAAGGAAGTGAAGATATCGATGGTGGAGCTGGACGCCATTCAGGGGCATTTCCGCATGTGCCTGAGCACACTGGAGATTCTCTCGAACCTTCGTCCGGCCGATATTGGCAGTGCCGGCCTGTCCGCTGAACACCGCAGGATCAGGCGTCTGTTGATCGGGATGGCTCGCGCGCTGCAGACCGGCGCGACCGAGCGTCTGGAGCGGCCAACCGAAACCCTGGCCGTCGGTCCGGACATCCCGACCGCATCCCCCGATGTGCTGGGTTATCAATTGATGACACGGCAGTTCACGCTCAACCTCGAAGCCCTGCAGCAACGGCTGGCGAAAACCGCGAAGGCCTGGAAGATCTGACCTTCGCCTGCCGCTGCTTCAATAAACCGAGGGCACGACCATTTCACGCGGCACAGGTGCGCGTAAATAGTTGGCGTTGTATTCACGCTCCGGCAGGACCACTTGCGGCGACTCCACATCGCCGCGCGGGATCTGTTGCAGCAAGTGATGAATGCAGTTCAGTCGCGCGCGCTTCTTGTCGTCGGCTTCCACGATCCACCAAGGCGCGACGTCGGTGTGCGAACGGGTGAGCATCTCTTCCTTGGCGCGTGTGTAATCCTCCCAGCGACGGCGTGACTCCAGGTCCATCGGCGAGAGCTTCCACTGTTTCAGCGGGTCGTGGATGCGCATCAGAAAGCGACGATATTGTTCGTCGTCCGTAATGGAAAACCAGTACTTGATGAGGATGATGCCCGAGCGCACCAGCATCTTTTCGAACTCGGGAACGGTGCGGAAGAACTCTTCGTATTCCTCGTTGTTGCAAAAACCCATGACCCGCTCGACACCGGCGCGGTTGTACCAGCTGCGATCGAACAGGACCATTTCACCCGCCGCCGGCAGATGCGACACATAGCGCTGAAAGTACCATTGCGTGCGTTCGCGCTCGCTTGGCGCAGTCAACGCAGCGACACGGCAGACCCGTGGATTGAGGCGTTGCGTGATGCGCTTGATGGCACCACCCTTTCCGGCCGCATCGCGCCCCTCGAACAGCACCACCACCTTGAGCTTCTGGCTGACGACCCAGTCCTGCAGCTTGACCAGCTCGCCCTGCAGCCGCAGCAATTCGCGAAAATACACCCGCCGATCGATGCCCTTCGGCACCTCTTCCCCCAGATCGGAAAGCAGGCCGTCCAGACGAGCGTCGTCGTATTCCATCTCCAGTTCTTCGTCGAAACTGTCGAGAATGTCGGCGTGGATGTAGCGGGCGGTTTCGGATAAATCCAGAGTCATGGCAGGCTCCCGGCGTGGATTCAGAGGGTCAGGGGCCGATTTAGACATGCCGGGGGTGACAGCTGAATGACAGGGCGATGACAGCAGGGAAAAGTCCTACGAGCTTGAGCTACGCACTCACACGATGGACGGCATGTTGACGCGCATGCCTCAGTAAGTCGGCGGCGTGATGACCCAAAGCACCACTGCATCGGTCTCGCCTGGATTTCCATAGCGATGCGGCTCGTGACTGGCAAAGCGAAAGCTGTCGCCCTCACCGAGCAGGAAATGCCGCTCGCCCACCCACAGCTCGAAGGTCCCCGTCAGGACATAGCCGACTTCCTCACCTTCATGGGTGTAACTGGTGCGGTTGTAGGCACCGGGCGGAAAGCGCGAGTGAACCATCTCGATCTGACCGCTCGGACTGGGCGTGAGCAATTGATCATGGATGCCGTCATCGTAGTGGATGTTCTGCCGGCTTTCCCTGCGCACGACATAACCGGCATCGGCCTCGCTGACGTCGGATTTGGTCGAAAAAAACCACTGTATGTTGACGCCCAGACAACGGCCGATTTTCAGCAGCGTATCCACCGAGGGGCGGGACAGGTCCCGCTCGAGCTGGCTGATATAACCCACCGACAACTGGCTGCGCTGCGCCAGCTCTGCGAGGGTCAGGCCCTGACGCTTGCGCAATCCGCGAATTCGCTCGCCCAGAAAACTCTCGCCAGCAGGTGCATCGTCCGCGGGCATGCTCGCCTTCCTGGCGCTGTCGCGGGTGACTCCTTTACTCATCATCTACCTCGGTAACGGTCTGCTGGATGCACGTGACAGCGTGAAGTGTAAGCGGCTGGCTGGAAAAAGAATCAACGCATGGCACGTGTTTTTAACCAGCAGTGAAATTTTGTCCACTTTTTTCACAAAATAGTCATTCCTGTCTTCTTTTTTCACCAGCGCTGGATTAGTCTCTGGGCAAGCCCGCACGTCATGCCGAGGCGACAACAATAAAGAACACCGCCATCGCACGCCGAAGAACGCGTCATGGCAACCAGCTCCAGCTTCCCCGTATTTCAACTCATTGCCTGTTTCTATCCGTTTACCCCTGTGCAGCCAAGGGCGTGCCTGCGTGCCCCCTTGGCTCTCGAAAAAGAGCCCGACGGCCAAAGGAAAATGTTGATGAACAGTAAGAACCTGAAGATTGCATGCGCGTTGTTGATGCTTACACCTCTGTCAGCCATGGCGGCGCAGAACCTGGTCATCGTCGGCTTCGGCGGTGCGGCGCAGAAAATCCAGAATTCGACGATCTTCGAGCCTTTCTCGAAAAAGGCTGGCGTCGGCGTGGTGCAGACCGAATACAACGGGGAAATGGCCAAGATCAAAGTGATGGCCGAAACCGGGCATGCCGACTGGGACGTCGTGCAGGTCGAGGCCCCGGATCTTGAGCGCGGTTGCGCGGAAGGCCTTTTCGAAAAACTCGAATGGCCCGCGCTTGCAGCCGGCCAGCAACTGATCGAAGGTTCGCAACAGGAGTGCGGTTCGGCTGCGCTGGTGTGGGGCATGCCGCTGGTCTATGCCACCGACAAGGTCAAAACCGTACCGGGCAGTTGGGCGGATTTCTGGGATACCGACAAATACCCCGGCAAACGCGGCCTGCGCAAAGGCGCGATGTACACGCTCGAATACGCCCTGCTGGCGGACGGCGTTCCGGCTGCGGACATTTATAAAGTGCTGAACACGCCGGCAGGTGTCGATCGTGCGTTCGCCAAGCTGGACAAACTCAAGCCGTACATTCAGTGGTGGGAAGCCGGATCGCAGCCGATGCAGTGGCTTGCCTCGGGCGACGTGGTCATGACGACGACCTTCAGCGGTCGCGGCGCCGTTGCCGCGAGCGAGGGCCTGAAAGTCGCGCCTATCTGGAAAGGCTCGCTGTACAGCATGGATTACTGGACCATCGTCAAAGGCTCGAAAAACAAGGCCGCGGCCAACGCGTTCATCACTTACGCCAACGGGCAAGCGCCGCAGCAGGCGTTCTCCCAGGCCATCGCGTATGGCGTGACGAACAAGGCGCTCAGCGACAAGCTAGACCCGGCCAAAGCGCCGTGGATTCCAACGTCGCCGCAGAACATGGCCGTCGCAGTGCCGCTGAATATCGAGTTCTGGGTCGATCACGGCGAAGAGCTGGAAGAACGCCTGAACGCCTGGCTGGCCCGCTGAAACGGCCGCCTGAATAATCTTTCGGAGGAACAATGACTCACCCGTACAGCCCGCAGGAATGGCAGCTCAGGCAAGAACTGGCTGCCTGCTATCGACTGGTTGCTCACTACAAAATGACCGACCTGATATCGACGCACATTTCTCTGCGCATTCCAGGCCCCGAACATCACTTCCTGATCAACCCGTATGGGCTGTTCTTCGAGGAGATCACCGCGTCGAACCTGGTGAAGATCGACCTGGACGGCAACAAGGTGCAAGCCTCGGAATTCCCGGTCAACCCGGCCGGGTTCGTTATCCACAGCGCTATCCATCGGGCGCGTGACGATGCGCAGTGCGTGTTGCATACGCACACCAAGGCGGGGTGCGCGGTGGCGGCGCAGGAAGGCGGGCTGTTGCCGGTCAATCAGATCTCGCTGGAGTTCTACGGGCGCGTCGGGTACCACGATTACGAAGGCATCGCGCTGGATTTCAGCGAGCAGCAGCGCCTTGTCGCCGATCTTGGCGACAGCTCGGTCATGATCCTGCGCAATCACGGCTTGCTCACAGTCGGCGACAGCGTCAAGCAAGCGTTTCTGCGCATGTATTACCTGGAGAAGGCGTGCGAAATCCAGATCGCCGCACAAGCGGGCGGTGCTTTGCGCTATCCGCCCGATGAAGTGTGTCGGCGCACCGAACGGCAATTCAACGAACCCGGGCAGGATGTCGCGCAGGGCGAGTTGAGCGATCCGGACGCGGTCAACTTTGCCTGGGCGGCATTGCTGCGATTACTTGATCGCGTCGCTCCGGACTACAAAAACTGAGGCGGGAAGCGGGTAAGATTGCCCGCTTACCTACGGAGACTCGCCCCTTGCCCGACACTCGCCCTCCCGCGCTGGATGAAATCGACCGCCAACTGATCGCTGCGCTGCAGATCAACGCCCGCGAGCCAGTCGCCAATCTGGCCCGTCAATTAGGGATCGCGCGCACGACAGTAACGTCTCGTCTCGCGCGTCTGGAAAAGAGCAAAATCATCACCGGTTACGGCGTGCGTCTGAGTCAGCGCGTGGTTGATGGCGGGCTGCAGGCGTATGTCGGGATCACCGTGCAACCGCGGTCGGGCAAGGAGGTGCTGCGACGGTTGACCGCTCTGGCTCAGGTGCAGCAACTATGTGCGGTCAGTGGCGAATTCGATTACGTGGCATGGCTGCGCACCGATTCGCCGGAGCAACTGGACCAATTGCTGGATCTGATCGGCAGCGTGGACGGTGTGGAGAAGACCACGACATCGATCATTCTCAGCAGCAAGATCGATCGGGGACAGCCGGTTTGATCATCCCACTGCAAAGTGATGCACGACCTCGTCATATCGACGTAAATCTCTACACAACGACAACACTCTGCGTCTTATTAACGTCTCAACTGTTATCTAGACTTTCCCCTTTCGCGCCATAGTCGAACAAGGTCAGTCATGAAGAACAATCGCCATCCCGCCGACGGAAAGAAGCCGATCACGATTTTCGGCCCCGACTTCCCCTTTGCCTTCGATGACTGGATCGAGCACCCGGCCGGGCTGGGCAGCATTCCAACAGAAAATCTCGGCAAGGAAGTCGCCATCGTCGGCGCCGGGATTGCCGGTCTCGTGGCGGCGTATGAGCTGATGAAGCTGGGCCTCAAGCCCGTCGTCTACGAGGCGTCGAAAATGGGTGGCCGCTTGCGCTCGCAGCAGTTCGAGGGCGCCGAAGGCATCATTGCCGAACTGGGCGGCATGCGCTTCCCGGTCTCATCCACGGCTTTTTATCACTATGTCGACAAGCTTGGCCTTGAGTCCAAACCCTTCCCCAACCCGTTGACGGGTGCATCCGGCAGCACCGTAATCGATCTGGAAGGCACCACGTATTACGCACAAAAGCCGTCGGACTTGCCCGCACTGTTTCACGAAGTGGCTGACGCGTGGGCGGACGCCCTGGAAGACGGCGCGCAATTCGCCGACATCCAGCAAGCCATTCGCGACCGCGACGTCCCCCGCCTCAAAACGTTGTGGAACAAGCTGGTGCCGCTGTGGGACGACCGCACGTTCTACGATTTCGTCGCCACCTCCAAGGCGTTCGCCAAACTGTCGTTCTACCATCGCGAAGTGTTTGGTCAGGTCGGGTTTGGCACCGGCGGCTGGGATTCTGACTTTCCGAACTCGATGCTGGAAATCTTCCGCGTGGTCATGACCAACTGCGACGATCATCAACATTTGATCGTCGGCGGCGTAGAGCAGGTGCCGCTGGGGATCTGGCGTCACGTGCCTGAGCGTTGCGTTCACTGGCCGGAAGGCACCAGCCTGTCGTCGCTGCATCGCGGCGCACCGCGTACAGGCGTGAAGCGTATCGCGCGCGCCCCCGATGGCCAGTTCGCGGTCACCGACAACTGGGGCGATACCCGACACTACGACGCCGTTCTGGCCACCTGCCAGAGTTGGCTGCTGACCACTCAGATCGAGTGCGAAGAGTCGCTGTTCTCGCAGAAAATGTGGATGGCGCTGGACCGCACGCGCTATATGCAGTCGTCCAAAACCTTCGTCATGGTCGATCGCCCGTTCTGGAAGGACAAGGATCCGGAAACGGGCCGCGATGTGATGAGCATGACGCTCACCGATCGCCTGACCCGCGGCACTTACCTGTTCGAAAACGGCACCTATTCCAACGGTGTCGACAAACCGGGCGTGATTTGTCTGTCGTACTCGTGGATGAGCGATGCACTGAAAATGCTGCCGCATCCTGTGGAAAAGCGCGTGAGTCTGGCACTCGGCGCGCTGAAAAAGATTTATCCGAAAGTGGATATTGCCGCGCGGATCATCGGAGATCCGATCACGGTGTCGTGGGAAGCAGACCCGCACTTCCTCGGCGCTTTCAAAGGTGCCCTGCCGGGCCACTATCGCTACAACCAGCGGATGTACGCGCACTTCATGCAAAAGGACATGCCTGACGAACATCGCGGCATTTTCATCGCCGGTGACGACGTTTCCTGGACACCGGCCTGGGTCGAGGGCGCGGTGCAGACCTCGCTCAACGCTGTCTGGGGCATCATGACCCACTTCGGCGGCAAGACCCACGCCGAAAACCCGGGTCCTGGCGATGTGTTCCACGAAATCGGCCCGATCGCGTTGCCGGAATAAGGAGTTGCCCATGCGCGTTGCCCTCTATCAATGCCCACCGCTGCCACTGGACATCGACGCCAACCTTCGGCGCCTTGAGGTTCAGGCCCTCGAGGCCGCGAGCAAAGGGGCAGCGTTGCTGGTCTGTCCGGAAATGTTTCTGAGCGGCTACAACATCGGTGCTCAGGCGGCGCGCAATCTTGCCCAGCCGAGCGACGGGCCGGCGGCACGGCTCATCGGCGAGATCGCGCGCAAGACCGGTGTGGCCATTCTCTACGGCTATCCAGAAATGAGCGCCGACGATCAGGTCTACAACGCAGTGCAGTTGATCGACGCCCAAGGCGTGCGCGTCTGCAATTACCGTAAGACGCATCTGTATGGCGACCTGGACAAGTCGATGTTCAGTGCAGGCGATGAGCATTTTCCGGTCGTCGAATTCAACGGCTGGAAGCTCGGATTCCTGATCTGCTACGACGTGGAGTTTCCCGAAAACACGCGCCGCCTCGCACTGGCGGGTGCCGATCTGATCCTTGTGCCGACCGCCAACATGGCGCCCTACGATTTCGTTGCGGAAGTCACCGTTCGGGCGCGGGCTTTCGAAAACCAGTGTTATCTGGTCTACGCCAATTACTGCGGCAGCGAGGGCGACATTCATTACTGCGGGCTGAGCAGCATCTGCGCGCCGGACGGCAAGCAGATCGGCCTGGCCGCTCAAGACGAAGCCCTGGTGATCGCCGATCTGGACCGCAGCCTGATGAGCGAATCCCAGGCCATCAATACCTATTTCAAGGACCGCCGACCCGGCTTCTATGCGGGACTCGTCAAGCGCTGAAGGCAATGTTGATCATCCACAGTCTGCGTCCTTGTAGTACCCGGACTGTGCTGAAAACGCCTGCGTCTCACACTCTTTGTGTCGTTATCCGCTAGCATGAGCGGTCATTTCCAGAGCTGCTGCGGAATACGTCATGCCTGCGCCCGAATCATCCAACCATCGCTCCCTGACCTTGCCCAACGGTCTGCGCGTGGTGCTGTGCTCGGCGCCGCGTCTAAAGCGTTGCGCGGCGGCCTTGCGAGTGGCGGCCGGCAGTCACGATGTTCCGTCACAATGGCCGGGCCTTGCGCACTTTCTCGAGCACCTGTTCTTCCTCGGCACCGAACGATTTCCGTCCGGCGACAACCTCATGGCGTTCGTGCAACGCCACGGCGGACAGGTCAATGCGAGCACGCGGGAGCGCACCACGGATTTCTTTTTCGAGCTGCCACCCGCCGTTTTTGCCGATGCTCTGGATCGATTGTGCGAGATGCTGACCCACCCGCGCATGACCATGGCCGATCAGTTGCGTGAGCGAGAGGTGTTGCATGCCGAGTTCATTGCCTGGTCCCGGGACGAAGCGTCGCGCGATCAGATACAGCGGCTGCAGGCTTTATCGGCCCTGCATCCGTTACGCGGGTTCCACGCCGGCAATCGTTTCAGCCTTCCCGTTCCGCGCAGGACATTTCAACAAGCATTGCAGGACTTCTACCGGACGTTCTACCAAGCGGCGCAGATGACCCTGAGCCTCGCAGGGCCCCAAACGCTGGATGAGTTGCAGGCGTTGGCGACTCGCTATGGCGGATATTTCGCCCAGGGCCGTCGGATCGCTCAATCAAGAGCCCCGGCGCTCGTGGAGTCAAGAACTCCGCACCCCGTTTTCGCCTCGCGCGACGCGCACCTGATGTTTGCGTGTGAGGGCTTGCCGCGAGGGCATGAGCAGGCCGCTGCGTTTCTCTGCAGCTGGATGAACAACGCGCAGCCGGGTGGTCTGGTGGCCAGCCTGCGAGATCAAGGTTTGATCGAGTCACTCACTGCACAGGTTGTGTACGCATTCGACGGGCAGCTTTTGCTCGACATTGACATTGCCCTCGCCGAGGTCGCGGCGCACCAAGCGCCTTCAAGCGAAACGGCTTACGTGATTTCGAGAAGGCTCTTCGATTGGCTGGCCTTTTTCAAATCGCGCTTTGCTGAGCTCATCGACGAATACGCCCTGCTCGCCCAACGTCGCCTCGCGGTGAGCAACGCATTGTCTCTGGCCCGGCATTTCTGCGCAGAGCCAGACGAACCAGGCCTGTCGAACCAAGCCGTCACCGCCCTTAATGCCCTGATCGCCCAACTCACGCCGGAAACCCAGTTACCGCCACAGCCGAAACCGCTGAAAAACGACACCTTCAACGTTGATTGGCGCCTGCCCGAGCCCAACCCGTTCTTGCGTCCGATTGCCAAGGTCGCCACGCTGGCCGGCCCACTTCCCGCGTTCACATTCAGCGACAATTTGCCCGGACACCGTCCAGGCGAGGGCGAAGCGGCGGTGTATCTGCGCTGGACGCTGAACGCTCCTCAGCCGCAGCTCGCGCGGATGCTGAACGATAGCCTGAAGCGTCTGATCGCCGACGCACAGGAAGCCGGCATCACTCTGGCGTTCACGTCCTACGGTAACTTCTGGCAATTGAAACTGACCGGAATGGCCGAGCCCATTCCGGCCGTCCTCGAACAGGCATTGCGCGCGTTAGCTCAGCCCACTGAGGAAACCCTGGCGCGTTATGGCCAGCCGAATGAGGAACCTGCGCCGATGCTGATTCGGCAGTTGCTGAGAACACTGCCTGATCATTATTTGAACAGCGGCGTAATGTCCCAGACGCAGGATTTACAGCGTGTCTGGGCGGATGCTCGCTGGGCAGGCTTGGCCGTCGGGCTTGATCCCGTCGCGCA
Source organism: Pseudomonas sp. efr-133-TYG-103a (assembly GCF_030209235.1). Lineage (NCBI taxonomy): Bacteria > Pseudomonadati > Pseudomonadota > Gammaproteobacteria > Pseudomonadales > Pseudomonadaceae > Pseudomonas > Pseudomonas sp. efr-133-TYG-103a. The sequence goes on from NZ_JARVSK010000035.1 coordinate 60,827, forward strand.
GGACGCGCTCAAGCACGCTGCACAGATCACGCCCGGCAAGCCCGACGCCTCGGCACCCGAAATAACGGGGAGGCACGCAGGCCAGCGCTGGGAAACCGAGCCGTCGGACTCTTCTGAAAACGCTGTGCTTTTGTTCTATCCAACGCCTTCTTCGTCTGTGCGTGACGAAGCGATCTGGCGACTGCTTGCACAACTGATACAGGCGCCGTTTTATCAGCGCCTGCGGGTCGAGTTGCAATTGGGCTACGCCGTTTTCAGCGGTTTCCGACAAATCGCCGGAAACGGTGGCCTGTTGTTCGGGGTCCAGTCACCTTCCGCCAGTGCCGGTGAGCTGGTCGATCAGATTGAATCCTTCCTCCGCACACTGCCGACACCGGTGGAGAACACTGATCTGACCGCTCAGATCAAAGCCCTGCGCGGTCAACTCGAACCCGCGACCATGGACAGTCAGCAGGCCTGCGAACTGATCTGGCAGGCACATATGGCAGGCCACCGGGACGACTACCTCGTACACCTGCAACATTCGCTTGCACATCTTCAGTCCATAGAACTGCTGGACGCCGCTCGTCGCCTGAGCGCGGGGTCGGCCAATCGCCTTTGCCTGTCGAACCGCTCAAGCCCCAGCGAGTGAGCCGTTTGGCAGGTCAATCATTGCCAGGATTGCAAAAATCTTTATCGGATATTTCATCATTGAAGTCCCGAGATTTTTAGTAACATAGCTCCCTAAGCATTTGAACGTCTCCTCTCGCAGGTGTACTAAAGATGTACTCACCCACCGTTGCATTAACCCAGAAGGAGTCTTTTATGTGGACTAAACCTGCTTACACTGATCTGCGTATCGGCTTTGAAGTCACCATGTACTTCGCAAGCCGTTGATTTTTGCGCGGTGAGAAGCCTCGGTTCGCCGGGGCTTTTTTGTTACAGCGTTCAGGATTTTCAGGCCTCGTGAGGCCATCGGTACGGAGCACACATGCACATCCAGATTCTCGGTTCGGCGGCGGGCGGCGGTTTCCCACAATGGAACTGCAACTGCGTTAACTGCGCAGGTTTTCGCGACGGCAGCCTGCGGGCTCACGCGCGCACCCAGTCGTCCATTGCCTTGTCCGACGACGGCGTGAACTGGGTCTTGTGCAACGCTTCACCCGATATCCGCGCTCAACTGCAGAGCTTCGCGCCCATGCAGCCTAACCGCGGCCTGCGGGATACGGGGATCAGCGCAATCATCCTGATGGACAGCCAGATCGACCACACGACCGGACTGCTCAGCCTGCGTGAAGGTTGCCCGCATCAGGTCTGGTGCACGGACATGGTCCACGAAGACCTGACGACCGGCTTCCCGCTGTTCAACATGCTCAAGCACTGGAACGGCGGGCTGGTGTGGAATCGCATCGAGCTTGAGGGCAGCTTCGTGATTCCGGCCTGTCCGAATCTTCGCTTTACGCCATTTCCACTGCGTAGCGCGGCACCGCCCTACTCGCCGCACCGCTTCGACCCACACCCGGGCGATAACATTGGCTTGATGGTGGAAGACCTCAGGACCGGTGGAAAGCTGTTCTACGCGCCAGGCCTCGGCAAAGTCGATGATGCCCTCATGGAAAAAATGAGCGGCGCCGACTGCCTGCTGGTGGACGGCACGATGTGGGACGACGATGAGATGAAGCGTCGCGGCGTCGGCACACGAACAGGCACCGAGATGGGCCACCTGGCGCAGAATGGCCCCGGCGGCATGCTCGAAGTACTGGAAAAACTGCCTGAACAACGCAAGGTGCTCATTCACATCAACAACACGAACCCGATTCTCGACGAGGATTCGCCCGAGCGCGCAGAACTCGCACGCCGTCATGTTGAAGTGGCATTCGATGGCATGAGCATCGAGCTGTAACAGGCGCCATGAACGTTGTGACAGCGGGACCGAGCTTGCTCAGGAAGCCGACGCATTCAGTGAAAATCGAGTTGCCCGGCAGTCAGCATGCGCGAGCAAGCTCCCGCAGGGTTAGCGCGAATGCGTTCGCGACCACCGCTTCAAGCCACAGAATCCGAGACAAATGGGTAAGGAACATGCCGACATGAGTGAGCCAACGCCACTGTCCCCCGCTGAATTCGAACAGGCTCTGCGTGCCAAGGGTGCGTATTACCACATCTACCATCCGTTTCACGTGGCGATGTATGAAGGCCGCGCGACACGCGAGCAGATTCAGGGCTGGGTCGCCAACCGGTTTTATTACCAAGTGAACATCCCGCTCAAGGATGCTGCGATTCTGGCCAACTGTCCGGACCGCGAGATCCGTCGCGAGTGGATTCAGCGCCTGCTCGACCACGACGGCGCACCGGGCGAAGACGGCGGCATTGAAGCCTGGTTGCGACTGGGCCAGGCGGTAGGGCTGGATCCGGATCAACTTCGCTCGCAGGAACTTGTCCTGCCCGGCGTACGATTTGCCGTCGATGCGTATGTGAACTTCGCCCGTCGAGCCAACTGGCAGGAAGCCGCCAGCAGTTCTCTGACTGAGCTGTTCGCTCCGCAGATCCACCAGTCGCGGCTGGACAGCTGGCCGCAGCATTACCCATGGATCGACCCGGCCGGTTACGAATACTTCCGCACGCGCCTGGGTCAGGCGCGGCGGGATGTCGAACACGGGCTCGCGATCACCTTGCAGCATTACACGACGTGGGAAGGCCAGCAGCGCATGCTGGAAATTCTGCAGTTCAAACTCGACATTTTGTGGAGCATGCTGGACGCCATGAGCATGGCTTATGAGCTGAACCGCCCGCCCTATCACAGCGTGACCGACCAACGCGTCTGGCACAAAGGAATCGCCCTATGAGCTTCAACCGCGAACAAGTGCCGAGCTGGCGCCGTGGCTATCGCTTTCAGTTTGAACCGGCGCAGAACGGCCACGTATTGCTTTACCCCGAAGGCATGATCAAGCTCAACGAGAGCGCCAGCGCCATTGGCGGCCTGATCGATGGTCAGCGCAGCGTGGGTGCGATCATCGCCGTGCTCGATGAGCAATTCCCCGGCGTTCCCGAGCTCGGCACCGACGTCGAGCAATTCATGGAGGTCGCTCGTGCTGAACACTGGATCGAACTTGCCTGAAGCGCCGGTGACCGAGTCCAAGGTGCACATACCACCGACACCTCCTGTCGGACTGCCGCTGTGGCTGCTCGCCGAGCTGACCTACCGCTGTCCTCTGCAGTGTCCGTATTGTTCCAACCCGCTGGACTTCGCACGCCAGGGTCAGGAGCTGACCACCGAACAGTGGTTCAAAGTGATGGCCGAAGCCAGGCAGATGGGCGCCGCGCAAATCGGGTTTTCCGGCGGTGAGCCCCTGGTGCGGCAGGACCTCGCCCAGCTGATCGCAGAGGCCCGGCGCCTGGGCTTCTACACCAACCTGATCACGTCCGGCATCGGCCTGACCGAACAGAAGATCGTCGACTTCAAGGAAGCCGGTCTGGACCACATTCAGATCAGTTTTCAGGCCAGCGACGAGCAAGTGAACAACATGCTCGCAGGCTCGAAAAAGGCATTTGCCCAGAAGCTGGAAATGGCCCGCGCGGTGAAGAAGCACGGCTATCCGATGGTGCTCAACTTCGTCACCCACCGGCACAATATCGACAAGATCGACAAGATCATCGAGCTCTGCGTGGCGCTGGAGGCGGACTTCGTAGAATTGGCCACCTGCCAGTTCTACGGTTGGGCGCACTTGAACCGAGTGGGCTTGCTGCCGACCAAGGAACAGCTGGTCCGCGCCGAACGCATCACCAATGAATACCGCGAGAAGCTCGCGGCGGAGAATCATCCGGTCAAGCTGATTTTCGTCACACCCGACTACTACGAGGAGCGCCCCAAAGCCTGCATGAACGGCTGGGGTAATCTGTTTCTGACCGTGACGCCGGATGGCACCGCCCTGCCCTGCCACGGCGCGCGACAGATGCCGATCCAGTTCCCCAATGTGCGCGATCACAGCATGCAACACATCTGGTACGAGTCGTTTGGCTTCAACCGCTTCCGTGGTTATGAGTGGATGCCCGAGCCGTGCCGCTCTTGCGACGAGAAAGAAAAGGATTTCGGCGGCTGTCGCTGTCAGGCGTTCATGTTGACCGGCGATGCAAGCAACGCCGACCCGGTGTGCAGCAAGTCGCCACAGCATCACCTGATCACCCAGGCCCGCGACGAAGCCGAGTATGCTAGCCAGACCATCGAGCAACTGGCCTTTCGCAATGAACGAAACTCACGCCTCATCGCAAAATCCTGATTTGTTCTCTGCCGCCCAGGCTGTGGCGGCAGGCGTCGATTTCGCCGAACTGTGCGTCGGTCCCGCGGGCCTCTTCTGGAACGAATTCCGCCCGCAGGACGCCGCTTCGCGCATCTGGCGCTGGAGCGACGGCGTCACCACGTGCCTGACGCCGGATGGCTTCAGCGCGCGCAGCAGGGTTTATGAATATGGCGGAGGCTCGTTCTGCCTGAGCGACGAAGCCGTGGTGTTCGTGAACGAAGCCGATCAACAGATTTATCTCCAGCCCTTCGACACCAACGTCCCTCTCGCACTGACCCACGGCGACAAGCGCTACGGCGATGTCCGGTTCGGGCGCGGGCAGATTCTCGCCGTCGAGGAAGACAACGACGTTCACCGCCTGGTGGCGTTCGACCTTATCGACGGCAGACGCCACGTTCTGGCTGAAGGGGCGGACTTCTACGCCGCGCCGACATTGAGCCCCGAGGGTGATCGTCTGGTGTGGATAGAGTGGTGGCGCCCGCACCAACCGTGGACGTCGACGCGTCTGCTCAGCACGAAGCGTCAGGCGGACGGGTCATGGGGTCTGCCGCACTGCCTGGCAGGCGAACTCGGGCTGGAAGCGCTGCAACAACCGCGCTTTGATGCTCAGGGCCGCCTGTATTGCCTGACTGATCGCGGCGGTTTCTGGCAACCGTGGGTCGAGACGCTGGAAGGCCTCGAAGCGCTGCCCGCAGCCGCCGCCGACCATGCATCTGCGCCATGGCAACTGGGCAGTTCGAGCTGGTTGCCGCTCACCGATGGGGCCTATCTGGCCAGTTGGTTCCAGGACGGCTCTGGTCGTCTGGGCCTGTGTTCGGCTGATGGATCGGTACAGGATTTCAGCGGCGAATACAGCCGGTTCCGCAACCTGGCGATGGACAATCAACACTTTTATTGCATCGCGGCGTCAGCGACCCGCCCTTCGGCTGTCGTGGCGATCAGTCGCTCCGACCAACGCGTACAGGTGCTGGCCGGGGGTATTGCTCCGCTGCCCGCCGAGCACATCAGTCGTCCGCAAACGCTGCGCTATCCGAGCGGTGACAGCGAGGCGCATGGCTATTTCTACCCCGCGATGAATGGCGCAGAAAAGCCGCCGCTGGTGGTGTTCATCCATGGCGGACCCACGTCGGCATGCTATCCGGTGCTTGATCCGCGCATTCAGTACTGGACGCAAAGGGGCTTCGCCGTCGCGGACCTGAATTATCGAGGCAGCACGGGCTATGGCCGCGCCTATCGTCAGGCGCTGTTTCTCGAATGGGGCGTCGTCGACGTGGAGGACGCCTGCGCCGTGGTCGAGTACTTGGGCAATCAAGGGCTCATCGATCCGGCCAACGCGTTCATTCGAGGCGGCAGTGCCGGCGGATATACGACGCTGTGCGCGCTGGCGTTCAAGGATGTTTTCCGCGCTGGCGCGAGCCTGTATGGCGTCAGCGACCCTCTCGCACTGGCCGAGGCAACGCACAAGTTCGAGGCGGATTATCTCGACTGGCTGATCGGCGACCCGGACATCGACATGGCGCGCTACCGCGAGCGCACCCCGCTGTTGCATGCCGACCGGATCAAAGTGCCGGTGATTTTCTTCCAGGGCGAACTCGATGCCGTCGTCGTTCCCGCTCAGACCCGCGATATGCTCAATGCCTTGATCGATAAAGGCATCCCGGCCGAAGGCCATTTCTATCCCGAGGAACGCCATGGCTTCCGCAAAGCCAGCAATCTGGCTCACGCACTGGAGACCGAATGGGCGTTCTATCGAAAGGTAATGGACAGCTGAGGGCGTGACTGCGGTCTCTGTGGGCGACATCAGCCGGTTCAGCCAGCTGGCGCCCACAGGGATTCAGAGCGAAGTGCGCTGACCGGGCGCGATCACTTGCGGCTGGCGATGATGTATACCGCGTGGATGATGCCTGGGAAGTAGCCGAGCAGGGTCAGCAGGATGTTGAGCCAGAAAGCGCCGGCGAATCCGACTTGCAGGAACACGCCCAGGGGTGGCAGCAGGATGGCGATGATGATGCGAATGATGTCCATGGGTGAAGCTCCTGAATGATAAATGGCCCATTGCGGCCACACAGCTAATCGACCCTGAGCGCATGCAGGGGTTCAACCGTGAATATCATTGCGCCACCCATTGCCCTACAAAAAAACGCCCCGCACCAAGACTCCCGGCGCGGGGCGAAGCGTACAAAACGCAAGACGGTTCGAGAAACAGTGGGTTACTACGCCATGAGCCCGCTTGGCATTGCCTGACGCTGCACGCGGATGCTCGCGGCCGGGCGCATCTGGCGTGTCGAGGCGAATTCGGGCACAGAGCCCGGCAGGTCGTCGATCCGGGCAGTGCACGCCTGTCCACGAGCAAGCAACGCCGAGCTTCGGGGACTGCGGTTGGAGTAATCGCCGAGCACGACGATATCGGCGCTGACGGCGTAGGTGTCTTCCGAAAGCAACCCACCGTTCTGCCCGACGCTACCTCGCGCCTCGTTGAGAATGAGCAGGATATTCAGCGCCCTGCACAATGTGGCAACACCTTGCACGTAAGCCGTCGTGGCTGGCGTGATGACCGTCTCGCCCTGAATGGGCTCAAGCACGATGGCAACGGTTCGTGAATCCACGGCGGCCTCGATCGCTGCCAGATCGTTGAATGGCACATGGCAGAAATCGTCGGTCATTGCTTCGATCAGCGCGTCGAAACGACCGCCACTGGCAACCACGACCCCGCATTCCCCGCGCCGATGCTGCTCGCCCCATTTGCGCGCCAGCGTCATCGCCCCTGCGTACGCTGCCTGCTCGTCGATGAAGAAACCGGCTTGATCGCTGCCTGTGCGCTGACGCAGACGTTGCAACGGCGAGAGCAATGCAGGTTGCTCGACGGACTGGCTGTCTTCAGCGACAGCGTTGCGCAGCAGTTTGAAGAGGTTCATGCGCGCAATCCTTCCAGTGGCAGCCCCAGCAACCGGTCGCTCCAGTCTTCGACGCGGCCGGTGCGCAGACGCTTGAGGGCGATGTCGCGCCACCGGGACGACAGCGCCGGGCAATCGGCGAGCTTTCTAAGCCCGCCATGCTCAAGCGGCTCGAGGTAGAACGTGCGCAAGGCCCAAGCGATCGTCAGGCCCGGATAGCTGCGCTGAACCAGCTCGAATGCGTCGTCGGGACTGACGAAACCCGGTTTGAGCACGCGATAGAACCAGCCACAGCGCCCGTTATCCTGCGCACGCTGAGGCAGCTCTTCGATGCCCCAAGTGTGGCTGAGCCGGTAGCAAGGCGAACGTGGCTGGCTGACCTGCAGCAGCGCGCCGCCCCAGCGAAACATGTCGCCCAGGCAGACATCTTCTTCGGTGAGGCCGCGGGATGAAAGATTTTCGCCGAAAGAAGGCGCGCACCAGTCGATGTGCGGATAGACCTTGCGCCAGTAATCGTAATGCTCGGCGGGATAGTGATGCAGGGCGCGCTCCGGGCCGGTATGAAAGCGCGGATCGCCGTGTTCGTCGCTGCCCAGCCCTTGCGGCCAGAGCCAAAGGCGTCGGTCCAGCCTGTGCTTATCGATATCGCTGATCAATCCATGACCGAGATTTTTCGCTTTACCTATAAAAACACCATCGACCTGGACACTGTTCATTGCGCTTTATAGCCCTGTAACCCCTGTGAGTTGGGCGTAGACTATGCCCCGGCAAGACAAACGACCATTTCGATTTTCCAGCTATTTCGATAAGAATTGCTTATGGATTTCCGCCAACTGCGTTATTTCGTCGCGGTGTATGAAGAAGGCCACGTCGGACGCGCCGCCGAGCGACTTTCTTTGTCGCAGCCAGCGCTCTCACAGCAGATTCGTCTGCTGGAGCACAGCCTCGATGTCAGCCTGTTCGAGCGCAGCAGCAAGCGCCTGTTGCCGACGCTCGCCGCGCACACCTTGTACAACCATGCGGTGCCGTTGCTCGAAGGCATGCAACGGGCGCGCGAGGCATTGCGCAACTTCAAGGGACAATCCCAGCGTACCCTCGCTATCGGCGTCTTACAGACCGTGCATTCGAGCCTGGTGCCGCAGATGCTCGAGCGCGTGCGCAAGGCGCAGCCACATCTGGTCGTGCAGATTTACGAGTTGAGCGGGATGGAGATCGAGCGTCGCTTGCTCAATGGATCGCTGGACATCGGCATCAGCTACCTGCCGCCGCGCCAGCCTGGCCTGCACGGCCTGTTGCTGTATGAAGACGAGCTCAAGCTGGTGGTACCGGCCAATCACCCGTTGCGGGAATTCAAAAAAGTCTCGATGAGCCAGGCCGCTGAACTGCCGATGCTACTGCTGGGTGAGGAGTTTCAGGTGCGGCAGATCTGGCAGGCGCAGTTGAGCAATCTCGGCCGACGGCCTCACGTACAAGCTGAACTGAATAACATGGCGGGGATCCTCGACAGCCTTGCACACACTCGACTTGCGACTGTGCTACCGGGGCGCGCGCAGGATATTCAGGACAACGATGACTTGCTGTGGAAACCCATCAGCGAACCCAGGGTGCCGTTGCAGGTGGGGCTTGTTTATCGGGATGCACAGCGTCAGCAGGCGACGCTGGAACTGTTGCGGTCGGTGCTCGACGGGGTGGTGAATTCCGGCCCGGGCGAAGTCGAGCGGGGGTAGACCGCGTGGCGGAAAACTTTCTGGAGTGCAGATAAAAGAAAACCCCGCCTAAGCGAGGTTTTCCAGACTGTTTCCCTTTGACTTCCCTTTCTTCCCACCGTCCTGGCAGGCAATCCCTACGTGTCCCTGTTATCTGTTTGCGCATCCTGCGCTACGTCCATGTGAAGTAGATTAACTTTGGATCCATAAGCCGTATAGAGGCGAAATGTCGGCACGTCATGTAAGCAAAAGCTTACATGACGTCTACAGGAGTCAGAACTGCGAAGCGTCCAGCAGGTACAGCGATTCGCTGCCCGCGCGCACCGACGCGGCCAGCGACTGGATCCTTGGCAGCAGACGCGCGAAATAGAACCGCGCCGTGCCAAGTTTGCTGACGTAGAAGTCTTCCTGCGCCTCTTTACCCAGCGCGGCTTTGGCCGACATCGCCCACATGTAGGCATAAGCCGTGTATCCAAATACATGCAGATACTCGACAGACGCCGCGCCGATTTCATTCGGATTGCTGCGCGCGCGATCCAGCACCCAGTCGGTCAATTCATCCAACGTCGTCAGCGCAGTACTCAGCGGCTTGGTGAATTCAGCAAGCGAGCTGTCGGAAGCAGCGATGAACTGGCGTACTTCTTCGGAAAACAGCTTGTAGTACGCGCCACCGCTGGCGACGACCTTGCGGCCCAGCAGGTCCAGCGCCTGAATGCCGTTGGTGCCTTCGTAAATCTGGGTGATGCGCACGTCGCGAACCAGTTGCTCCTGGCCCCACTCGCGGATGTAGCCATGACCACCGAACACCTGCTGGCCGTGCACCGTGATGTCCAGCCCCATGTCAGTGAGGAATGCCTTGGCTACCGGCGTCAACAGCGCCACCAGCGCATCGGCACGCTGGCGGACCTCGGCGTCTTCGCTGTACTTGGCGGTGTCCAGTTGCAGCGCCACGTAGGTCGAAAAAGCACGACCGCCTTCGTTCAGCGCCTTCATCGTCAACAGCATGCGACGCACGTCGGGGTGCACGATGATCGGGTCGGCGATGGTGTCTTTCGATTGCGCTCCGGTCGGTGCCCGGCTCTGCAGACGATCACGCGCGTACTCGATGGCATTCTGGTAAGAGCGCTCGCCTGATGCCAAGCCTTGAATGCCCACGCCCAGACGCTCGTAGTTCATCATCGTGAACATCGCGGCAAGCCCTTTGTTCGGCTCGCCAATCAGATAGCCTTCAGCCTGGTCGAAGTTAATCACACAGGTCGCCGACGCCTGGATGCCCATCTTGTGCTCGATGGAGCCGCAGGAAACGGTGTTGCGCTCGCCCAGGCTGCCATCGTCGTTGACCAGGAACTTGGGGACGAGAAACAGCGAGATTCCCTTAGGCCCCGCCGGAGCATCAGGAAGTTTGGCCAGCACCAGGTGAATGATGTTTTCGGTGAGGTCGTGTTCGCCGCCGGTGATGAATATCTTCGTGCCACTGATCTTATAGCCACCATCGGCCTGAGGTTCGGCCTTAGTGCGGATGATGCCCAGATCGGTACCGGCATGAGCTTCGGTCAGACACATGGAGCCGGCCCAGATTCCGGCGTACATGTTCGGCAGGAACTTGTTCTTCAGCGCTTCGCTGGCGTGGGTGTTGATCGACACGCACGCGCCGGAGGTGAGCATCGGATAGAGACCGAAGGCAAGGCTTGCGGAGTTGACCATCTCCTCGACCTGCGCCGAGACCGCCTTGGGCATGCCCATGCCGCCAAATTCCGGGTTGCCGCCCACGCCGACCCAGCCACCTTCGGCATACGTGCCGTACGCCTGAACGAAGCCTGCAGGCGTCGTCACAACCGTGTCGTTCCAGTGACAGCCTTCTTCATCGGCTGCGCGGCTCAACGGCGCGATGGATTTGCCAGTGACCTTGCCGGCCTCTTCGAGGATGGCTTCAACGGTTTGTGCATCTACCGCTTCGGACAACTCGGGCAGTTGCGCCCAGAGTCTGGAGACTTCGAACACTTCATTCAGAACGAAGCGCATATCGCGCAAGGGCGCTTTGTAGTCAGCCATGGCAAACCTCGTTAACGGCAGCGGAACCCGGGGAAAAAGCAACGCCGAAGGCTTCTTGCGGCGTCCATGTGTCAGTGAATCCAGTGTACAGGAACACCATTTGAGACACATAGGGTCAGGTAGTGACTGTTAACGAATATTTGGTCACTCAATTCTTGCAGACAAAAAGAAGGCCTTCACCCCTCGGTGAAAGCCTTTGATTGCTAACAGAATTGGAGCGGAAATCAGCTCGCTGCTGCCATCCGGACTGCGCCACGCTTGTTCGTCTGACCGTGCGCAACGACGCAATTTCGACCCGCTCCCTTGGCGGCATAAAGCGCCTGGTCGGCCGCCTTGAGCACTTCTTCCGGATTGCGATGCTCCGGCAGGCGCTCAGCAACGCCCATGCTCACCGTGACCGAGACAGTCGACGCCTGGGAACCGGCCCGACGCTGACGCCCCTGCTGATCGTCATTGGGTCGGTTTTCCTGGTTGCGCAGATGAATCTGGTAGCCGGCAATGGTTTCGCGGATGACCTCGAGGTGCGGCATGCACTCCTCCAAGGTCTTGCCGGCGAACACGATGGCAAACTCTTCACCTCCGTAACGGTAGGCTCGCCCGCCGCCGTTGGTGATTCTCGACAGCTTGCTGGCGACCAGCCGCAACACCTGGTCGCCGACGTCATGGCCGTGGGTGTCGTTGAATTTCTTGAAGTGATCGACGTCGCTCATCGCCAGCACATAGTTGCGTCCCAGCCGCTGCATGCGCTCGTTGAGCGCGCGTCGTCCCGGCAATCCGGTCAGTTCATCGCGAAACGCCATTTGGTAAGCCTCGTGCGCGACCGCCGAGGCGATCATCAGCATCACCTGGCTGCACATGATGTTCAGCGTGAACGGCAGAATGAACGTCTTCGGCAATGCCCAGAACAGTCCCAGCAAGCCAACCAGTTGAGCGGCGTGCAGCGGGCGGGGCTTGCGCAGGTACTGGGTGATCAGCACGGCAAAGGCGATGAGGAACGTCGCATACGACAGCTGGATCAGGCTCATCCATTCGCCATGCAACGCAGGCCAGCGGATGTCCGCCAGCCAGGCCAGGAGGCTCTCCGGAAAGCTTTGCTCAAGCCCCAGCGCCACGCTGCCGACCGCCACCAGGACAGCCAATCGGGCGACCAGATCCTGAAACAGGTGCGTGCGTTCTTCCCAGGCGGCGAACAGCCCGAACATCACAGGCAACAGCAGGCAGCAAAGATGAAACACCACCGCGGCGTCCTCGCGGACTTTGCCGTTGTCGCGGTAGTAATCCGTCTGGGTATCGAGCAGGAAATAGGCGATGTACACCGTGATCATCAGAAACAGCTCACGCTGGCGCTTGTACACGCCGCAGTAAGCGCCGCCGAGCAAGAGCACCAGAGTGGGAAGTACGTTGAAAAGAGACGTGAAGAACACATTGAGGTCCTTCACGTACGCAGCCGCGAGTCCGGCGAACAGCAGGGCCAGAGACGGTAAAAAGTGGCTGAGACGAGCGGCGGAAGGGCGCAGCAAGAGGACTATCTCCTACCCGTATGAAGCGAGTGCAAATCAAATGGCATTGTGCCTGTATCGGCCATGTTACCTATTTGATGAGGAGAAAATGAGAAATTGATCACTTTTCTGACGCCTGTAAACCGGCGCAAGTCCATGCGGTTGCCCACGCGGTTTCGCGCTTGGCGAAGAAGTCGTCCTCGACAACACTGACGCAATCCAACCGGCGGACCTCAATCTACGGCTGCATCGCAGCCGATCTCAGGCGAAGCCACGGGCCTGCGGAGTCGAGGGTGAGGCGCTAGACGCAAAAAAGCCGCTTGCTCCGAAGAACAAGCGGCTTTGAGGGAAAACCAGCCGGTGAATCAGTAAGCCAGGCCGAAGTGCTCTTCGTTCATGTCCATCAGGTTGTTGGCACCCGACAGCATGGCCGCCACGTGAGTGCGAGTACGCGGCAGGATGCGCTGGAAGTAGAAGCGCGCAGTCTGCAGCTTGGCGGTGTAGAACGCTTCTTCGGTGGTGCCGGCAGCCAGTTTCTCGGCAGCGACGCGCGCCATGTCTGCCCAGAAATAGGCCAGGCACACATAACCGGAGAACATCAGGTAATCCACCGAGGCGGCGCCGACTTCTTCACGGTCTTTCATGGCCGCCATGCCGACCTTCATGGTCAGTTCGCCCCACTCTTTGTTCAGCGCAGCCAGCGGCGTGACGAATTCGTTTACCGCTTCGTTGCCTTCCTGCGACTGGCAGAACTTGTGCACGATCTTGGTGAAGCCCTTCAGCGCTTCGCCCTGGGTCATCAGCACTTTACGACCCAGCAGGTCCAGTGCCTGAACACCGGTGGTGCCTTCGTACAGCATCGAAATACGGCTGTCGCGAACGTTCTGCTCCATGCCCCATTCGGCGATGAAACCGTGGCCACCATAAATCTGCACGCCATGGTTGGCGGATTCGAAACCGACTTCGGTCATGAAGGCCTTGGCAATCGGCGTCATGAAAGCCAGCAAGCCATCGGCGTGCTTCTTGGCGTCGGCGTCTTCGCTGTATTTGACGATGTCGACCTGCTTGGCAGTGAAGTAAACCATCGCGCGAGTGCCCTCGGCGAATGCCTTCATGGTCAGCAGCATACGACGCACATCAGGGTGAACGATGATCGGGTCAGCGGCTTTGTCCGGAGCTTTCGGGCCGGTCAGGGAACGCATCTGCAGGCGTTCACGCGCGTATTTCAGGCCGCCCTGAAAGCCGATCTCGGCGTGGGCCAGACCCTGCAAAGCGGTGCCCAGACGTGCAGTGTTCATGAACGTGAACATGCAGTTCAGACCTTTGTTCGGCGGGCCGATCAAGAAGCCGGTCGCGCCGTCGAAGTTCATCACGCAGGTGGCGTTGCCGTGAATGCCCATCTTGTGTTCCAGCGAGCCGCAGGCAACAGCGTTGCGCTCGCCGACACTGCCATCGGCAGCCGGCAGGAATTTGGGAACGATGAACAGCGAGATGCCTTTGGTGCCGGCAGGCGCGTCGGGCAGGCGGGCCAGCACGATGTGGACGATGTTATCGGCCATGTCGTGTTCACCGGCGGAGATGAAAATCTTGGTGCCAGACACTTTGTAAGAACCATCAGCCTGTGGCTCGGCTTTGGTGCGCAGCATGCCAAGGTCAGTGCCGCAGTGAGGTTCGGTCAGGCACATGGTGCCGGTCCACTCGCCCGACACCAGTTTGGTCAGGTAAGCCTCTTGCTGCTCAGGGGTGCCGTGTTCGGAAATGGTGTTCATCGCGCCATGGGACAGGCCTGGGTACATGCCCCACGACCAGTTGGCTTCACCGACCATTTCGCTGACCGCAAGGCCCAGCGACTCAGGCAGACCCTGACCACCATGGGCAACGTCGTGCGCCAGACTCGGCCAGCCGCCTTCGACGAACTGCTTGTACGCTTCTTTGAAACCGGTCGGCGTCTTCACGCCGGACTCGCTCCAGGTGCATCCTTCGGTGTCGCCGACACGGTTCAGCGGGGCCAATACCTGCTCACAAAACTTGGCGCCTTCCTCGAGAATGGCGTCAACCATGTCAGGCGTGGCGTCCTGGCATGCTGGCAGACTCTGATAGTGCGCTTCGTAGCCGAGCAGCTCGTCACGAACGAAGCGAATATCACGCAAGGGGGCCTTGTAGTCAGGCATAGCGATAAACCTCTGCTGATGAATTCTGGATTTATATGACCGTTCGGTCACTGCGGGGCATGGCCCCTGCCACCGGAATTCTTGTTTGTCCGGCGGTCAAACAGGTGTTTGAAACATACGTTTACGCCTAAACCTTGTCAAGGGTGCGTCACGAACCTTTCATCGTCGGCGCGCACAGAGGCGCCTGCGCCACCATGTAGCGCTGAAAGGATGTGCATTGAGTCTAGTTGAGCAGGCGTTGAAGACGGCCGTCAGACGACCGCGATTCGGACGGCTGATAGGGCGTTATTCAGAAGGGAGGCGCAACGCAAACGTGCGCCGAAGCGCACGTCAGGAATCAGAGGGTGAACAAGTCAGGCGTAGGTATCGATCAGCGTGCCGAGCATTTCATCGCTGGCTTTTTCGACTTTGACGCCCGCCTGAACCTGAATCCGGCCTTGGGTCAGTTCGACGATATTGGTGGCCATGTCCGAAGCGGGCGGACGATCGACGGCGCGCAGGCGTTCGAGCTGGAAGTCCGAGGACTGGGTGCGGCCAGACACTTCCGTGCCAGGGTTTGCCAGTTGGGTAGCAGCCTGATCGACACGGTCCTGACCGACCTGAATTGCGCTCAGGCCTGGGTACAGGGTGTTGTTCAGTGAGATTTGCATGACCACGATCCTCTGTTCATAAAGCGAACAGTCAGCATTGAACCAGACGAACCCGCAAAACGCCCGTCAAAAACCATAATGGCAACGGGCCTTCTAATAGAGCGTCGTTGCCATTTCCAAGACGTTACCGCGTAGCGACCGGTGACAGGTTGTGCCTGAAGATGGTGCATCGCGACACATCTGGCGATACAACCATAACCGCTTCATGCCCCGCCTGCCTTCGCCATCCGTGTGAACTGTGCTGTGGCGCACATCCTGCATCTTTTGCCGAACCGATCCCCATGGAACAGCTGTCGATCGCCCATGCGCCCAAAGGAACTGAAACACTGGACCAACGCAATCGCCCACCTCCTCGACCTTCCGGCCGGCGGTGCGCGACTGGCCGGGTTGAGCCAGTGGTTGAGGCAGATTGCGCCTGTCGACCATTTCGTTCTGTTCGTCTACGAGGGCAACCATCGCCCGCTTGCCCTGTTTGATACCTTTGCGCCGGACAAGCGCAGGGTTTACGTCGACGACTATCAGGTCGGACCCTATCTGCTCGACCCGTTTTACCTCGCCTGCACGCGCAAGCAGCCGCCCGGTCTATGGCGCCTGCGGCAGTTTGCGCCCGATCACTTTTACCTCAGCGAGTATTACCTGGCGTACTACCAGCAGACCGGCCTTGCGGAAGAGGTCGCGTTTTTCGTCGACCTGGGTGGCGACGCCATGGCCGTGCTGTCGCTGATGCGCGCGACCGCCAGTTCGGCGTTCAGCCGCGATGAGTTGCAGCTGATGGAATGCGCGCAGGCAATCGTCGAACACGTCATCATCGACACCTGGCGGCTGCACCGCGCCGAGCAGCCTCGCTCACCGCAAGATCTGGACTACAAGGTGCACGCAGCTTTCGATCATTTCGGTGATCACATTCTCACTGGCCGCGAGCAGGAAATCGTCCGCCTGTTGCTGCGCGGCCACTCCAGTGCGTCGGTAGCAGAACAACTGGTCATCAGCCCGGGCACCGTCAAAATCCATCGCAAAAACATCTACGCCAAACTGGGCATCGGCAGTCAGGCCGAACTGCTGGGGCTGTTCATTCGCGAGCTGACAGGCCCGGACATTGCTGTCTCAGCCTGACCCGGCACCCTGACCTGACACCCGCACCGGATACGACCTCTATCCCCGAAGGGATATATACAGCGCAAAACAGCGATTGCTAGTTTGGCTTCCATTGCAGCGACCCATGCACTGGAATGCGAGAGCCAACAATGAGTGACAATCGCCACGAAAACGATATCGAGTTCTGCAACGTAGAGAAGCACTACGGGAACCTGAAAGCCGTCAACAACCTGAGTTTCCAGGTTCGGCGCGGCACCTTCCATTCCTTCCTCGGCGGCTCGGGCTGCGGCAAGACCACCACCCTGCGCATGATTGCAGGCTTCGATCAGCCCACCCTTGGCGAAGTGCGTCTGGCAGGCAAGAACGTCGCGGGCGTGCCGGCCTATCAACGCCCGGTCAACATGGTGTTTCAGCATTACGCGCTGTTCCCGCACATGACTGTGTCGCAGAACATCGCCTACGGTTTGCGCTACCTCACACCTCGCCCGGACAAGAAAGAACAGCAGCGACGCGCCGATGAAGCGCTGGAAATGGTGCGGCTTTCAGGGCTCGGGCATCGCAAGCCCAGTGAGCTGTCCGGCGGCCAGCAACAGCGCGTGGCCCTCGCACGCGCGCTGGTCAATAAACCGACCGTGCTGCTGTTGGACGAACCGCTCGCGGCGCTGGATCGCAAGCTGCGCAAGGAGATGCAATCCGAACTGCTGCGCCTGCAACGTGAAGTGGGCATCACGTTCGTGCTGGTCACCCACGATCAGGAAGAGGCGCTGTCCATGAGCGACAGCATCAGCGTCATGCACAGCGGCTCGATCATCCAGACCGCGTCCCCCGAACAACTCTACGAGGCCCCGGCCACGCGTTACGTGGCTGACTTCATCGGCGAATCCAACCTGTTCAGCGGCACCGTGCGCCACGTGCAGGGCAACTCGGCGCTGTTGCTCACCGCTCAGGGCATTGAACTGAGCAGCCCGCTGACACCCAACGGCTTGCCATTGAGCGCCTATAGCGAAGGCTGCATCGCGGTGCGTCCGGAGCTGATCGACATCGCCGCCAAAGGCAACTTGCAAGGTCGGGACGTGACGCTCGACGGCTGCGTCGAAGACCGCATCTATCTGGGCAACATCACCGAATACCGCGTGCGCACACAGCCCTTCGGCATCGTCTGCGTGCGGGTGCCACGTCAGCAAGGCGCGAGTGGTCAGGGCAGTTTCGATCACGCCGGGTTTGAACACGGCGCAGCCGTGCAGGTGGGCTGGAACAACGCCAGCGGCCTGGCCATGGCGCTGTAGCGACTTGAGCAACGAGCAAAGCCACTCTAACGATTGAATCATTTATCAGACGGGGAGAATGCCATGGACCAGAAGACCTTTATCAAGACGATGCGCAGCTGGCAGAACGGCTCGATCACGCGCCGCGACTTCCTGGGACGCACCGGTCTTGGCATTGCCGCCGCGGTGGTGGCCACCAACATGCCCGGCCTGCTGGCCGGCAGTCCGGGCGCCAGCGCACTGGGTGCCGACAAGAACATCGGCGACCGCCTTGGCCTGGCGACCTGGCCGAATTATCACAGCCAGGAAAACCTCGATAACTTCGCCAAGACCACCGGCGCGCGCGTGGCGATGAGCGTGTTCGGCTCCAACGAAGAGATGCTCGCCAAACTGCAGGCAGGTGGCAGCGGCTGGGACGTGCTGGTGCCGACCAACTACACCATCAGCACGTACGTGAAGCTGGGCCTGATCGAGCCGTTGGACCTGGCACGCATTCCCAACTTCGACGCCTCGGCTTTCCAAGAGAAGTTCATGGCCCAGGGCACAGTCGATGGCAAGGTATACGCGGTGCCGAAAAACTGGGGCACCACCGGCATGGCTTACGACAGCGCCAAGCTCAAGGCCAAACCGACGTCGTGGAAAGAGTTCTGGGCGATCGCCAAGGATCAGGCCGACGGCCGCACGATGGTTCACGATTACCAGCTGACCGCGATCGGCAACGCCCTCAAATCCTTTGGCTACAGCTTCAACTCCCTCGACCCGAAAGAGCTGGCCGACGCGGAAAAACTGCTGATCGAGGTCAAGCCTCACCTGTTCGCGATCAACTCCGACATTCAGCCGTCCATGCGCAGCGGCGACGCCATTCTGGCGATGTCCTGGACCGGCGATGCCTCGCAACTGCATCGGGACATTCCGTCGATGGTTTATGCCCTGGGCAAGGAAGGCGGCGAGCTGTGGAGCGACTTCTTCGCGATCCCCAAAAGCGCCGAACACAAGGATGCCGCCTACGCGTTCATCAATTACCTGCTCGACCCGCAGCACAACAAGCTGGAAGTGCTGAGCCACGGCTACCCGAGCGGTGACAAGCGCGTCGATGCCCTGCTGCCCAAAGACATGCTCAATGACCCGATCATGTACCCGGCCGCCGAGCACTTGAGCCCGCTGGAGTTCGGTGCCGCCGCGACCCTGACAAGTCCGTTGCGCGCCGAGTTGATGGCTCGCTTCAAGTCCGCCTGATCGATCGCCCGAGCAACCGTCTTGAGCCATAAGGAACCGTCCATGGATGCCGTCATCAATTCGGCCCGGCACGCCGAGAGCAGCGCCGCAGACGCTGAAAGCCAACTCGCGCAGAACAAGCGGCGCAGTCTCGCGCGACGCATCACGTTGCTGATGTTGCTGCCATCGACCTTGTGGTTCCTGCTGCTTCTGGTGATGCCGCTGGTGATCATCCTGGTTTTCAGCTTTGGCGAGCGCAGCGCCGTCGGCGGCTATGCCGGCGGCCTGACGCTGGCCAACTACTTCAATCTGGGCTCACGCGCGGCAGCGTTCAGCAATACGCTGGTGCTGGCGCCGCTGGGTACGCTGATGTGCCTGCTGGCAGCATATCCGCTGGCCTATTTTCTCGCGGTCAAGGCAGGGAAGAACCGGTCGTTACTGCTGACGCTGGTGATCGTGCCGTTCTGGACCAGTTTCCTGATTCGCACCTACGCGTGGATTTTCATCCTCAGCGGCAAGGGCATTCCTGCCTTGCTGGCGAGCGTCGGTCTGGATGACGTTCGCCTGATCAACACGCCGTACGCGGTGCTGATCGGG
This sequence comes from Pseudomonas sp. efr-133-TYG-103a, assembly GCF_030209235.1. NCBI lineage: Bacteria > Pseudomonadati > Pseudomonadota > Gammaproteobacteria > Pseudomonadales > Pseudomonadaceae > Pseudomonas > Pseudomonas sp. efr-133-TYG-103a. The sequence goes on from NZ_JARVSK010000035.1 coordinate 80,245, forward strand.
ATCGTTTACGGCTATCTGCCGCTGATGGTGTTCCCAATTTACGTGAGCCTGGAAAAACTCGACAAGCGCCTGCTTGAAGCTTCGGCGGATCTGGGCGCCAGCGCCTTCGAGAGCTTCCGGCGCATCACACTGCCGCTGTCAGCGCCGGGGATCATCACTGGAGTCATGCTGGTGTTCATCCTGCTGATGGGGGAGTTTCTGATCCCGGCCGTGCTCGGTGGCGGCAAGGTGTTCTTCGTCGGCAACGCACTGGTGGACCTGTTCCTGCAATCGCGCAACTGGCCGTTCGGCAGCGCACTGGCGATGACGCTGGTGGCAATCATGCTGGTGATCATCGGCGTCTATCTCAAACTGGTCGCCCGCTTCGGCGGCAAAACTGGCGAAGGAGCGCTCTGACATGTGGCTGCGCACGTACTCCACCTCGCTTTACTTGTTTCTGTATTTGCCCATCGCGCTGATCATGCTGTTCAGCTTCAACGCCGGACGCAGCGGTCTGGCCTTTGAATGCTGTTCGGTGCAGTGGTTCGGCCGAGCGTTCAGCAACCCGTTCATCATGGAAGCACTGGGCAACAGCGCATTGATCGCCGCGTGCTCGGCGGTATTGGCGACCCTGTTCGGCACACTCGCGGTCTTCGGCCTGCAACGGGCCGGCAGCAAGGTGCGTCTGGTGTTCGATGCATTGACCTACTGCGCGATCATCATTCCCGGCATCGTCATCGGCATCTCCACGCTGATCGCCTTCATCAGCGTGTTCGACGTGCTGAACCCGCTGCTGGCGCAGTTGATGCCGAGCATGCCCAGGCTGAACATGGGCTTCTTCACAGTGGTCGCCGCACACTCGCTGTTCACCATGGCGTTGGTGATGGTGATCGTGCGCAGTCGCGTTGACTCACTCGACAAAGCGCTGCAAGAAGCTTCCGCCGACCTGTACGCGCCACCGCTGGAAACCTTCTGGCGCGTGACGCTGCCGCAAATCACCCCAGCGATCATGGCGGGCTTTCTCCTGGCGTTCACCTTCAGCTTCGACGACTTCATCATCGCCTTCTTCGTGGCAGGGCCTGAAACCACGCTACCGATTTACATCTTCTCGTCCATCCGGCGCGGCGTCACGCCGGAGATCAACGCCGTTTCGACCGTGATCATCTGCGCTTCGCTGGCGCTGCTGTTCACCTCCCGTCATCTGCAGAATCGCCGCACAGGAGCCTCACATGCGTGATCAGTTGTACATCAACGGCGAGTGGGTCAGCCCCGACCTTGGCGGTTATCTGGACGTCATCGATCCGGCGACCGAACAGACGCTGCAACGGGTCTCGGCCGGCACGGAGGAAGACATCGATCATGCCGTGCGCGCCGCACGCCGCGCGTTCGACAGCGATTGGGGAAAGTCCACCGGCGCCGAGCGCGCGACCTGGCTGGAAGCGCTGGCCGATGAGCTGCAAAGCTCGCAGGATGCGCTGGCGACGCTGGAAGTGCGCGATAACGGCAAGCCGCTGCCCGAAGCGCAGTGGGACATTGGCGATGCGATTGCGTGCTTCCGCTATTACGCCGGTCTGGCCCGCGAGCTGGATGACCGACAGGATCAGCCACTGGCGCTGCCCGATGAGCGCTTTCGTTGCCGCGTTCGTCTGGAGCCCATCGGCGTGGCCGGCCAGATCATTCCGTGGAATTACCCGCTGCTGATGGCCGCGTGGAAAGTCGCGCCGGCACTGGCGGCGGGCGCCACGGTGGTACTCAAACCCTCTGAACTGACGCCGCTGACTGCGCTGGAACTGGCAGGCGCGGCAGATCGCATCGGCCTGCCCGCCGGAGTGCTCAATGTCGTGACCGGGCTGGGCGCCGAGGCGGGAAGCCCGCTGACGTTGCATCCGGGCGTCGATAAGCTGGCCTTTACCGGCAGCGTGCCCACCGGGTCGAAAATCATGTCGGCTGCGGCGGGCGACATCAAAAACATCAGTCTTGAACTGGGCGGTAAATCGGCATTCATCGTGTTCGATGACGCTGACGTCGAGGCGGCGGTCGAGTGGATTCTGTTCGGGATTTTCTGGAACCAGGGGCAAGTGTGCAGCGCGACCTCCCGGCTGCTGGTGCAGGAGAACATTGCCCCACGCCTGATTGAACGGCTGGTGGACGAGACACGCAAAATCTCCATCGGCCAAGGCCTCGAACCCGGCGTATTGCTGGGCCCACTGGTGAGTCGGGGGCAGTACGAAAAAGTGCTGGGTTTCGTTGATCAGGGCAAAGCCAGCGGCGCCCGGTTGTTGACCGGAGGCAAGCGGCCAGCGCACCTTAACGAGGGCTACTTCATGGAACCGGCGATTTTCGATGAGCCCGCTGACAACAGTATCGTCTGGCGTGAAGAAATCTTCGGGCCGGTGCTCTGCGTGAAGCGCTTCAAGGACGAACAGCAAGCGGTGCAGATGGCCAACGCCAGTCGCTTCGGCCTCGCCGCAGCGGTCATGAGCGCCGACCCGCAAAGAGCGACGCGAGTCGCCAACCACCTGCGCGCCGGCATCGTCTGGGTCAACTGCTCACAACCCACGTTCGTCGAAGCACCGTGGGGCGGGATGAAACACAGCGGCATCGGCAGGGAATTGGGTCAGTGGGGCCTGGACAATTATCTGGAGGTCAAGCAGGTGACCGAGTACATCAGCGACCAGCCTTGGGGCTGGTATTTGCAGCAGTGAGCTTACCCCCGATCTCGCTTCTGCCCGATGAGTGCAGGAGCGCAGCTCGTCCCTCGGTTTCGCTTCTGTCTGTGAGTGCAGGAGCGTGGCTCGTCCCGCAGTTTCGCTTCTGTCGGTGAGTGTAGGAGCGGGCTTGCCCCGCAGTTTCGCTTCTGTCGGTGAGTGTAGGAGCGTGGCTTGTCCCGCGAACTGGCGCGAAGCGGCAGCAGAACCGGCGCACCGGCTGTGTCTGACACGCCGAGCTGCCTGGATTCGCTGAGAAGGCCCCGGCAGTTCGCGGAACATCCCCAAAGCGCGTTAATCCAGCAACTCCAGATGCAGATGCTCGGCGATCATCTCCGCAGTGGCCTTCTTCATGTGCGGCACCCGGCCCAGGCAAGGCGCGGGCAGCCGCTCGGCCAGCGTGGCAAGGTTCTCCTCCAGACGTGAAGTCTTCGGATCGATAATGTTCGCCACCCAGCCCGCCAGTTGCAGCCCATCATTGGCAATCGCTTCGGCCGACAACAGCGCGTGGCTGATACACCCCAGGCGCACGCCCACCACCAGAATCACCGGCAGCTTCAACGCGATGGCAAGATCAGAGAGATTGGCCTGATCGGCCAGCGGCACGCGCCAGCCGCCCGCGCCTTCGATCAAAGTGAAATCGGCCTTTTTGCCGAGGATGTGTCGCATCGGGCCCAGCAATGACTGCACCGTCAATGCAACGCCTGCCTCGCGGGCGGCCAGGTGTGGGGCGATGGCCGGTTCGAAAGCGACCGGGTTGACCTCGTTATAGGTCAGGGGAATAGAGCATTCGGCCCGCAACGCGACGGCATCGGAATTACGCAGCCCTTTTGGCTTCACGTCGCAGCCCGACGCGACGGGCTTGCCCGCCGCCGTGCTCAGTCCGGACTGTCGCGCCGCGTAAAGGAGTCCCGTCGCAATGGTGGTCTTGCCAACATCGGTATCGGTTCCCGTGATGAAATAAGCAACGCTCATCGTGGCGACCATCCGTTCAGATATTTCAAACTATTGCCTTATCACTATAGCGCCCACACGAACGGCGCTCGCCAAATCGGTCACTTTTTAAACAATCGACGGCTTTTCCAGCACGCCGTAGACGACTTGATACGTCGCAGGCAGGCCCGCTTCCTGACGAAACGCTTCGTAGGCCTGAATCAGCGCCTGAATCCTCGCCCTGCCCGTCAGCCCACCAGGACGGCCGGGATTAATGTTGTGAGCGCCCAACGCTTTCAACTCGTGGGTAAGGCTGCGAACGTCGGGATAATGCAGCACATGCGGTAACACATCGAGGCTGCGCACGTGCATTCCACTTGCGGCGCAGAGACGCTGGTAGTCGTCGAAACTGCGGAAACGGTTGACGTGAACCATGCCGTCAACGGCCTGCCAACTGTCGCGCAACTCATACAAAGTCCCGACACACAGGCTGGCAAACGCGAAGACGCCGCCCGGCTGAAGCACGCGTTCGGCCTGCGCCAGTACCGCTGAAAAATCCGAACACCATTGCACCGCCAGGCTGGAGAACATCAGCCCGACACAGCCATCGCGCAGAGGGAGGTTTTCGGCATCGCCCGCCACGTAGTGTTGAGCGCCGCCCAATGGACGTGCATGTCGCAGCATGCCTTCGGCGATATCCAGTGCAACGCCTTCACCCTGAGCGAATTGCTCGGCCAGCATGCGGCTGAAGTAACCAGTGCCGCTGCCCAGATCCAGCCAGCGCGAGGGCGAAAGGTTCGGCAAGCGCGACAGCAGTTCTGTGCCCACCGCACGCTGCAGGTCCGCCACGCTGTCATAGCTGGCCGCCGCTTTGGAGAAGGAGGCCGCCACCTGACGCTTGTCAGGAAGGTGGCTCTGGAGGGTCGCCTGTTGCTGTTTCACGGCTTTGAGCACCGCACAATGGGAAAGATCAGTCATCACCGGACTCATGTAGGAACGCCTGGACCGCCGCCGCCACGCCATGTGGATTTTCCAGAATGAACGCGTGGCTGGCCTGCTCGATGACACCGACCTCAATGTCGGGCAAAAGTGTCAGCAAATCCGCCGATGCTTCGGCCGGCACCAAGGCATCGAGCCCCGCGAACAGATGCAATTGCGGGCCACGAAACGCCTGAAGCGCCGCGCGCGTGTCCATCTGTTCGAGCAGTTTGAGGCCCTCGATCAGGCCACTGCTCGATCCATGCGGTGCGCCCGCCTTGAGTTGACGCGACAGGGCGCGCGGCTCTTCAGCGCCCTGCACGCACAGCAGACTGAAGCGTTTGAGGGTCGCTTCCGGATCGGACTTGCAGCCCGCAATGAATGCGTCGAAATCGGTCTGCGCCATCGCATTGGGCCACTGACTTCTGGCGACGAAACACACGTTGCTGGCGAACGTCGCCAGACCACAGCACCGCTCGCCCCGCCGCGCGGCCAGTTCGGCCGCCAGCATGCCGCCCAGCGACCAGCCGCCGAGCCAGACGTTGTCGGCCAGCGTGGCGTCGAGTTCGTCGAGCCAGTCGTCGAGGTCATCGTTGTCCAGGTCGGGCAACGGCTCTATTTCGACATGCAGATGTTCGTCCAGACCTCGCAACGCCGCAGCCAGCGGCTCCAGCGGCGAAACCCCAAGCCCCCAGCCCGGCAACAGAATCAAACGGTCACGCATGATGTGGCTCCATCGACGCACTTTCCCCCAGCAGCGGGTAGCACTGCTCCAGTGCTTCCAACAATAGCTGCACCTGCGCGTGGCTGTGGGCGGCAGACAGCGTCACGCGCAGACGTGCGCTTGCGACCGGAACGGTGGGCGGCCGGATGGCCGTGACCATGAGGCCGCGCTCACGGAGCATCTGCGACAGGCGCAGAGCCCGGTCGCTGTCGCCGATGAGAATGGGCTGGATCGGCGTGAAGCTGTCCATCAACTGGAGGCCAATCGCCTGCGCGCCTTCGCGAAACTGCTTGATCAGCGCTTGCAGATGCTCGCGGCGCCAGTGCTCGGTGCGCAGCAGTTCCAGGCTTTTCAAGGTAGCGCAGGCCAGCGCGGGTGGCTGGCTGGTGGTGTAAATGTATGGCCGGGCGAACTGGATCAGCGTCTCGATCAGCTCATCGCTGCCCGCGACGAACGCGCCCGCGGTGCCGAACGATTTGCCCAGCGTGCCGATCAGCACGGGCACGTCCTCCATGCTCAAGCCGAAATGTTCGACGATACCGGCACCGTGAGCGCCCAGCGGACCAAACCCGTGGGCGTCATCGACCATCAGCCAGGCGTTGCGCGCTTTGGCGACTTTCGCCAGCGCCGGCAGGTCGGCGATGTCGCCATCCATGCTGAAGACGCCGTCCGTCACCACGAGCGTGTCGCCGACGGATTTTTGCAGCCGCGAGCTCAGGCTTTGCGGGTCGTTGTGCAGATAGCGGGAAAACCGAGCGCCGCTCAGCAGCCCGGCATCCAGGAGGGACGCATGGTTGAGGCGGTCCTCAAGCACCGTGTCGCCCTGTCCCACCAGCGCGGTGACCGTGCCAAGGTTGGCCATGTAACCGTTGGAGAACAGCAAGGCGCGCGGTCGGCCGGTGAATTCGGCCAGCGCTTCTTCGAGTTCGTGATGCGCGGTGCTGTGGCCGATGACCAGATGCGAAGCACCGCCACCTACGCCCCAGCGCTGCGCCCCGGCTTTCCAGGCGGCGACCACCTCGGGATGGCTGGCAAGCCCCATGTAGTCGTTGTTGCAGAACGCGAGCAGCGGCTTACCATCGACCACCACTTCAGGGCCCTGCGGACTCTCCAGCAGCGGACGCTGGCGATAAAGGTGTTCGGCACGGCGGGCAGCGAGACGTGCGCTCAGATCGAAAGACATGCAGGCCTCGTGGTTAAGCAGAAAATGTGGGCCTGTAGGAGCGCGCTTGCCCGCGATACAGATCTGTCTGCGCCATCTTGGCCGACTGACACACCGCCATCGCGGGCAAGCGCGCTCCTACAAGGGATCCGCGTGCTGTCACACCGCTGCGTCGTAAAACATTTCGCTGCTTTTCTGTTCGATGAGCGCCTGTTCGATGGCCGCCTGGTGCACCTCATCCGAATGCTCTTCGCGGGCTTCGGGTTGAATGCCCAGTCGCGAAAACAGCAGCATGTCCTTGTCGGCCTGCGGGTTGGCGGTGGTCAGCAGTTTGTCGCCGTAGAAGATCGAGTTGGCACCGGCGAAGAACGCCAAGGCCTGCATCTGATCGTTCATCGCCTCGCGGCCAGCCGACAGGCGCACGTGGGATTTGGGCATCAGAATGCGCGCAACCGCCAGCATGCGGATGAAGTCGAACGGATCGACGTCTTCGGCGTTGGCCAGCGGCGTGCCCGCGACCTTGACCAGCATGTTGATCGGCACCGACTCAGGATGCTCCGGCAGGTTGGCCAGCTGGATCAGCAGATTGGCGCGGTCGTCCAGCGACTCACCCATGCCCAGAATGCCGCCCGAGCAGATCTTCATGCCCGCGTCGCGAACGTACGCCAGGGTTTGCAGGCGCTCGCTGTAGGTGCGCGTGGTGATGATGCTGGTGTAGAAGTCCGGCGAGGTGTCGAGGTTGTGGTTGTAGTAATCAAGACCCGCCTCGGCCAGTGCCTTGGTCTGATCCTGATCCAGTTTGCCGAGGGTCATGCACGTCTCAAGCCCCATGGCCTTCACGCCTTTGACCATTTCCAGCACGTAGGGCATGTCCTTGGCCGACGGGTGTTTCCAGGCAGCGCCCATGCAGAAACGGGTCGAACCGATGGCCTTGGCCCGCGCGGCCTCTTCCAGAACCTGCTGAACCTGCATCAGCTTTTCTTTCTCAAGACCGGTGTTGTAATGGCCAGATTGCGGGCAGTACTTGCAGTCTTCCGGGCAGGCGCCGGTCTTGATCGAAAGCAGCGTGGAGACTTGAACACGGTTGGCGTCGAAATGAGCGCGATGCACCGTTTGCGCCTGAAACAGCAGGTCATTGAAGGGCTGTGTAAACAGTGCCTTGACCTCGGCTAGATTCCAGTCGTGACGCAAAGTGGCATTGATGCTGGCGCTCATGGGCGGCTCCTTGATGTTTTTGAAGATGACCCGGGCGGTTTCGCACAAGCGGCAAAACCGTAAAGCCCACAGGCGCAACACGGATGTTCGGCATATTTAAGGAAGAGCCATGCGCTGTCAACCACACAACGGGCATCAGGTTTACATCTGGTTAAAAACTGTACAACCTTGTTTGTTGTGCGATGAACCGGCTGACACTCAGCACTCAATCTGCACGCACTGCGAAACCGATCTCCCCTGGCTCATCGACCAGTGCGAGCGGTGCGCTTTGCCCATGCCGATGTCCGGCCTGACCTGCGCGCAGTGCTCGCGGCAGCCGCCGACCTTCAGCGACGTCATCGTGCCGTGGCTGTACGACTTCCCCATCGACGCGCTGGTCACACGTTTCAAGCATCAGGGCAAATGGCCGTTGGGTCGGTTGCTGGCCGAATTGCTCGGCCGGACGCTGCAGCATCGTTTTGACGAAGGCTTGCGGCGCCCCGACGTTCTGATCCCCGTCCCGCTGGCCAGCAAAAGGCTGCGCCAGCGTGGATACAACCAGGCGGCGATGCTGGCGCAGTGGCTGGGCAAATCGTTATCGTTGCCAGTGGATGAGAAAACCGTGCGGCGTGTGAAGGAGACACCGGCGCAACAGGGGCTGGACGCCAAAGCGCGAAAGCGCAATCTGCGCGAAGCATTCGCACTCACCGATCCCCTGCCGATCTTGAACAAACACGTTGCACTGATCGACGACGTGCTGACCACAGGCTCAACCGTCGACACGATCGCCAGACTGTTGATTGGCGCAGGGGCCAGACAGGTCGATGTGTATTGCCTGGCACGAACGCCCAAGCCCGGGGATTAGGCTCTGATTCCCCTGGCAATGGGCCGATGCACTCGATGAATCTTCGGCGAGCGCAGCCCGCATCGCGAATGAATTCGCTCACGCATGTTTACCGCGCCATTTGAACGGATGCTTTTTGGCATACACTCCGCGCTCATCTCCACAAAAAACCTGCTCATCATGTCGCTACCCACTTCCCTGACCCAACACATGGTCCGCCGCCCGCATCGCATTGCGCTGTTGCAGCACATCGCCGAGCAAGGCTCGATCACCCGGGCGGCAAAGAGCGCCGGGCTCAGTTATAAGGCGGCGTGGGACGCCATCGACGAGCTGAACAACCTGGCGCAGCAGCCACTCGTCGAGCGCAGCGTTGGAGGGCGTGGCGGTGGCGGCGCAAAGCTGTCGGCCGAAGGCGAACGCGTGCTGCGGCTGTATCAGCGGTTGCAGGCATTGCAGACGCAATTGCTGGAAACGCCGGAAGAATCCAGCGATTTGGCGCTGCTCAGTCGCCTGATGCTGCGCACCAGCGCCCGCAACCAGTTGCACGGTCAGGTTTCGAGCATCACCCGTTTCGGTCGTAACGACATGATCGGCCTGCAACTGGCGGGCGGACTGTCGGTCGACGCCCAGATCACTCACGACAGCACCTTGCGCCTGGAGCTGGAAATCGGGACAGACGTCTTTGCGCTGATCAAGGCCAGTTGGCTGGAATTGTTGCCGCCAAACGCGACGGCAACAACTGGACACAATTGCCTGAACGGAAAGATCGAGGAAGTTTTGCACGCCGAAGACGGCCCGTGCGAAGTCAGAATTGTGCTGTCGAGCGGTCAGACACTCTGCGCACTGGCTGAAAAAGAATCGCTCGACGCCCAGAAACTCAGCGCGGGCAGCGAGGTGAACGTGCAATTCGCGCCCTCCTACGTGCTGGTCGGCACACCGCTCTGAGTGCTGCTGAAACGTCCTGTCACGCCATGACTGTCGTCATGCGGCTGACACAATAGCGTCATCCGGACTGCCTATGGTTTTGCACAAAACCGCAGGAAGCCCGTGATGACGCTATTAGAAGAACACCAGTCCACTGACCTCGAAAATCTTGTGCAACACCAGGCCACAGGTCTTACCCGCCGAGGCTTCATCAGCGCGGGCGCCCTGTGCGGCGCGGCGATGTTTCTGGGCGGCAATCTACTCAGCCGCAGCGTCATGGCGTCGAGCGTCAGCGCAGGCAACCGCTCTCTGCTGGGCTTTGACAGCATTCCCGCAGCCACTGCCGACAGCATCAGCTTGCCGCCGGGTTACACCTCGTCCGTTCTGATCAGTTGGGGGCAGCCGCTGCACAACGGCGGGCCAGCGTTCGCCCCCAGCGGCAAGGGCACGGCGAAGGCCCAGGAGCTGCAATTCGGTGACAACAACGACGGCATGAGCCTGTTTACCTTCCCGGGTGACAATCCCGACACCGCCCGTCGCGCGCTGATGGCGATCAACAACGAATACACCAACTACCGCTACCTGTTCGATCATGGCAAGGACCCTCAGTCCGCGGAAGATGTGCACAAGGCACAGGCCAGCGAGGGCGTATCGGTCATCGAAGTGAAGCGCGAAGGCGGGCAATGGCGATTCGTTCAAGGCTCGCGCTACAACCGCCGTATTCACGGCAACACACCGATTGCACTGGGCGGCCCGGCCGCAGGCCACGACTGGCTGAAAACCGCTGCCGACAACACCGGCAAGGCGGTGCTCGGCACTTTCCAGAATTGCGCCAACGGCAAAACGCCGTGGGGGACCTATCTGACGTGCGAGGAGAACTTCACTGACTGCTTCGGCAGCAGCGATCCTGCACAGCAATTCGATCCGGCAACCAAGCGCTACGGCATCGTCGCCGCCAGCAAGGAAGTCAACTGGCACCTGCACGATCCGCGCTTCGACATCGCGAAAAACCCTAACGAGCCGCATCGTCATGGCTGGGTGGTCGAAATCGATCCGTTCGATCCCGAGTCCACGCCGGTCAAACGCACGGCGCTGGGTCGCTTCAAGCACGAAAATGCGGCGCTGACCGAAACCCGGGACGGCCGTGTGGTCGTGTACATGGGCGACGACGAGCGCGGCGAGTTCATCTACAAATTCGTCAGCCGCGACAAGGTCGACCACAAGAATCCCAAGGCCAATCGCGACATTCTCGATCACGGCACCCTGTATGTGGCGCAGTTCGATGAAGGCGACAGCAACCCGGACCGCCCGAAAGGTCAAGGCAAGTGGATCGAACTGACCCACGGCAAAAACGGCATCGATGCTTCGAGCGGCTTTGCCAGTCAGGCCGAAGTGCTCATTCACGCTCGCCTGGCCGCAAGCCAGGTGAAGGCCACGCGCATGGACCGGCCGGAGTGGATCGTGGTCAGCCCGAAGGACGGTCAGGTTTACTGCACGCTGACCAACAACATCAAACGCGGCGACGAGGGGCAGCCGGTGGGCGGACCGAATCCGCGTGCGAAAAATCAGTACGGGCAGATTCTGCGCTGGCAGGAAGCCGGCTCGGACGCTGCCGCCATGTCCTTCGCCTGGGATTTGTTCGTCGTGGCTGGAAACCCGGGCGTGCACGGCGGCACGCCCCAGGGCGGCTCGGCAAACATCAACCCGCAAAACATGTTCAACAGCCCCGATGGCCTGGGCTTCGACAACGCCGGTCGTCTGTGGATTCTCACCGACGGCGACTCCAGCAATACCGGAGACTTCGCCGGCATGGGTAACAATCAGATGCTGTGCGCCGACCCGCAAAATGGTGAAATTCGCCGGTTCATGGTCGGCCCTGTGGGCTGCGAGGTCACCGGGATCAGTTTCGCGCCGGACCAGAAGGCACTGTTCGTCGGCATCCAGCATCCCGGTGAGAACGGCGGCTCGACCTTTCCCGAGCATCTGCCCAACGGCAAGCCACGATCGTCGGTAATGGTGATCACCCGGGAGGATGGTGGGGTGATCGGCGCGTGACGGGCCGCCGATTGTAGCCGCCGCACCTGCAGGAGCGCGCTTGCCCGTCATGCTGAATGAGATTCGATGGAAAGCCTGTGGATGCACGGGCCTTGTCATTCAGATGTGCCCGGCGCAAGCGCGCCGTTGCAGGATAAGTGCAAGTTTTGTCCCGCTCTGCGTTACCATGACTGGCCCGACGCGGCAGCCTGCTGCGCGCAGGAGTTAGCATGGCCCACCCGTTTGCAACACTTACACCTGACCTCGTGCTGGATGCCGTCGAAAGCATCGGCTTCGTCAGCGATGCCCGTATTCTGGCCCTCAACAGCTATGAAAACCGGGTGTATCAGGTCGGCATCGACGAAGGCCAGCCGTTGATCGCCAAGTTCTATCGCCCCAACCGCTGGACCGACGACGCCATCCTCGAAGAGCACAGCTTCACGGCTGAACTGGCGGATGTGGAGATTCCGGTGGTCGCCCCGCTTGTCCATAACGGCCAGACATTGTTCGAGCACGCCGGCTTTCGCTTTACGCTGTTCCCGCGCCGTGGCGGCCGGGCGCCGGAGCCGGGCAACCTGGACCAGCTTTATCGTCTGGGCCAACTGTTGGGACGTATTCATGCGGTCGGCGCCACTCGCCCCTTCCAGCATCGTGAAGCGCTTGGCGTGAAGAATTTCGGGCATGACTCGCTCAATTACTTGCTGGAAAACGACGTCATCCCTCGCAGCCTGCTGCCCGCTTACGAGTCGGTCGCCAAGGACCTGCTCAAGCGCGTCGAAGATGCCTACGCGGCCACTCCCCATACGAACATTCGCATGCATGGCGATTGTCATCCCGGCAACATGATGACCCGCGATGAGATCTTCCACATCGTCGACCTCGATGACTGCCGCATGGGCCCGGCGGTTCAGGATGTGTGGATGATGCTGGCGGGCGACCGTCAGGATTGCCTGAGTCAGTTATCGGAGCTGATGGACGGCTACAACGAATTCCACGATTTCGACCCGCGCGAACTGGCGCTGATCGAGCCGTTGCGCGCCCTGCGTCTGTTGCATTACAGCGCATGGCTGGCCCGCCGCTGGGACGACCCGGCGTTCCCGCACAGTTTTTCCTGGTTCGGCACCGAACGCTATTGGGGCGACCAGGTCCTGGCGTTGCGCGAGCAAGCCGCGGCACTGAACGAGGAGCCATTGAAGCTGTTTTGAACCTGCCGCTGCAGGTACGGGCTTGGCCATGATCGGCAGGAAAGCCCCCTTCCCGGCTGAAGCCGGTCCTACAGCGCCGCATGTTCCGCGTTCTTTTCGTGGAACGGATTGGTTGAGAAACCGACCTTTAGTTGCGAGCACGCTCACGCCTGCGCGTATCCACTCTTTAACCTTATAAAAACGACTTGCCGAAGGACCTTACATGCAAGCTGCCAACCCGCGTCGCGGGTACATTCTCGGCCTTAGCGCCTACATCATCTGGGGATTGTTTCCCATCTACTTCAAGCTGCTTTCAGCAGTGCCTGCGCTGGAAATCATCGTCAATCGCGCGATCTGGTCGGCGATATCCGGATCCTTGTTGCTGCTGGTCTGGAAGCATCCCGGCTGGTGGCGCGAGCTGCGTGACAACCCGCGACGCCTCGCCATTCTGGCGTGCAGCGGCTCGCTCATTGCCGCCAACTGGTTGATCTACGTCTGGGCGGTGAACAACGACCACATGGTCGAAGCGAGCCTGGGATACTTCATCAACCCGCTGGTGAACGTGATGCTGGGTCTGGTGTTGCTGCGGGAAAGGCTGCGCCCGCTCCAGTGGGTCGCGGTGCTGCTCGCGCTAGTCGGCGTGGCCCAGCAAGTATGGCAAGTGGGCAGCCTGCCGTGGATCTCTCTCGCGCTGGCGTTCACGTTCGGTTTCTACGGCCTGATCCGGAAAAAGGCGCCCGTTGCGGCGTTACCGGGACTGGTCGTGGAGACCTGGATCCTCGTGCCGCTGGCGATTGGCTGGCTGGTGTTCAACCCGCTGGCGCATAGCGCCCAACCTGAGTTCTGGACGACCTCGCAAGCGATCTGGCTTGCCGCCGCAGGCCCGGTCACGCTGGTGCCGTTGGTCTGTTTCAACGCCGCCGCCCGACATCTGCCCTACGCCACACTGGGCTTCTTGCAATACATCGCGCCGACGTTAGTCCTGGCGTTGGCAGTGCTCATGTTCGGCGAGCACATGAATCCGGCGACAATGGTCACGTTCACGTTCATCTGGACCGGGCTGATCATCTACAGCGTTGACGCCTGGCTTGCGATGCGACGTCGGGCCGAGCGCTGATCATTTAATAACCAGCGCGCTGCAGACCACGGTGCACGTGGCCTGCAGCAAACAACGCGCAGGTTATCCACAACCTCATTCAACCTATTTGTGCACAAGCCGTTGAATTTGAACGTTTTTTGTTCAACCTGCGCAAAGCCTTCATTTACGTGCCCTGCAGCTCAGTATCCGCAGGTTATCCACAGCCAGACGCATGAAAATACTGGATAACCTTCGCTGGCTGCATCTCATCAGAACGCGCCCTCGGAAAGCCGCCTAGACCTGTTCGTCCGCTTTGAGTGTCAACTCAACCATCAAGTCGTCGGCCAACGTTTCCAGGCAGCGTTGCAAAACATCCAGAGACAGGGTCAACGGCAGCCCCAGCAAAGCGTGCGCGCGGAATAACGGTTCGCTGCTCATCGGCGCTGGCTCCACGTTGGTCACCAGCCGCTCAACGTTCACCCCCTGCTCAGTCAACAAGCGCGTGACATCGCGCACGATGCCGGGACGGTCCGCGCCAACCAGCTCCATATTGATGGGCTTCCAGGCGGCGGACGTTTCAACGCCCCCTTCGGCGAACTGCACGCGAATGCCATCTGCCGACAGCGCTTGCAAGGCGCTGCGCAATCCATCGTGGGATTCGGCAGGCACCCCGATTTTCAGAATGCCGGCGAACTGCCCGGCCATGTGCGTCATGCGGCTTTCCAGCCAATTTCCACCATGATCGGCAACGCACGCGGCGATTTGCTCGACTTGACCTGGCTTGTCCGGGGCGAAAACTGTGACGATAAGATGATCCACGGTCGACTCCTCTTTATGCCCGTCCGCGGGCAGATTCATCTGCCTGCAAGGCTGTCGGGCAAGTATAGGCAAGGGCTGCGACTACGCCCGACGGCTTCAGCGGGAGAGATTATGTGTACGATCCTGATAATTATCTGGAACAATCCATGCCGTTTTTGAGAACATCCGTAACCGCGATATGACCACAGCCGAATTTCCGGTCGCTCGGTGACATATTTTGTGTGATTTTCACACCGCGACTCATCATGTAGTATCCCCACGCGTTCACTACATACCGTTACCCAGACGTAAAACGATGCCTGACCCAGCGTCACTGCATTCAACAGGGCGCGAGTCCCAGCCGCCAGTGATGGCATGTTCTGGCGTGCGCCAAGCAGCGATGTCGATGGCTTTAACAAGAGAGCGCTCAAGATTGAAGCGCAGATAGCTGAGTAGAGTGAGGCAAGCAATGACTGAGCACGTTCAAGTCGGTGGCCTTAAGGTCGCCAAAGTCCTGCTGGATTTCGTGAACAACGAAGCCATCCCCGGAACCGGTGTTGATGCCGCTGCATTCTGGGCCGGTGCCGACAAGCTGATTCATGAGCTGGCGCCGAAAAACAAAGCCCTGCTCGCCAAACGTGATGACTTCCAGGCGCGCATCGACGCCTGGCATCAGTCCAATGCTGGCAAGGCCCATGACGCCGCCGCATACAAAGCCTTCCTGCAGGAAATCGGTTATCTGCTGCCAGAAGCGGCGGACTTCCAGGCCACGACGCAAAACGTCGATGAAGAAATCGCCCACATGGCCGGTCCGCAACTGGTCGTCCCGGTCATGAACGCCCGCTTCGCCCTCAACGCCTCGAACGCCCGCTGGGGTTCGCTGTACGACGCCTTGTACGGCACCGATGCCATCAGCGAAGAAAACGGCGCGGAAAAAGGCAAGGGCTACAACAAGGTACGCGGTGACAAGGTCATTGCGTTCGCCCGCGCCTTTCTGGACGAAGCCGCGCCATTGGCCGCCGGCTCTCACGTCGACTCCACGGGCTACAAGCTGGTCGACGGCGTCCTGATCGTCAGCCTGAAAGGCGGCACCAACACGGGCCTGCGTGACGACGCGCAACTGATCGGTTTCCAGGGCGATGCGTCAGCGCCCACTGCCCTTCTGCTCAAGCACAACGGCTTGCATTTCGAAATCCAGATCGACGCTACCAGCCCTGTCGGCCAGACCGATGCAGCAGGCGTCAAAGACGTTCTGATGGAAGCAGCCCTGACGACCATCATGGATTGCGAAGACTCCATCGCCGCGGTCGATGCCGACGACAAGGTCGTGGTGTATCGCAACTGGCTGGGCCTGATGAAAGGCGACCTGTCCGAGGAGGTCGCCAAGGGCGGCACCACCTTCACCCGCACCATGAACCCCGACCGTGTCTACACCTCGCCTGAAGGAACACCGGTCACGCTGCACGGACGCTCGCTGCTGTTCGTGCGCAACGTGGGTCACCTGATGACCATTGATGCGATTCTCGACAATCAGGGCGACGAGGTGCCGGAAGGTATTCTCGACGGTTTGCTGACCAGCCTGGCGGCGATTCACAACCTCAAGGGCAATACCTCGAGGGCCAATAGCCGTGCGGGTTCGGTGTATATCGTCAAACCCAAAATGCACGGCCCGGAAGAAGTCGCGTTCACCAACGAGTTGTTCGGCCGCATCGAAGACGTACTGAGTCTGCCGCGCAACACGTTGAAGGTCGGGATCATGGACGAGGAGCGTCGGACCACTATCAACCTCAAGGCTTGCATCAAGGCCGCAAGCGAGCGGGTGGTGTTCATCAACACCGGTTTCCTGGACCGCACCGGCGACGAAATTCACACCTCGATGGAGGCCGGGCCGGTCGTGCGCAAAGCTCAGATGAAGGCTGAAAAGTGGATTGGCGCGTACGAAAACTCCAACGTCGATATCGGACTCAAGTGTGGCCTGCAAGGCCGCGCGCAGATCGGTAAAGGCATGTGGGCGATGCCCGACCTGATGGCCGCAATGCTGGAACAGAAAATCGCTCATCCGCTGGCGGGCGCCAATACCGCATGGGTGCCCTCGCCGACCGCCGCAGCGCTGCACGCGCTGCATTACCACAAGGTCGACGTGTTCGCCCGTCAGGCCGAACTGGCTCAGCGCGCACCGGCGTCGGTCGACGATATTCTGACCATTCCGCTGGCGCCGAACACTGACTGGTCGGCGGAGGAAACCCAGAACGAACTGGACAATAACGCCCAAGGCATCCTCGGCTATGTCGTGCGCTGGATCGATCAGGGCGTCGGTTGTTCAAAGGTGCTGGACATCAACGACATCGGCCTGATGGAAGACCGCGCCACGCTGCGTATTTCCAGCCAGCACATCGCCAACTGGCTGCGTCATTGCGTGGTCACCGAGCAGCAAGTGATTGAAAGCCTCAAGCGCATGGCGCCGGTTGTGGACCGTCAGAACGCAGGCGATTCGTTGTATCGGCCACTGGCTGGGGACTTCGACAGCAACATTGCGTTTCAGGCGGCTGTCGAGCTGGTGATCGAAGGCACGCGGCAGCCGAACGGCTACACCGAGCCGGTGCTGCATCGCCGCCGTCGTGAGTTCAAGGCGAAGAACGGTCTGTAAATGCCCCGGTGAACAAAAAGGCGGCGTGTCTCACGACACTCCGCCTTTTTCTTTGTTGAGGGATTCAGCAGCACAACAGTTCTGCCCACTGTGGCAATTTTGAGAAAATCACTGCCATTGAGCCGGACGGCTGCAGTAACGATGACTCCTGCAGGAGCGCGCTTGCCCGCAAAAGCCGGTACATCCGACACATGACTGCCGGATGTCCCGATGCATCGCAGGCACAGTGGACTGCGGGGCACTACGCCATGCCCAATTCCCGCTTCACCAGACGAAGCAGCTGTTTGGTATTGATGGGCTTGAGCAGAAAGTCCACGACGCTCAGGTGCATCGCATCGATGGCATCGCGCACGTGCGCATCGCCTGACACGATAATGATCGGCAACGCCGCACGATCCGAGTCGCGCACCTGTCGTATCAGGTCCAGACCATCGCATGGCGCCATGCGCAGATCAGTGATCAGCAGCGCGATCGAGGGTCGGGTTTCCAGCAAGTGCATGGCACTGGTGCCGCCCGCGGCGGTAATACAGCTGATGTCGTTGAGACTGAGAATTTCGGCCAGAACTTCCCGAGCATCCTTGTCGTCATCGACGATCAACACCCGTTGTGGCGATTGCGATGCAGGCGCAAGCATCACCTCATTAAGGGCCTCGCGCTCTTCATCACTCAAAATATCGTGATCGAACATACCCGTCTCATCTTCCCGTCGACTTCTCATTCTGACAGCGCATAAAGACAGAATACGCTGCGCACTTTGTCGGCTTCCTGCCAGGCTCTTCAAGCCTTTGCGCGATACGCACCGAGAGGTTTTAACACCACTGTTCGATGTCATCCAGCGCCATTTCCGTCACCTAAGACTTACGTCCAATGGGCACTGTCCGATAAGCGGTCGACCATGGAGCGTATAAAAACAAGCGGTATCGGTCATGAGCAAAGCGGACGCTTTCACCCAGGCAGGCAAGACAGCCGTGTTGCAGAACATTCACGGCACGATGCAATTCCTGCAAAAATTCCCGCCATTCAACCAGATGGAGAATGCCCACCTGGCGTATCTGGTCGAACAGTGCCAGCTGCGTTTCTACGCTACGGATGAGAGCATCATCAAGCCTGGCGATGGGCCAGTAGAGCACTTTTACATCGTCAAACAGGGTCGGGTGGTCGGTGAACGCCCACATTCGGCCAAAGGCGGTACTGAGACGACGTTTGAAATCACCACCGGCGAATGCTTTCCGCTCGCCGCGCTGCTGGGCGAGCGCGCTACCCGGACTGAGCATCTGGCCGCCGAAGACACCTTCTGCCTGCAATTGAACAAGCAGGCGTTCATCAAGCTGTTTGCCCTCTCCGGCACCTTCCGCGACTTTGCTTTGCGCGGCGTCAGCAGCCTGCTCGAACAGGTCAATCAACAAGTAAAGCAGAAGGCCGTTGAAACGCTGGGCACGCAGTATTCGCTCAACACCCGCCTGGGCGAACTGGCGATGCGTCATCCGGTGACGTGTCCCCCGCACACGCCGTTGCGCGAAGCGGTCAAGCTGATGGACGAGCAACAGGTCGGCAGCATTGTGATCGTCGATGAGAGCAAGGCGCCTCTGGGGATCTTCACGCTGCGCGATCTGCGGCAGGTCGTGGCCGACGTCACGGCTGACTTCGGCGCCCCCATCGAGCGCAGCATGATTCAGTCGCCGTTCTACCTCAGCCCCGATGCCAGCGCGTTCGATGCCGCCATCGCCATGACTGAGCGGCACATCGCCCACGTGTGCCTGGTGAAGGATCAGCGCTTGTGCGGCGTGGTGTCGGAGCGTGATCTGTTTTCCTTGCAGCGAGTGGACCTGGTGCATCTGGCGCGTACGATCCGCAACGCCCCGCGCATCGATTCATTAAGCAACCTGCGTGGCGATATCGTCCAACTGGTCGACCGGATGCTGGCCCACGGCGCGTCGTCGACGCAGATCACCCAGATCATCACGCTGCTCAACGATCACATGGTTTGCCGGGTCATCGAGCTGGTGCTGGAGGAGAAAGGTGATCCGGGCATTGCGTTCAGCTGGCTGTGCTTCGGCAGCGAAGGCCGCCGCGAACAGACCCTGTACACCGATCAGGACAACGGCATTCTGTTCGAAGCCAAAGACGCCGCAGAAGCCGCCGAGATCCGGGGACGTCTGCTGCCAATCGCCGAGCGGATCAATCAGGGCCTGGCGCAATGCGGCTTTTCGCTGTGCAAGGGCGGCATCATGGCGAGCAACCCTGAACTGTGCCTGTCGCGCATCGAGTGGGCGCGACGCTTTGCTTCATTCATACGTGAAGCCACACCGGAAAACCTGCTGTCGTCGAGCATCTATTTCGATCTGCGTGTGGTCTGGGGCGACGAAAGCGGCGGCGAGCAGTTGCGCCAGAGCATCCTTGCGCAGGTCGCGGACAACAAATTGTTCCAGCGCATGATGGCCGACAACGCTTTGCGCCAGCGCCCGCCAGTCGGGCGCTTCAAAGACTTCGTGGTGGCGCGCAAGGGCAACGAAAAAGACACGCTGGATCTGAAGACCCAAGGCCTCACGCCTTTCGTGGACGGCGCGCGCCTGCTCGCGCTGGCCAACGGAATCGCTGCCAACAACACCCTTGAACGCCTGCGCCAGCTGGTGGCCAAAGAAGTCATCGATCCGCTGGATGGCGCCGCTTACGAGGAGGCGTACCACTTCATCCAGCAGACGCGTATGCAGCAACACCAGCAACAAAGCCGACAGAATCTGCCGTACTCGAACCGTATCGACCCCGATGTCCTCAACCATCTGGATCGCCGGATCCTGCGCGAGGCCTTCCGCCAGGCGCAACGGCTGCAAACCAGCCTGACCGTGCGCTATCAACTGTAAGCGATGTGAATGCCCAGCTCATGAACCTGTTTCAGTGGCTAAAGCCATCCAAGCGCGCAAAAGCGCCTGATCTGACCCCTGACCAGCGCCTGCGTCTGAGCGAGCTGCCACGCCCTGCTGCCCTGAACGCCAAGTCGCTGCGTCAGCAGCGTTGGGTCGTGCTCGATCTGGAAACCAGCGGCCTGAACATGAGCCGCGACGAAGTGCTGTCGATTGGCGCGGTGGTCATCGAAGACGGTGCGATTGATCTGGCTCAGCAGTTCGAGCGCACGTTGCTGCGCCCCGATCACAAGTTGAACCCGAGCGTGCTGATTCATGGCCTGGGGCCCAGCGCGATAGCCGCAGGCAGCGAGCCGGTGGACGCACTGCTGGATTTCATGGCGTTTGTGGGTGACTCACCCTTGCTGGCGTTTCATGCGCCTTTCGACCAGCACATGATCGGTCGTGCATTGAAGGAAAGCCTGGGTTATCGCCTGCAGCATCCTTTTCTGGACGTGGCCGAACTGGCGCCACTGCTGTTTCCCAAGGCGTGCCTGCGTCAGGCCGGGCTGGACGACTGGACGGCGTTCTTCGGCCTGCACGCCGAAGAGCGGCATCACGCCAGCGCCGACGCGATGGTCACGGCGGAGCTGGCGCTGATCCTGTTCAGTCACGCCCGCCGCCAGGAGATGGACAGCCCGATCCAGCTGGAGCAAGGCCTGGCGAAGTGGCGACGCAGGCAGCAGTCGCATTCTTTCTGACCGGGTGACTGTTGCTTCAATAACCTGTCTCCAGATGACAACGACGCATTCCTCCATACCGACCTGCTGTCGCAAACCGTTCGGCTCCTTGTCGTGACGACCAATTGCCAGCATTCATTGGCTCTGCCACAATCGCGAATAGTTCTCGTTAGTCACTTCGTTCTCCTCGGTGCGCTCGTGTCGTTAACTCAAAGTCCTCAAAATCAGCTTGTCGGAACGCTCTACCGCGACCATCGCAGCTGGTTGCTGGCATGGCTGAAGCGAAACGTCGCCTGCCCGCATCGTGCCGAGGATCTCAGCCAGGACACCTTCACTCGCCTGCTGGGTCGCGAGCAATTGCCCGAACCGCGCGAGCCCCGGGCGTTTCTGGTGTCGGTCGCCAAGGGCCTGTTGTTCGATTACTTCCGCCGCACAGCGCTGGAGCAGGCCTACCTGCAAGAGCTGATGCTGATTCCCGAAGCCGAGCAGCCTTCCCTTGAGGAACAGCAACTCATTCTCGAAGACCTCAAGGCGATCGACCGCATGCTCGGCAAACTGTCGACCAAAGCGCGCGCTGCCTTTCTGTACAACCGCCTGGACGGTATGACCCACCCGGAAATCGCTGAAAAAATCGGTGTTTCGGTGCCGCGCGTGCGTCAGTACCTCGCTCAGGGCATGCGCCAGTGCTACATCGCGCTGTATGGCGAGCCGACGTGAGCCGCATTCCTGTTCGCCCGGTTTCGGCGAAAGTGCTCGACGCGGCTATCGCTTGGCAACTGTGTCTGGACTGCGGCCAAGGCAGCGATGCCGAGCGCGAGGAATTCGCCAAGTGGTATGCGGCCAGCGACGAACACGCCCGCGCGTGGATACAACTGGGCATGCTCGATCAGCGCTTTGTTGGCGCGACCGGCCCGGCCCGCTCAGCGTTGATGCGCTCGCGTGACGGCGTTGGCCAACAGATGCGCAAGCTCGGACGAGGGGTTGCCGGCATTGCGGTAGCGCTGGGCCTTACGCTTTTCCTGTCGGATCACTACCTGCCGCTCAATTACTGGCTGGCCGATCAGCGCACGGCCACCGGCGAGCAGCGTACGATCCGGCTATCGGACAACACGCTGATTCGCCTGAACACCCACAGCGCACTGGATGTGAAGTTCGACGACAAAATGCGCCGCGTCGTGCTCCAGGAAGGTGAAATCTTCGTCGAGACCGGCAGTCACGACGACCCGCGCCCTTTCATCGTCGAGACCCGCGAAGGGCAAATGCGCGCGCTGGGTACGAAGTTTCTGGTGAAGCGGCAAGAAGACGGCACGCTGCTCGGCGTGTTGCAGTCAGCCGTTGCCGCGCATCCACAAGCGAACAATCATGAGCTGATCCTTCACGAAGGCCAGCAGATGCTCATTCAGCGCAGTACGTTGGGGCCGATGGTGGCACTGGCGCCGGGTGCGGACGCCTGGATGCGTGGCATGCTGGTGGTGGACAACGCCCGTCTGGAGGACGTGATCACCGAGCTGGGTCGTTACCGTCGTGGCCATCTGAGCGTAGCGCCCAGCGTGGCCGACCTTCGCATCACCGGCAGCTTCCCGCTGAACAACACCGACCTGGCGCTCAAGGCCCTGACACCGACACTGCCGGTGGCCATCGAAGAACGCACCCAATGGTGGGTCACCGTCGTGCCGGGCGATACGCAGCAGGCGCGCAAGCTGTAATCCGGCCATTCTTTCGCGCAGGCGAACATTTGGCGACGAGGTCCATCGAGACCTCGATTCGCGCAGTAACCGGGTATCGCAGATAAGTCCGCAGGATCACCTACGCCGGGATTGAGCCCGCAAAACGCAAATCGAAATAATTTTCGATCAGCCCTATCACTTTTCAAATCTCGTTCGGCACATAGGCATTGAGAACCATTCAACCTCAGGAGCCGCCCATGTCCCGCACGCTTCAAACCTACCTGCGCCCCAGCCTTCTGGCTGTCGCCGTCGCTCTCGCCACGCCATTGGCGAGCACGCAGCTCTTGGCGGCCTCTCAGGCGTCCAGCGTGCGGGCCTACAATCTGCCGGCTGCACCGCTTTCCACCACGCTAACGCAGATCGCAAGCCAGGCAGGCCTGGCGCTGTCGCTGGATCCGTCGCTGGCGGCCGGCCGGACTTCGGCACCGGTTCAGGGCCAGTTCGACGCACCGGGCGCCATGGCCCAGGCACTGCGCGGCACGGGCTTGCAACTGAGCCAGACGTCAGCGGGCACGTACAGCCTCATCGCAGCACCTGAGGGTGTGATGGCGCTGCCAGAGACCAGCATTCAGGGTCGTCAGGACGGGTACGAAACGGCGTGGGGTCCGGTTGAAGGCTACGTGGCGACCCGGACGGCGGCTGGTACCAAAACCGACACGGCACTGGTTGAAGCCCCCCGCTCGATTTCTGTCGCGACTCGTCAGCAGATGCAGGATCGCGCAGTACAGAATCTTGACGATGCCGTGCGTTACATGCCGGGCGTCGTGGCCAGCAGCTATGGCAGCGACAGCCGCGCCGAGTGGCTGAAAATCCGGGGTTTTGAGCCAACCCAGTTCCTCGACGGTCTGCCGCTGCCGAAAGGTGCCTACGTGATGCCGAAAATGGAGACATGGGATCTTGAGCGCGTAGCCGTACTGCGAGGCCCAGCCTCATCTGTTTACGGTCAGACGCCGCCCGGTGGCATGCTCGATATGGTCAGTCGCCGCCCCGACGCAGACGCAAGCCACGAGGTGCAGGTTCAAGTCGGCAGTTACAACCGTAAGCAGATCAGTTTCGACAGCACCGGCAAGATCGATGATGCGGATACTTTTGAATACCGTGTTAGCGGCGTGGTGCGTGACAGCGGCACTTCGGTCGATCACGTTGATGACAAGCGTTACAACATTGCACCCAGCGTGACATGGAACATCGATCCGGATTCCGAAACCAAGCTGACTTTCCTCAGCCAGTTCAACCGCGACGATACTGGCATCACCAGCCAGTTCCTGCCCATCCAAGGGACTAAATACCCGTCAGCCGTCGGGCGCATCAAATACCACGAAAATCTGGGCGATCCGGATTGGGAGTTCTACGACAAGACCTATTACGCCTTGGGTTACGCGTTCGAAACTCGCCTGAACGACGTCTGGCGGTTCAAGCAGAACGTGCGCTACACCAAAAGCGACCTGGCCTTCCAGGGCGTGACCGCCGGTGGATATTTTGGCTCCGTGTCTGACGACGGCACTGTTCAGCGCGGCGCGAACGTCGTTAACGAAGACATTAGCCAGTTCGCTCTAGACAACAACTTCGAAGCGGACTTCGACACGGGCGTGCTCAAGCACAAGGTCCTGCTGGGCGCTGACTATCAACGCATCAATCACAACTACAAATGGCAGTACGGCGCCGCACCTACCAGCAACATTGCTAATCCGATCTATGGTCAGGATTTCAGCAACATCGCATACACCGCGTATCAGGACTACAACCAGAAAACCGACGATCTTGGCATCTACATTCAAGACCAGATGGCATTGGATAACTGGCGCCTGACCTTGGGTGGCCGGCAGGACCTGCTCAAGACCAAGACGAAGTTCTATAACCTTGCTGACGACCGGGATGACCGCACCGACAGCGCGTTTACTGGCAACGCAGCACTCAGCTATGTCTTCGATTCAGGCTTCACGCCTTATGTTTCTTACGCCGAATCCTTCCAGGCTGAACAGGGTGGCGCGGCAAACGCTCAAACCGGCCAGAGCAGCGCGTTCAAGCCAGGCACCGGCAAACAGTACGAAGTAGGCTTGAAATATCAGCCTCCGGGTACCGAGTTGCTGTTCACTGCGGCCGCGTATGACCTGACGCGTCGCGATATTGTTCTGAGCGACACGTTTGGCACCTCGCGTCCTCTCGGCGAGGCAAAGGTGCGTGGTTTCGAACTCGAAGCTGTGGGCAACGTCACCGACAACCTCAAAGTGACGGCGTCCTACACGTACGCGAACAGCAAAATGACGAAGGTTACCGACCCGCTGGACAAGAACCGTCCACTGCCGCTGACCCCGGAAAATGCCGCATCGATCTGGGGTGATTACACTTGGCACACCGGCTTGCTCGAAGGCTTCGGCCTTGGCTTCGGCGCCCGCTACATTGGCGAGACAGATAACATCGCTATCGGCAGCTACGGCTTCGTCGCCGATTCCAACTATGGCCACAGCAATCCATATACCGTCTATGACGCAGCAATCCATTACGACTTGGGCGGCATGAACAAATCGCTCAAAGGCGTGAGCGTCTCGGTCAATGCGAATAACGTGTTCGATAAGGAATACATCGCCACCTGCGATGGCTTCTACTGCTACTACGGTGATCGTCGAAGCGTGCTCGCAAGCGTGAACTACAAATGGTAATCGTTTAAACTCTCGTCGCTGAAACCAGGGCCGCTCGTAACAGCGGCCCTTTTTGCTTGCGTTCAATTCGGTATTCGCACGATGAAAAGCCAAACCATTCGCCGCTGGTCGTTCATCCACACGTGGAGCAGCCTGATCTGCACGCTGTTTCTGCTGATGCTGGCTATCACCGGCCTGCCGCTGGTGTTCCACCACGAGATTGAGCATTTGCTGGGGGATGCGCCGGAATTCAAGGAAATGCCCGCAGATACCCCGCGCAAGGATCTGCAGCAACTGGTCGCCGCCGCCGAGGCGCACCGGCCGGGTGAAGTCGTGCAATATTTTGGCTGGGACGAAGATGAAGCCAACGGCCTTTACGCCTTCATGGGTAAAACCGCCGGGGGCGATCCCAACGAAACCCACACCTTCATGCTCGATGCCCGAACCGGCGAAGCGGTAGAAACGCCGTCTGCCAACGGCGGATTCATGATGGTCATGCTGCGTCTGCACGTCGACATGTACGCCGGGCTGCCCGGCAAGCTGCTGCTGGCTTTCATGGGCCTGCTGTTTGCGCTGGCGATCATTTCCGGTGTCGTGCTGTACGCACCCTTCATGCGTCGCCTCGATTTCGCCACCGTGCGACCGAACAAATCGACCCGCGTGCGCTGGCTCGATCTGCACAACCTGATCGGCGTGGTGACCCTGACATGGGCGTTCGTAGTCGGTCTGACGGGCGTGCTCAACGCCTGCGCGGACCTGGTCATCGAGCAATGGCGCAACGACGCGCTCATGACAATGGTCGCGCCCTATCGCGACGCCCCGCCACTGACAGACCGCGCGCCGGCCACACGCCTGCTCGAGATCGCACAAACCACCGTGCCCGGCGCAGAGCCTTCGTTCATCGCATTTCCGGGTTCGCGGTTTTCAAGCGAGCATCACTACACCGTCTTCATGAAAGGCAATACTCACCTGACCTCGCACCTGCTGACGCCAGTGCTGATCGATGCGCAGACGCTGAAAGTGACGGCAATCGTCAGCAGCCCGTGGTACATGGACGCACTGATGCTCTCGCAACCGCTGCACTTCGGCGACTACGGCGGCATGCCGATGAAGATCCTCTGGGGCATTCTCGACGTGCTGACCATTATCGTCCTCGGCAGCGGCGTCTACCTGTGGTGGGTGCGCCGACGCGCCGCAGCAGCGGTCAACGTTTCCCACGTGACAGCGGAGGTCGCATGACCCGGCACAAGAAACATCCCGCCTTCTGGAAAACCTTCGGCAAACCCATCTGGATCGCCCTGCTGACCGCCGCCGGGCTCTTCGCCGCACTGCTCGGCGACGGCGCCTGGGACGTACTTGCCTGGGTCGGCATGGGTATCCCCGCCTGGCTGAGCATCAAAGGCCTGATGGTAAGGCGCAGGGCTTGAGTCGAAGTGAATCCTTTTCAAAGGGCTGACTGCGCACGTTTGAGCCAGTGCTATGCACTGGCGATAACTCTGTAAGAACACTCCTGCAACAAGACAGAACACATCTGACACTCCCTGAGCCAGATGCATCCCGCAATGGGGCTCGCCCGCCCGGACAATATTCAGCCATATCGGCACTCACGATATTGTCTGGAGATACACCGATGACGCTCGACGCATTTCTCAATATTGACGGCATTCCCGGTGAATCATTGGATGATCAGTACAAAGACTGGATTGAAATCACTGGATATTCGTTCGGGACTTATCAGAGCGCATCCGTAACAGCCAGTACGGCGGGCGGAGCAACCAACGGGCGGATACCTCAAGGGGCACAGTCCTCAGCATCCTTGATGCTGAAGGTTAATGCCGGCCGCTGATGGGGAGTCTTTTATCAGTTGCGATCATGGTGCTGACGGTTTTGGGGATATCTCGGATCACCAGAAACTGGCGTTTTCAGTGGATAGCGGGCCTTGCGCTCATTGCCGTTTATTTTAAATACCTGACGCCTTGGGTCGTGTTGGCTGAGGAGACAAGAGATAACCACTTTCTGGATTACGAAATATTGCTTTTTGGACTGTGTTTTCTGGGAATGGAACTCGTGACAAACAGTGTGCGTCTTTGGTGGCAGGACGACGAGGCGAAATAGCGAAAGCAGCCCTTTGCAACAGGACATTGCGTAGCGATTCGGCCCTGACTAGTCTTAGGGCCGGTCCGATCAGGGGAATGTCCATGTCTGCACCTAGCATGACGCTGTATTACAACGCCGCTTCGCCGTTTGCGCGCAAGGTGCTGATTCTGCTTCACGAAACCGGGCAGACCGGGAGGGTCGGCCTAAGGCCTGTGACGGTCACGCCGGTTACGCCGGACAGCGACCTGTGCCACAACAACCCCAGCGGGAAGATCCCGGCGCTGTGCCTGGCCGACGATAATGTGATTCACGACAGCCGGGTCATCCTTGACTATCTGGACCACCAGCATGTCGGTAATCCGCTGATTCCCAGAGACGGCTCGGCACGCTGGAGACGTCTCACGCTGGCATCGCTGGCCGATGCCGTTCTCGATGCGGCCGTGCTGATTCGTTACGAGACGTTTCTGCGACCGGAGGAGAAACGTTGGGGCGAGTGGATCGACAACCAGAGCGAGAAGATCTCCCGCTCTCTGGCGTATTTCGAAACGGAGGCGGTGACCGAGCTGAGTGCCAGCTTCGACATTGCCTCGATCAGCCTCGCCTGCGCGCTCGCGTATCTGGACTTTCGCCAACCTGATCTGGGCTGGCGCAGCAGTTATCCGCGTCTGGCCAACTGGTATTACGAAGTCAGCCAGCGGCCATCGATGCTGGAGACCACGCCTACGGTTTGACGCGCCTGCCATGGCAGGCGCCGGATCAGTTCACGCGATCAGCATTCAGGCTTGTCAGCCGTGTAGCGGCGCGCCGGGTTCACGGCTGCGCCAAATTCACGAAGGGCTTTGGCGCCAATCAGCAGCGGGTAATTGAAGTGGCTGCGATCGACGAGGTTGACCTCGACGGTGCGCTTGACGTTGCCCAGACACAATTCCAGGTCTACGACCGGACGTTTGGTCGGATCGACCGGCTCATCCTCATCTTCGCCATCGGAACGGCCCTTGATCCGGCTGATGCGCGACACCTTGTGCTCGTACACCTTGTTGTCGGCGTCTTTGGTGGCGAGGCGGAAACGAACCCAGTCATCGCCGTCACGCTTGAACAGCTCGATATCCTTGGCCGACAGCGATGCAGTGAGCGCACCGGTGTCCATCTTGGCCTTGAATGTCTCTCCGAATTCGGAGACCTGAATGTATTCGTAACGACCGTACAGCGTCGGTTCGGCGGCCATTACAGGCAACGCCAGCAGGGACAGAAGCGTCAGAAGGGATTTCACGTAACGGATTCCTCGCAATGGGTGGGCGTTGCACGGGCCCGATTTTAGACCGCAACTTTGTCGTTGGTTCGCTCACTAAACAAGACCTTCAGCCTACCGGGACGGCGGTGAAACTTTTGTCAGCGACGGCCGGATTTGGCGTCCTCGGCATTGCTGCTTATCATTGCCCGCCCTTTCGCCACCACGAGTGATTTATGCGTCACCTGCTCACCGGTCTTGCCGTCACGCTGCTGCTTCTGCTCAACACGCTGGTGCTGTTCGGCCCGCTGATGGTGTTTGCGCTGCTCAAGCTGGTGTTTCAGGGCGAAATGCGAGATCGCTGCTCGTGGGCGGTGATGTGGATTGCCGAGACCTGGATCGAGATAAACAAACTGATCTTCAGGCTGTGCATTCCGACGCGCTGGGAAATCAGCGGACATGAGGGGCTGCGCGGCGATACGTCTTATCTGGTGATCAGTAACCATCAGTCATGGGTCGATATCCCGGCGCTGGTGCAGGCGCTGAATCGGCGTACGCCGTTCTTCAAATTCTTCCTGAAGAAAGAGCTGATCTGGGTACCGTTTCTGGGGCTGGCCTGGTGGGCGCTCGATTATCCCTTCATGAAGCGTTACACCAAGGCGTTTCTGGCGAAGAACCCGGAGCTCAAGGGCAAGGATCTGGAAATCACTAAAGAGGCTTGCGAGCTGTTCAAGCGCCAGCCAGTGACGGTGGTGAATTATCTGGAAGGGACGCGGTTCACCCCGGCCAAACAGGCGCAGCAGACGTCGCCTTATCGTTACCTGCTCAAGCCCAAGGCAGGCGGCGTCGCATTTGTGCTGGCGGCGATGGGCGAGCAACTGGACGCTGTGCTCGACGTTACGGTGGTCTACCCGGGCGAGCGGATTCCGGGGTTCTGGGATTTGATTTCAGGTCAGGTACCGCGCGTCATCATCGACATCCAGACCCGCGAGCTCGACCCCGCGCTGTGGCAGGGCGATTACGAAAATGACCCGGCGTTTCGCGAATATGTACAGGCGTGGGTGAACCGGTTGTGGGAGGAAAAGAACGCGAGAATCGAAGCGTTGCGGGCTAGCCCCGCAGACGCTTGACCCTCGCAGGGTCGGGTGGCGCTCAAAAGCGGTGTTCAGTCAGCGGAATCACTTCGCGCCCCAGACCCCGCTCAAGGCCGACAGTGCCGAGCCGCTCGCGCCTTGCGCGCCCAGGTATTGCAGGATGACAGGCACAAACTGACTGACCATGCCGCTGTCCATGCCCAGCGCGCTGAACGCGTTATTCACATCGCCCATGCTCTGGACGTTGCCCAAGGCATTATTGACCGCCGAATTGCTGCCGGAGTTACCCAGCATGCCGCCCAGCCCACCGAGGCTGCCCAATGCGGAGCTGCCGGAGAGCTGGTCCAGGCCCGGAACCGATTTGCTCAGATTCGAATAGTCGTTGCCGGACAGCTTGTTCTTCGCCAGACCCAGCAATGCGCCGGTCCCGCCTACCGCTTGCTGCGGCGTGACATTCAATTGAGTGCCCAGCGTGTTCAACAGACCCGCTGCTTCAGGCGCAGCCGTCGCTTTCTGCTGACCGCCAGTGGCGTTGGAAACAGCGTTTGCCGCGTCATTCAGGTTGAACGCGAAGATTGGGGTGGTCACCAAGGCCATCACCGTTGCCAGTGCAGCACCGCGCGCGTTTTTCATTGAAACCTTCATCGAAACAACCTCATTTTCCAAGAGACCGGCAAGGCCGGGTAAACACGCGTTGGACCGTGCGTCCAAAAGAAGTTCCCCCCTCTCAAGAGCACCCAACGAGGCTGCATCCAGTCACCTCTGCGCCACGTATACATCGGCACAGGCTCTGCAACGGGCCTGTCCCCCAACGATGGAGTGCTGCCCGCATGAATGGAACTGCGGCTCAACCTGGTCTAACCTCCCAATATTCCGATGAGCCGCGTGCGCGTCGTCGTTGCTGTGTGTGGAGCGTCCTTATTTCCTCTGTCGATGCCGATGAACTCAGACACCTTTTAGCGCAGTGTGCACTGGGCGACCGTCGCGCGTTCGAAACCCTCTATCGCAAAGCGTCGGCGCAACTTTTTGCGGTGGCGCTGCGCTGCATGGGGAATCGAGATCACGCTGAGGACGTGCTTCAGGAAGCATTCGTACGGATATGGAACAGCGCCTCGCAATACGACGCCGGGCTTTCTGCACCGATGACCTGGATGGTCAGCATCACGCGTAACAAGGCCATCGATCAGCTGCGCAAGCACCGCGAAGAGCCATTGAGCGATGAACAGGCGATGGCGCTTTTCGATCCGACGCCCTCCGCACACGAGCAGCTTGAAACCCATCGCGATGCCACCGCCCTGCAGCGCTGCCTCGACACGCTGGAAGGCATGCAGCGTCAGTCGATCGTAACCGCCTATTTCCAGGGCGCGTCTCACAGTGAGCTGGTGACTCAGTTGGCCGCACCACTGGGCACTGTGAAATCCTGGATACGCCGGGGCATGGAGCGACTGCGCAGGTGCCTGGAATCATGAATTACCTTCAGCCCGAACTGCGCCGAGCCCTCGCTGCCGATTACGCCATCGGCCTGATGCCGTCGACCGCTCGCAGGCGTTTCGAAGGGTTGCTGCTGGACGACCCCGGCCTGCGCGCCGAAGTCGCCAAATGGCAGGAAAGCCTTGTGGGGCTGACGTCTTCGCTGGCACCCGAAGCGGTGCCCGAGCGCGTGTGGCTGAACATCGTCGCGCGCATCGAACCGCAACGGCTGCACGTGCCGCCAAGGCGTCCGTTCTGGAACTGGACGCGCGTTGCCGCCCTCGCCTGCACATTGCTTGTGGCCATCATCGTCGGCGTGATCTACAACCGCGACACCCCGGGTTTCAACGCTGTTCTGGTGGCGGATAACGCTCAGCCGGCGCTCGCGCTGCAGGCGTTCGAACGCTATCTGAAGGTCGAGCCTCTCGCGCTGGCGTCGGTGCAAGCAGGCCGCAGCCTGGAACTGTGGGCGATTCCCGCCGACGGTGTTCCGGTCTCGCTCGGGGTGCTGCCTGACGACGGCGAAGGCCGCATCGAATTGAGCGCAAGACAACGCGAACTGCTTGCCGCGAATACAACGATGGCGGTCAGTCTCGAGCCCAAAGGCGGCTCGCCGAGCGGCAAGCCGACCGGACCGATTCTGTATAAAGGTCAGCTGGCCTCCCTTTGACGCCGATCAAGGGGCCGCCACATGAAACAGCCTTTGCGGTTCGAACATCCGGGCGAGTCGCCGGTCCGACGCCGGAGATCCAGCCTGCAGCCAGGCGTGGCGAGTGAACGCTTTGTCGAAATGCTCGCCGTCGCGAAGTTTTTCTCGAAGACTCGTCAACTGGCTCCCGCCTTGATGATCGGACTCCCAATACAACGGCTCGCTGAAATAGCGCACCTGCGCCTGTGTATCGGACGCCTCATCGCGGTTGCCAGAAGGCTGCGGCCTTGCGCCTGGCGAGGTGTCGTCAACGGCAAGTATCAATTGCGCGCGGGTAATCAGGGCAAACCCCGATAACCACGGCGACCACAGCCGTGTCGCCTCCACCGCGAAGCACTCGCCGGGGAAGAAATCGGCCTCGCAATCTGCCAGTTCCCGATAGACCGGCGCAGCCCTGAGGTGTTGACGAAACGCCGAGCGATGAGCCGCCTGACAAATACGGGGCGCAATACCCGCCCACATGCAGGCATTGGCGCTTTCGAAAAATACCGTCGAGGATGTCCAGTGCGGCGTAATCCGCTCCAGCTGAGCGCTCACCAAGCTCGCCGGAGCGCCCGCCATAATCACCCCGATGGCCAGACGCACCGACGCTTTTACCAACCCGATAAACATGTATTACCCACAGCCAGAAAAAATCGGGCCGGACAAATAACATGTGAAACCAGCGGCAGAAACAAGCCGGAAAGGAATTCAAATTTTCCGCTTTGAATTACAGAATTGCCCTACGCATCAGGGTCATAATCCCTACATCAGCCGCAAAAAAAGCGACCCGAAGGTCGCTTTTTTTCACCGTTCCCGATCGACTTATGCCGCGCTGAAAAGCTTGTGCGGATCGATCACGAATTTCTTCGGCACGCCTGCATCGAACTCGCCGTAGCCGCGTGGGGCGTCGTCGAGGCTGATGACTTCCACACCCACGACATCCGCGATGTTGATGCGGTCCCACATGATGGCCTGCATCAGTTGACGGTTGTACTTCATGACCGGCGTCTGGCCGGTATGGAAGCTGTGGGATTTCGCCCAGCCCAGGCCGAAGCGAATGCTCAGGCTGCCCATTTTTGCAGCGGCGTCGACGGCGCCCGGATCTTCAGTGACATACAGGCCGGGAATACCGATCTTGCCTGCCACGCGCACGACGCCCATCAGCGAGTTGAGCACCGTGGCCGGCGCTTCGGCCTTGGCACCTGCGTGACCGTGGCCACGCGCTTCGAAGCCCACGGCGTCAACGGCGCAATCGACTTCCGGCTCGCCGAGCAGGGCGGCGATCTGCTCATGCAGCGGCGTGTCTTTGGACAGGTCGGCGATCTCGAAGCCCTGAGCTTTGGCGTGCGCCAGACGCACCGGGTTGACGTCGCCGACGATCACCACCGCAGCGCCCAACAAACGCGCCGAGGCTGCTGCAGCCAGACCGACGGGACCGGCACCCGCGATGTACACCGAGCTGCCGGGGCCGACGCCAGCGGTGACGGCGCCGTGATAGCCGGTTGGCAGGATGTCCGAGAGACAGGTCAGGTCGCGAATCTTGGACATGGCCTTGTCGCGATCGGGCAGTTTGAGCAGGTTGAAATCGGCGTATGGCACCAGTACGAATTCGGCCTGGCCGCCGGTCCAGTCGCCCATGTCGACATAGCCGTACGCTCCACCAGCGCGGGCCGGGTTGACGGTCAGGCACACGCCGGTGTGTTGCTCTTTGCAGGACCGGCAGCGGCCGCAGGCAACGTTGAACGGAACGGACACCAGATCGCCGATCTTCAGATTTTCGACATCGCTGCCCTTCTCGACCACTTCACCTGTGATCTCATGGCCGAGCACCAGGCCGACCTGGGCGGTTGTGCGGCCGCGAACCATGTGTTGGTCCGAGCCGCAGATGTTGGTGGATACCACGCGCAGAATGACCCCGTGCTCGATCTTCTTGCCGCGTGGGTCCTGCATTTTGGGGTAGTCGATTTTCTGTACTTCGACCTTACCTGCGCCGAGATACACGACGCCACGATTACCAGACATGCTTTCACCTCGCTGAATTGTTGTTATGGATACAGCTGTGTAGCGGAGAAATGCGTTGCTTGGGTGGTGCTGCAACGCAATGGTTGCTCTGGGTTGATTGTGCGTATTGCCGTGATTTCTGTGTCGCCTGTACTCCCGCTGTCGCAAGCAAGCTAACCCCTACAGGGGATCGCGGGATCTGTAGGCGTGAGCTTGCTCGCGATCCGCGAAGCGGCCGTTGTCACAGAACGACTGTCCTGTTGGCGTTGAGGAACACACGCCGTTCAATGTGATAGCCCACCGCCCGCGCCAGGGTCAGGCCTTCGATGTCGCGGCCCTTGGCAATGAGGTCTTCGGGATAGTGACTGTGATCCACCACCTCGACCCCTTGCGCGATGATCGGGCCCTCGTCCAGATCGTTGTTGATGTAGTGCGCCGTAGCGCCCACCAGCTTCACGCCCTTGTTGTAAGCCTGATGGTAGGGCTTGGCGCCTTTGAAGCCCGGCAGCAGCGAGTGATGGATGTTGATCGCCTTGCCGTCGAGCTTGCGACACAGCTCTGGCGATAGCACTTGCATGTAGCGGGCAAGCACGACCAGTTCGGCGCCGGACTCCTCGATCACCTGCCAGACCTTCGCTTCCTGCGCCGGCTTGTCATTAGGGTCCAGAGGGAAATGGTAGTAGGGAATGTCGTGCCAGCGCGCCAGCGGTTCGAGATCCGGGTGGTTGGAGACGACCGCGACGACGTCCATCGACAGCTGATTGATGCGCTGACGGTAGAGCAGATCGTTCAGGCAGTGATCGGCTTTCGAAACCATGATCACGACTTTGGGCCGGTAGTTCGGCGCTGTCAGCTCGAAGATCATGCCGAAGGCTTCACCTCGCTCGGCAAGACCTGCGCGAAACGAGGCTTCATCGAAGCCATCGGGCTGACGAAATTCGACGCGAATGAAAAAACGACTCGACAGCCGGTCATCGAATGAATGGTGCTCGGTGACGTAGCAGCCCTGCTCGAACAAAAAGCGGGTCACCGCGTCCACCGTGCCCAGCACGCTTGGGCAATCGGCAGTCAGAATCCAGGTATCCGGGGCGCGGCTCATGGGGTGTGGCTCCTCTTTTTGTCTACAACGCGAACTGCTTCTGCCGGAGGCGTAGGAGCTCGGCTTGCCAGCGATCTGGCGCGAAGCGCCAGCAAAATCAGCCGACGTATTCTTTCTGAAAGAATGTGTCGTCTGGATTTACGACTGCTTCGCAGCCGATCGCTGGCAAGCCAAGCTCCTACGGCCTCCGGCCAGAAGCAGTCGGAGGCGTATTCAAGATCGAATCAGGCTGCGATCCCGAGGCCGTACTCGGCGCTCGCGTCCTGCAGCCACAGCCACCAGTAGTCGGCGAAGCTGCGGCGGATCACCAGTTCCCAGGTCTCTTCACCCGTGCGGCGGATCACCAGCTGCGATTTGGCGAA
Source organism: Pseudomonas sp. efr-133-TYG-103a (assembly GCF_030209235.1). Taxonomy (NCBI): domain Bacteria; kingdom Pseudomonadati; phylum Pseudomonadota; class Gammaproteobacteria; order Pseudomonadales; family Pseudomonadaceae; genus Pseudomonas; species Pseudomonas sp. efr-133-TYG-103a. The sequence goes on from NZ_JARVSK010000035.1 coordinate 115,420, forward strand.
CACAGTGCCAACGGCCTTGCCCACCGGGAAGTTGCTCGGGTGCACGTCGTAGCTGGTGGATTTCATCAGCACATCGCGCACGTTCGGGCCGGTCAGCTCCAGCAGCGATTGACCGCCGCTGACGTTGACCACCTGGATGTGCAGGCCGGCCAGTGCTTCACGCAATTTCTGTTCGGCGGCGAATTCTTCGCCAGTCGGCACGATCAGCAGCCACTCATCCGGGCCCATCCACTGGATCGAGCTGTCGCCACTGGTCACCAGCGCCAGGGCGCCCGGCAGTTCCATGCCCAGCGCTTTGTGGACGCCAGCGGCGAACGCTGGATCATGGGCATCACCACGCAAGGTCAGATGGCCCAGCAGTTTTTTCTCGCGCAGCACCACACCCGGATTGGTGCGGCCTTTGCCGACCAGGCTTTTGAGGTCGGCATGGAACAGCGGCGACTCGACTTTGACGTCGGTCGTTGGCCGCTGTTGGTAAACGTTGGCTGTGGTCATAGAGCACCTGTTTTGAATTCTGTTATTTCAGTGAACGCGAACCTTGTAGGAGCGTGGCTTGTCCCGCGATAGCAGTCTGCAGGTCACCGCGATGGCGACGTGTTAATCGCATCGCGGGACAAGCCACGCTCCTACACAGGAAGCAGCGCAATACATGGAAATTACTCCACGTTCTGCCGGTCACCCTTCGGATCGAAGAACACCGAGGAAACGATCTCTGCCTCGATCACGGAGCCATCTGCCTGCGGCGAGAACACGCGCTCACCCATGCGTTTCAGGCCGCCTTTGACCACACCCATGGCGAACGAATAACCCAGTGAATTCGCGGCGTAGCTGGACGTCACGTGGCCAACCATCGTCATCGGGATTGATTGCTTCGGATCGAATACCAGTTGCGCCCCTTCCGGCAGCCACTTGTTCGGGTCGACAGGCTTGAGGCCCACCAACTGCTTGCGGTCTTCGCGCACGCAATCTTCGCGACTCATGCCACGCTGGCCGATCCACGAAAACGGCTTGGTACGACCAACACACCAGCCCATGTTCAGGTCGTCCGGGGTCATCGAGCCGTCGGTGTCCTGACCGACGATGATGAAGCCCTTCTCGGCCCGCAGGACGTGCATGGTTTCAGTGCCGTAAGGGGTCAGGTTGTACTTCTTGCCCGCTTCGGCGATTTTTTCCAGAACACCCATCGCGTAGTCAGCCTGGATGTTCACTTCGTAGGAAAGCTCACCGGTAAACGAAATCCGGAACACGCGCGCCGGGACGCCGCCCACCAACCCCTCTTTCCAGGTCATGAACGGGAATGCTTCACGGCCCAGGTCGATGTCGGTCACTTCGCTGAGCAGCTTGCGACTGTTCGGGCCCGACAGCGTCAGGGTCGCGTAGTGGTCGGTCACGGAGGTGAAATACACCTTCAGGTCCGGCCACTCGGTCTGCTGATAGATTTCCAGCCATTGCAGGACGCGTGCAGCACCGCCCGTAGTGGTGGTCATGATGAAGTGGTTGTCGGCGACGCAGGCAGTCACGCCGTCGTCGAAGACCATACCGTCTTCCTTGCACATCAGGCCGTAACGGGCCTTGCCCACGTCGAGCTTGGTCCAGGCGTTGGTGTAGATGCGGTTGAGGAACTCGCGCGCATCCGGGCCCTGAATGTCGATCTTGCCCAACGTCGAGGCGTCCAGCAGGCCAACGCTGTCGCGCACGGCTTTACATTCGCGGCGTACGGCCGCGTGGATGTCTTCACCGGCTTTGGGGAAATACCAAGGGCGTTTCCATTGACCGACGTCTTCGAATTCGGCGCCGTTCTTGACGTGCCAGGCGTGCAGCGCGGTGAAGCGCACCGGCTCGAAAATGTGCCCACAGTGACGTCCGGCTACCGCACCGAAGGTGACCGGCGTGTAGTTGGGACGGAACATGGTGGTGCCCATCTCGGGGATCGAGACGTTCAGCGAGCGGGCCGCAATGGCCAGACCGTTGACGTTGCCCAACTTGCCTTGATCGGTGCCGAAGCCCAGTGCGGTGTAGCGTTTGACGTGCTCGACCGACTCGAAACCTTCACGGGTCGCCAGTTCGATGGCCGCAGCAGTCACGTCGTTCTGCAGGTCGACGAATTGCTTCGGCGCCCGCGAAGTGCCTTTCTCGTGGGGCACCTGGAACATAGCCAGGGTTGGCTCTTCAACGCGGCTCAAGGCTTTAGGAATCACGCCTTCGACAGGCTGGAAGCCCGCTTCGCTGGCTGCGCGCACGCCACCTTCGAAACCGTCGGCCAGCGCGTCGCCCAGTGCGTAAACGCCGTTGACGCCACCCACGCAGACACGCTTCTGAGGCGCTTCGCCCGGCACGAAACCGAGAATGTCCTCACGCCAGACTGGCTTGCCGCCCAAGTGGGATGCCAGGTGAACGATCGGGCTGTAACCGCCGGAGCTGCCGATCAGGTCGCAGTCCAGCCATTCGCCGGGACTGGTGACTTTGTGCGCCTTGACGTCGATTGCCGCAACGCGGGCACCGCTGACGCGCTTGCTGCCGCGCGCCTCGATCACGGCGCTGCCAGTCAGAATGCGGATGCCTTTGGCGCGCGCCTCTTCAACCAGTGCGCCACGAGGGTTGTGGCGCACGTCGGCAACGGCAACGACCTGCAGACCGGCGTCAAGCCAGTCCAGCGCGACGCGGTAGGCGTAATCGTTGTTGGTCGACAGCACGAGCTTCTTGCCAGGTGCCACGCCATAACGACGAACATAGGTGGAAATCGCGCCGGCGAGCATGTTGCCCGGCACATCGTTATTGCCGTAAACCAGCGGACGTTCGTGCGTACCGGTCGCCAGCACGACGCGCTTGGCGCGAACGCGGTGCATGCGCTGACGCACCTGGCCGATGGGCGCGCGATCGCCGAGGTGATCAGTCAGACGCTCGTGAATCGTCAGGAAGTTGTGATCGTGATAGCCGTTCACGGTCGCGCGTGGCAGCAGCGTCACGTTGGCCAGGCTTTTGAGTTCGGCAACGACCGTGGCAATCCACTCCGCCGCAGGCTTGCCGTCCAGACTCTCGCGGGAATCGAGCAGGCTGCCGCCGAATTCTTCCTGTTCGTCTGCGACGATAACGCGAGCGCCGCTGCGCGCAGCCGCCAGAGCAGCCGCCAGGCCTGCCGGGCCTGCACCGACCACGAGCACATCGCAGTGCCGGTTCATGGCGTCATAAGTGTCCGGATCGTTTTCAGTCGGCGAGCGACCCAGACCGGCAGCCTTGCGGATGTACTTCTCGTACGTCATCCAGAAGGACTGCGGATACATGAAGGTTTTGTAGTAGAAGCCCGGCGGCATCAGTTTGCCGCCGACCTTGCCGAGAATCCCCATCATGTCGGTGTTCACGTTCGGCCAGCCATTGGTGCTGGTGGCGACGAGGCCCGAGTACAGCGCCTGTTGCGTGGCACGCACGTTGGGGATCTGAGTGGCTTCGGTCGCGCCGATCTGCAGGACGGCGTTCGGCTCTTCGGAACCGGCGGCGAAGATGCCGCGAGGCCGCGAGTACTTGAAGCTGCGGCCGATGATGTCGACGCCATTGGCGAGCAGCGCAGCAGCCAGGGTATCGCCTTCAAAGCCTTGATAGGTCTGGCCGTTGAAGTTGAAGTTCAGGACTTTGCTGCGGTCGATGCGGCCGCCGTTAGGCAGGCGATTGGACTGGCTCATACCTGATCTCCCTGCGTGTTCTTGATTGCAGACGCCGGCGTTTCTTTGAACTGAGGCTGGGTGCCAATCGGATAGGTTTCGACAATTTCGTACGTCATGGTGTTACGCGTGGCGTTGAAGTACTGGCGGCAACCCGCGGCATGAATCCACAGCTCGTGGTGCAGTCCGCGCGAGTTATCGCGAAAGAACATGTAATCGCCCCACTGCTCGTCCGTGCAGGCAGCCGGGTCCAGTGGACGCGGGATGTGAGCCTGGCCGGACGCGTGGAATTCCTCTTCGGAGCGCAGTTCGCCACAGTGAGGACAGAAGATGTGCAACATGGGATTTCTCCTGTTAGTGGGCGACAGCGGCAGCGCCGTGTTCGTCAATGAGTGCACCGTTGTGGAAACGGTCGATGGAAAACGGTTTGGCCAGCGGGTGCATTTCGCCCTTGGCCAGGCTGGCAGCGAACACGTTGCCCGAACCCGGAGTGGCCTTGAAGCCACCGGTGCCCCAACCGCAGTTGAAGAACATGTTCGGCACAGGCGTTTTGGAAATGATCGGGCAAGCGTCCGGCGTGGTGTCGACGATGCCGCCCCACTGACGGTTCATGCGCACGCGCGACAGCACCGGGAACATCTCCACGATGGCCTGGATGGTGTGCTCGATCACCGGGTACGAGCCGCGCTGACCGTAACCAACCCAACCGTCGATACCGGCACCGATCACCAGGTCGCCCTTGTCGGACTGGCTGATGTAGCCGTGAACGGCGTTGGACATGATCACGCTGTCGATAATCGGCTTGATCGGCTCGGACACCAGCGCCTGCAACGGGTGAGATTCGACCGGCAGACGGAAGCCCGCGAGCTTGGCCATGTGACCGGAGTTACCGGCGGTCACCACGCCGACGCGCTTGGCGCCGATGAAGCCTTTATTGGTTTCGACGCCGATGCACACGCCGTTCTCTTTACGAAAACCAGTCACTTCAGTCTGTTGAATCAGGTCTACGCCCAACGCGTCGGCGGCACGGGCAAAGCCCCAGGCCACGGCGTCGTGACGCGCGACACCGCCGCGACGTTGAACGGTCGCGCCGATGATCGGGTAGCGGGTGTTCTTCGAGCAGTCCAGGTACGGAATTTCTTCGGACACCTGTTTGCCGTTGAGCAGCTCGCCGTCAACACCGTTCAAGCGGTTGGCGCTGACGCGGCGCTCGGAATCGCGCATGTCTTGAAGGGTGTGGCACAGGTTGTACACGCCGCGCTGGGAGAACATCACGTTGTAGTTCAGGTCCTGGGACAGGCCTTCCCACAGTTTCATCGCGTGTTCGTACAGATGCGCGGATTCATCCCACAGGTAGTTGGAACGCACGATTGTCGTGTTTCGGGCAGTGTTGCCGCCGCCCAGCCAGCCTTTTTCGACCACGGCCACGTTGGTGATGCCGTGCTCCTTGGCCAGGTAGTACGCGGTCGCCAGACCGTGACCGCCGCCGCCAACGATGACCACGTCGTAGACCTTTTTCGGGGTCGGCGTGCGCCACATGCGCTGCCAGTTTTCGTGGTGGCTGAGGGAGTGTTTGAAGAGGCCGAAGCCTGAGTAATGTTGCATGGTGCTACTCCTGACTCAGCGGTAAACCGGGAAATCGGCGCACAGCGCGGCGACCTGACCGGCGACATTGGCCTCGACATCGGCATCGCCGAGGTTGTCGAGAATGTCGCAGATCCAGCCAGCCAGCGTGATGCATTGGGTCACTTTGAAGCCGCGGGTGGTGACCGCCGGGGTGCCGATGCGCAGGCCCGAGGTCACGAACGGCGACTGTGGATCATTCGGAACGGCGTTCTTGTTCACCGTGATGTGGGCGCGGCCGAGCGCAGCGTCCGCGTCTTTACCGGTAAGGCCCTGACGGATCAGGCTGACCAGGAACAAGTGGTTGTCGGTACCGCCGGAGACCACGTCGTAACCGCGATCGATGAACACTTGCGCCATCGCCTGAGCGTTGTCGATCACCTGCTGCTGATAAGCCTTGAAGCCAGGCTCCATGGCTTCTTTGAAACACACCGCCTTGCCGGCGATGACGTGCATCAGCGGGCCGCCCTGAGCGCCCGGGAACACGGCAGAGTTGAGCTTTTTCTCAATCTCCTCGTTGGACTTCGCCAGGATCAGGCCACCGCGAGGGCCGCGCAGGGTTTTGTGCGTGGTGGTGGTGACAACGTCAGCGTACGGAAGAGGATTGGGGTACAAACCAGCCGCCACCAGACCTGCGACGTGAGCCATGTCGACGAAGAGGAGCGCGCCCACCTTGTCAGCGATCTGACGGAAGCGCGGGAAATCCAGGGTTTTCGAATAAGCCGAGAAACCGGCGACGATCATTTTCGGCTTGTGCTCGACGGCCAGGCGCTCGACTTCGTCGTAGTCGATCAGGCCGGTTGTGGTGTCGATGCCGTATTGAACGGCGTTGTAGAGCTTGCCCGAAGACGACACTTTCGCACCGTGGGTCAGGTGACCGCCGTGGGCCAGACTCATGCCCAGAATGGTGTCGCCGGCCTGCAGCAAAGCCAGGTAAACGGCGCTGTTGGCCGACGAACCGGAGTGTGGCTGCACGTTGGCGTAATCAGCACCGAACAGTTGCTTGGCACGGTCGATGGCCAGTTGCTCGACCTTGTCGACGTGCTCGCAGCCGCCGTAGTAGCGCTTGCCCGGATAGCCTTCGGCGTATTTGTTGGTCAGGCCGCTGCCCTGAGCTTGCATGACGCGCTTGCTGGTGTAGTTCTCCGAGGCGATCAGCTCGATGTGATCTTCCTGACGCTGCTCTTCGGCATTCATCGCCGCCAACAGTGCATCGTCATAACCCTGGATCTGGTCTTGCTTGCTGAACATCGCGGTTCTCCCAGCGGCGGCGCGGCGCCTGAATTATCGATAGGGCGTGTGGACTGCCCTTTGGAAGCGATGGTAGGGCTGACGCAGGGAGGCTAGATGCCTACGGACGCCACGCAAAGGCGCGTTTACGACATGGATTCGAACCCGTACTTGAAGACAGGCGCAGCCGACGTAGTTACGGCCTTGATTCAGGCCGACGCCATGGGAGTCGGGCTTGTTGGCGATCTGCCGGGAACCGGCAGCAAGCTGCTGCGACGCGGGGTGTCAGCGAGATCACGCTGTCTGATTTCATGACTGCTTCGCAGCCAATCGCCGGCAAGACGGATTGCTACGCCCTCCGGGCAGGGGCAGATCGCGCACAGAAAAATCCCCGGTCAATGCCGGGAATGTTTGGTGAATCAATGTCGCATTCAGACCTGTTTGGCTGGCAACAGTCCTTCAGCGCTGAATAGGCCCTGATACCTCGCACGGCCTGCGCGATGGGGTCTGGTCCACTCCCGGAGACTGCCTTTTAAAACTACATCGACGTTTCCAACCAAGGGCGTGAGCACTGTCAAAACTGACAGTATTCGCGCAAACACCTTGGTGATACTTTCAGCACTGAAGGACCGCGTACACATCAATCCTGGAAGGAGTCCGATATGAATATCGTGGCAAAATCACGTGTGCTTACACCCGAACGCTGGAGATCTTTAAACGCTCGCCGCTCTGCTCAGGTAACCGCTGTCGATCCACTGCTCTTTCTCGCTCAGGGCGTGTTCCATGATCTGGATATTCAGGGTTTCGTCAAACTGAGAACAGTGCAGGAACTTCCCACCTCGGATGCTCTGATTACGGTGCACTTCGCAGACACCGAAGAAACGCTATCGGGAACGGTGACTGCGGTCGATGCCAGGCTCTATGCAGGTCCACACGACATCATCTATCAGAACGATGCCTTTCACTCCTTGATCTTCAAAATCCTGTCCTATGAAGCGGGAGCGGCGGTGGCCGAAATATATCTTTGGGAAATACCAACTGTCGCAGCGCCGGATGCCGTTGAGTCGGATATTGCGCTGTCACTGCCCAAAGGTTCGACGCTATATCTGAGTCAGACTGAAGAAGACATCGTCATGGATCGGACTTTGAGGGTGTCTGAAGATCGGAAAGTAGCCGTCAACATTCGTACTGTAGAAGGGCGAAGTTACTCTACGACGGTGTCGGAAATTGAAGCAATACGGTGTGCAGTACCGGGGGACTATTATGTGGAGAACGGCTCTGATGAGCTTTCGATTGTGTATGGCATCACAATCCGATCACAACCACCCCACAACCCGATAATCAGGCATATCGCACTGCCAGCAGCGCCAGGGTCCAGTCGCGACCCTGGCTGCTGAACGGGCGGTCAGGCTCTCGGAGCAATCAAGCCATCCGACCGGAACATCCCGCGAATACCGCGGACCGCCTGGCGGATGCGGTCCTGGTTTTCGATCAGCGCGAAACGTACGTGATCGTCGCCATATTCGCCAAAACCGACGCCCGGCGACACGCAGACCTTGGCCTCGAGCAGCATCTTCTTGGCGAATTCCAGCGAACCCAGGTGGGCGTACGCCTCGGGAATCTTGGCCCAGACGTACATCGACGCTTTCGGGTTCTCGACCATCCAGCCCAGCTCATGCAAGCCTTTCACCAGCACATTGCGGCGCTGGCGATAGTGCTCGGCGATGTCCAGCACGCATTGCTGGTCGCCTTCCAGCGCAGCGATAGCGGCCACTTGCAGCGGGGTGAAGGTGCCGTAGTCGTGGTAGCTCTTGATCCGCGCCAGGGCGTTGACCAGCTCGGGATTGCCGACCATGAAACCGATGCGCCAGCCCGCCATGTTATAGCTCTTGGACAGGGTGAAAAATTCCACCGCGATGTCCTTGGCGCCTGGCACCTGCATGATCGAAGGAGCTTTCCAGCCGTCGTAGACGATGTCGGCGTAGGCCAGATCGTGCACCACCAGCACGTCGTACTGCTTGGCCAGCGCCACCACGCGCTCGAAGAAATCCAGCTCCACGCACTGCGCGGTCGGATTGGACGGGAAGCCCAGAATCATCATCTTCGGCTTGGGAATCGAGCCACGAATGGCCTTTTCCAGCTCGGCGAAAAAGTCCACGCCCGGAATCAGCGGTACCGAACGCACTTGAGCACCGGCAATGACCGCGCCATAGATATGAATCGGGTAGCTGGGATTGGGCACCAGCACCGTATCGCCCTGATCCAGCGTGGCAAGCATCAGATGCGCCAGGCCTTCCTTGGAACCGATGGTGACGATGGCTTCGGATTCCGGGTCGATGTCGACCTCGTAACGCGTTTTGTACCAGCTGGAGATCGCCCGACGCAGACGCGGAATGCCACGCGAAGTCGAGTAGCCGTGAGTGTCTTCACGTTGGGCGACGGTGACCAGTTTTTCGACGATGTGCGGCGGCGTTGCCCCATCGGGGTTGCCCATGCTCAGGTCGATGATGTCCTCACCACGACGTCGAGCGGCCATTTTCAGCTCGGCGGTGATGTTGAACACGTAAGGGGGGAGTCGATCGATGCGCGCAAAGCGGCGCGGCGAACCTTGGTCTGCCATGGAGGCCTCTAGAAGACGTAAGCGCCCGGAACCGTCCGAGCGACGCTGGCCACTGCGGTGGCCTGGTGCGGAAGATAAATGCGCTGATGGCCGTTTGTCTACAAGGATGTCGGTGCCCTGCACCAAACGGTGAATCGCTGCCAGACCTGTAGGAGTGCTTGCCCGCGATGCGCAGGATCAAATACATCAATGGTGACTGACACACCGCATTCGCGGGCAAGCGCGCTCCTGCAGTGGTCGTGCGTCAGGCGAAAATCTGGCGCAAACCGAACAAGAGCAAAAAATGCCCCGGATAAATCAGATACGCCCAACGCCGCATCGGCCAGACACTGAACCCAGGGCGCCAGCGCAACAGCGCCAGTCCGGCTAATGGCGCGAGCAGGCAGGCGATCAAGGCGCCGATTGAAATCGGATCGCCCCACAGCATCCCGTCGATGATTTTCGGCCACTCGTTGCTCAGCAGGCAGACCACGCCCGGCACGATCGCCAGCCACAACGAACGTCGCAACACCAGCGCAAATGCCGCGGGCAACAACACGCCATATGCGCCGAACATCAATTGCGAACCACACGTAACGCCGATGCCCAGCGCCACGATACCCAGCGCGCGCGCCGGCCATGAGCGACTCAGCCCGCCCTGCGCGACCACCAGGCCCAATGCCAGAGTCGGAAGGACGTTCAGCGTACTGACCTCGTCCGCCATGTAGAGCCGGTACGGCAATTCAGCCAGCAGTGAAAACACTGCCAGCCACGCCAGATATTTCCAGCGAGCCGCTGGCGGAACGTCCCGGACGGCGTTGCGCGTGACATTGACCGCGATTGCCAGGCAAAACCACGGAAAGGCCAGACGCCCCGGCACATACAGCCCGTCTACGTGCAAGCCGACGTACCTCAGGTGATCCATCACCATGCTCAGCATCGCCAGCCACTTGAGCAAGTCCAGCGCGCGGTCACGCACCGGTCTGATCGTCGAGTTCGTTTCGCTCATCTCACTTCGCTGTCTGACTGAATTTTCTGACGCAACAATGCATGACCAAACCCATGATTCTTGGTTACAGTCGCAGCCTTCGATTACAGGGAACCGGCCATGTCAGACCAAAGCCAGCAGTTTGCCAGCGACAACTATTCGGGAATCTGCCCGGAAGCCTGGGCGGCCATGGAACAAGCGAACCACGGTCATCAGCGTGCCTACGGTGACGACCAATGGACAGCGCGCGCGGCCGATCAATTCCGTCAGTTGTTCGAGACAGACTGCGAAGTCTTCTTCGCCTTCAACGGCACCGCTGCCAACTCGCTGGCGTTGTCGTCACTGTGCCAGAGTTATCACAGCGTCATCTGTTCGGAAACCGCTCACGTCGAAACCGATGAGTGCGGCGCGCCGGAGTTCTTCTCCAATGGCTCGAAACTGCTGACCGCGCGCAGCGAGAACGGCAAGCTGACGCCCGACTCCATTCGTGAAGTCGCCCTCAAGCGCGCCGACATCCACTACCCCAAGCCTCGCGTCGTGACGCTGACGCAAGCGACGGAAGTCGGCAGCATCTACCTGCCCGAGGAGCTGAAAGCCATCAGCGACACGTGCAAGGAACTGGGCCTGAACCTGCACATGGATGGCGCCCGCTTCGCCAATGCGTGCGCCTATCTGGGCTGCACGCCTGCCGAGTTGACATGGAAAGCCGGCATCGACGTCTTGTGCTTCGGCGGCACCAAGAACGGCATGGCGGTGGGCGAGGCGATTCTGTTCTTCAACCACAAACTGGCGGAAGATTTCGATTATCGCTGCAAGCAGGCCGGCCAACTGGCGTCGAAAATGCGCTTCTTGTCAGCGCCGTGGGTCGGGCTGCTGGAAAACGACGCCTGGCTCAAGCACGCGCGGCACGCCAACCGCTGCGCGCAACTGCTGGCGGAGTTGGTCAAGGATATTCCGGGTGTGGAGCTGATGTTCCCGGTCCAGGCCAACGGCGTGTTCCTGCAGCTCTCGCAAGCGGCCATCGCCGCGCTGACGGCCAGAGGCTGGCGCTTCTACACCTTCATCGGCAGCGGCGGCGCGCGTTTCATGTGCTCGTGGGACACCGAAGAAGCACGCGTGCGCGAGCTCGCAGCGGATATCCGGTTGGTGATGGGAGCCTGATCAGGACGACACCGTTGCAGGAGCGCGCTTGCCCGCGATGGACGATGACGCGGTACATCTGAAGAATCGCGTCGTGCCCATCGCGGGCAAGCGCGCTCCTACCGTTCGCAGAGCGCCTGAGACATCACCCTTGCGCGATGGTCTTCTCGATCACCTCGACCGTCGCACTGACCTGCTCTTCATACCGGCTCAGCTCTTCGGCGTGTCGGCGCTGCAATTCGACCTGCTTGGAACACAGGTTCAGTGCGGCCAACACCAACAGGCGATCACCGATCAGGGTCGGATAGCTGCGCTTGGTTTCCGACAGCGCCGACTTGAGCATCGTCACCGCGTCCATCAAGGCCTGTTCCTGACCTTCTGGCGCTTTGATCGTGTAGTCGTTGCCGAGGATGGAAATGACCTTGGTGGTGTCGCTGTCCAGGATCATGCGTTGACCGCGCTGACGCTGGTCGCACGATCAACCAGCGCCTGAATGCGGGCTGCCGTGGCGCCCTGTTTCTCTTCCTGCTCCAGCAGACTCAGTTGCAGGCTGTCGTTGTCATCCCTGGCCTGTTTCAACGCTTCGGCAAGCTGCGCGTTCGTGTTCTGCAGGTCGTGATTCTGCTGTACCAGGTCACCGACGAGCTTTTCCAACTGGCTTAGGGATGCTTCCAACATTTTGATTTCTCAGGCAAATTTCAAAGGGCGCGTACGATAAAGAAAAGTCACTTCAGCTACCAGTGAAATCAGGGCATTTACGCCGCAACACCGACCAAAAAAGCACTTGTTTCGCTTCAATCCCGCAAACGCATCAGGGCCCTGATTGACTGCGTTTTGCCCATCTTGTTCCTGCTGTTCGTCAGATCGGCCTGGCTGCGACATAAGCGCACAGTAATGGACCAAAGGGTTCAAGTGTCTGACGGACCGACCGATAAGCCGTGCATCCTCGTCATTTATTCTCCCCCGCCTCGCACGGAACGCGGCTTTCCCAGGAACCGTAATGTCCCTACGTAATATGAATATCGCGCCTCGCGCGTTTCTCGGCTTCTCCATCATCGGCGTGCTGATGATCATTCTGGGTGTCTTCGCCCTGATGCAAATGAGCAAGATCAACGACGCGACCGAGGTCATGGCCACCAACAGCATGCCAAGCATCAAAGCGCTCGACAGGCTGACCGAAGGCAGCATTCGCCTGCGCGTGCTGTCGTACCGACTGATGCTCAACCGCGACGCTGACACCCAGCAGAAAACCATCGAGCTGCTGGCAATGCGCAACCGCCAGATCGACGACGCGCGCGCGGTCTACATCAAGCTGATTTCCGCGCCCGACGAGCAGGCGACTTACGATCAGTACGTCAAACTGCTCAACGACTATCGCCAGCTTGAAGAGCGCATGAAGTCGCTGAGCAGCGCCAACAAGCTCGACGAGCTGACGGCGCTGCTCAATGCCGATCTGCAGACCAACTCCGATCAGATGAACGTGGTGCTGGGCAAACTGATCGAAATCAACACGCAGCAGCTCAACAACACCAACAGCCAGGCATCGCAGCAGTACTCCACGGCCTTCACAATGGTGGTCACGCTGCTGATCATCGCTACTGCGTTGACGTTGCTGTTCGCCTGGCTGCTGACCAACAGCATTACCCGCCCGATCGCTTCGGCCCTGAATGCAGCCGAAGAAATCGCCGAAGGCGACCTGACGCGCACCATTCACGTCGACGGCACTGACGAAGCCGGTCGTCTACTGGCGGCCATGCTGAAAATGCAGTCCAAGCTGCGCGACACGCTGCAACGCATTTCCGGCTCGGCGACTCAGCTGGCGTCGGCGGCTGAAGAGCTGAACGCTGTCACCGACGAGAGCGCGCGCGGCTTGTCGCAGCAGAACAACGAAATCGAGCAGGCCGCAACGGCGGTCAACGAGATGACCAGCGCCGTGGAGGAAGTCGCACGCAATGCCGTAAGCACGTCGGAAGCGTCGAAAAACGCCACCACGTCTGCCAGCGATGGTCGCGATCTGGTGCAGGAAACCGTCAGCGCCATCGAGCGCATGAGCGGCGACGTGCAAGGCACGGCGACGCTGATCGGCAATCTGGCTGAAGAATCCCGCGACATCGGCAAGGTGCTGGACGTGATTCGCGGTCTGGCAGATCAGACCAACCTGCTGGCGCTCAACGCTGCCATCGAAGCTGCACGAGCAGGCGAAGCGGGCCGTGGGTTTGCGGTCGTGGCCGACGAAGTTCGCGCGTTGGCCCATCGCACTCAGCAATCGACCAGTGAAATCGAACGCATGATCGGCAGTATTCAGGGCGGTACCGAGCAAGCGGTAAACTCGATGCGCAGCAGCACCGAGCGCGCCGAATCGACGCTGAGCATCGCCAAAGGCGCAGGCCTCGCGCTGGACACCATTAACAGCGCCGTGGTGGAAATCAACGAGCGCAACCTGGTCATCGCCAGCGCTGCCGAAGAGCAGGCACAAGTCGCTCGGGAAGTGGATCGTAATCTGGTGAACATCCGTGACTTGTCGACTCAGTCGGCAACCGGCGCCAACCAGACCAGCGCCGCCAGCAACGAGCTGTCGCGCCTGGCGGTCGATCTGAACGGCATGGTTGCGCGCTTCCGGTTGTAAACACCCTAAAGGCTGCAGACTCAATTCAGAGTCTGCAGCCTTTCCAGCCCGCGATTTATTCCGAAACATCACGATTTCATTCAAGCCCCCGGATTTGTGACCGATAGGCAGTGAACTAGCTTTCACTTTCCTTATCTGGACGCGTGGTTGCGTCCGACTTCCGGATGTCCCGCCATGTCATTGCGCAACATGAACATCGCTCCGCGTGCGTTTTTCAGTTTTGCCCTGATCGCTGCACTGATGTTGATTCTCGGCATATTTTCGCTGGTCCAGATGAGCAATATTCAGGCAGCAGGCGATGAAATTGCCCGCAATACGGTGCCCAGCATCCGCAGCCTGGACAAAATGATCGACACCAGCGTGCGCTTGCGGGTGCTCTCCTTCCGCCTGCTGGTCAACCGCGACCCGGCGGTGCAACAAAAGACCCTCGACTCGATGACAGCGCGTTTCCAGCAGATGGGTATTGCGCAGGCCACCTACGAAAAGCTACCGATCGGCCAGGAAGAGAAGACCCATTACGCAGAGTTCCAGCAACTGCTGGTGCAATACCGGCAGCTGGAAGATCGCATGCGCGCGCTGAGTCGCGACGGCAATATCGAGGAGCTGACCAAATTGCTCAACGTTGAGCTCCAGGAAAACTCCGACAAGATGAATACCGTCCTGTCGAAGCTTGTGGAGATCAACAGCAAGGAATCCGATGCCGCCAACGCGCGGGCGTCGGGGCAGTACCACACAGCGTTCAATCTGGTGGTGGGGCTGCTGATTGTCGCCACCGTCCTGACGTTCGCGTTTGCCTGGCTGCTGACCAACAGCATCACTCGCCCTATCGGCTCGGCACTTAATGCAGCCGAAGAAATCGCCGAAGGCGACCTGACGCGCACCATTCATGTCGATGGCACCGACGAAGCCGGTCGTCTGCTGGCAGCCATGCTGAAAATGCAGTCCAAGCTGCGCGACACGCTGCAGCGCATTTCAGGCTCGGCGACTCAGCTGGCATCGGCGGCTGAAGAGCTGAACGCTGTCACCGACGAGAGCGCGCGCGGCTTGTCGCAGCAGAACAACGAAATCGAGCAGGCCGCAACGGCGGTCAACGAGATGACCAGCGCCGTGGAGGAAGTCGCACGCAATGCCGTGAGCACGTCGGAAGCGTCGAAAAACGCCACCACGTCTGCCAGCGATGGCCGCGATCTGGTGCAGGAAACCGTCAGCGCCATCGAGCGCATGAGTGGCGACGTGCAAGGCACGGCGACGCTGATCGGGAACCTGGCTGAAGAGTCCCGCGACATCGGCAAGGTGCTGGACGTGATTCGCGGCCTGGCGGATCAGACCAACCTGCTGGCGCTCAACGCTGCCATCGAAGCTGCACGCGCAGGCGAAGCGGGCCGTGGGTTTGCGGTCGTGGCCGACGAAGTTCGCGCGCTGGCCCATCGCACTCAGCAATCGACCAGCGAAATCGAACGCATGATCGGCAGCATTCAGGGCGGTACCGAGCAAGCGGTAAACTCGATGCGCAGCAGCACCGAGCGCGCCGAATCGACGCTGAGCATTGCCAAAGGCGCAGGCCTTGCGCTGGACACCATTAACAGCGCCGTGGTGGAAATCAACGAGCGCAACCTGGTCATCGCCAGCGCTGCCGAAGAGCAGGCGCAGGTTGCTCGGGAAGTGGATCGTAATCTGGTGAACATCCGTGACTTGTCAGCGCAGTCAACGACTGGCGCTAACCAGACCACCGCAGCCAGTAATGAATTGTCGCGTCTGGCAGTGGATTTGAACGGCATGGTTGCTCGGTTCAGGTTGTAAGCAACCCGTTGATCATCTTGTAGGAGCGCGCTTGCCCGCGAAAAAAATAACGCGGTCTTCCAGGGAGACCGCGTCATCATTCATCGCGGGCAAGCGCGCTCCTACAGGGGCGTGGCGAAACCGATCAATACTCGATCCGCACGTCCCCTTTCGGCACGCTGCAGCACGACAGGATGTAGCCTTCTTCCACGTCGTCGTCGGTGATGCCGCCGTTGTGCTCCATCTCCACTTCACCGCTCAGCTTCATCACTTTGCAGGTGCCGCAGATGCCCATACCGCAGGCTTTCGGAATCATCAGACCGAGCTTGGCGGCAGCGGCGTGGACGGTTTCGCCCGGCGCCACGCGAATGCTCTTGCCCGTGTCGGTGAATTCGACTTGATGCAACTCGGCAACGTCGATGTCGGGCGCTTCGGCTGCCTGCTCGGCATGTTCCACCGCATCGGCGCGAGCCTCAGGCGGTGTCGCGCCGAAGGATTCTTCGTGGTACTGCGCCATGTTGAAACCGTTGGCTTCGAGCAAACGCTTGACCGCATTCATGTACGGCGTCGGGCCGCAGCAGAATACTTCGCGGTCCATGAAATCCGGCGCCATCAGCTCCAGCATCTTCTGATTCAGATACCCGCGATAACCCGCCCACGGCTCGCCCAGCCCATGTTTCTCACAGACGATGTGCAACGCAAAATTGTTGATCCGCGACGCCATCTGCTCCAGCTCGCGGTGGTAAATGATGTCCTTGGGCGAACGTGAACTGTGCACGAACACCATGTCGACATTGGCGTTGGTGTCGTAATACCAGCGTGCCATGGACATGACCGGGGTGATGCCGACGCCGCCGCTCAGGTAGAGAATTTTCGGATTCGGGAAGTCGATGGCGTTGAACAGACCAACGGGGCCATGAACCGCCAGTTCCTGACCTTCGTGCAGCGTGTCGTGCAGCCAGTTGGACACCTTGCCACCCGGCACGCGCTTGATGGTAATCGAGAAGCTGTACGGCACTGATGGCGAACTGGAGATGGTGTAGGAGCGCATGATCGGCACGCCTTCGATTTCCAGCTCCAGCGTGACGAACTGCCCTGGCTTGAAAAAGAACAGGATCGGCTGGTCGGCCATGAAGCAGAAGGTGCGAACGTCCCAGGTTTCCTGGATCACTTTGACGACCCGCACCAGGTGGCGGCCATTGGCCCAGGTCTGCGTGTTGACCGGGCTGAGGAAACTCTGGGACATACTCACTCTCCACGGCCGACTGTCGGCCTCTTATGGTGGCGATTCTGCGTAACGCACGGGCCACCTATTTACCTATCAGCGACATTCACATACTTATGGCGACCAGGCCCGATCTATAGGGGCTGCGTAGTCGGAAACGGATTCGGCCATGTCGCCCATGGATAAGGTTCGCGTCGCGCCCGGCTCCACACTCGCCGTCAATCGTTATTCATTTTTTACACATAAACATGAGCGACAGAAAACACCGTCGCCTCGCGTGCCAGACACACAACACAACCGTATTGGCCACATTCGTAGGTCGTTGAAAACGCGACCTGAGGACTTGAAAGATGGACGTCACCGCAACTCTGAGCTTGGGCGATCCGCTGGAACCCGCAC
This sequence comes from Pseudomonas sp. efr-133-TYG-103a, assembly GCF_030209235.1. Taxonomy (NCBI): domain Bacteria; kingdom Pseudomonadati; phylum Pseudomonadota; class Gammaproteobacteria; order Pseudomonadales; family Pseudomonadaceae; genus Pseudomonas; species Pseudomonas sp. efr-133-TYG-103a. The sequence continues at coordinate 132,685 of NZ_JARVSK010000035.1, forward strand.
GCAAGGCAACCGCCGAGATGCTGCAGAACCGCGAGCGCACTTACTCGCTGCCGCAGCCTTTCTACAATGATGACCGGCTGTTTGAAATCGACATGCAGGAAATCTTTCAAAAAGAGTGGCTGATCGCCGGCATGACCAGTGAGATTCCGGCCAAGGGCAACTTCCTGACGCTGGAAATCGGCAAAAACCCGATCCTCGTCGTGCGCGCGCCAGACGGTTCGATCAACGCGTTTCACAACGTCTGCCGCCATCGCGGCTCACGTCTGTGCACCAAAGAAAAAGGCAAAGTCGCCAAGCTGGTGTGCCCATACCACCAGTGGACCTACGAGCTCGACGGCCGACTGCTGTACGCAGGCACGGAAATGGGCGCCGATTTCGACATGAAGCAGTTCGGCCTCAAGCCTGTGCATTGCAAGGTGTCGGGCGGCTATATCTTCATCAGCCTGGCGGCCAATCCGCCGGCCATCGACGAGTTCCTGCAGACGCTCAATCACTACATGGAACCGTACGACATGGAAAACACCAAGGTGGCGGTGCAAACCACCTTGATGGAGAAAGCCAACTGGAAGCTGGTGCTGGAAAACAACCGCGAGTGCTATCACTGCAACGGCTCGCACCCTGAGCTGCTGAACACTTTGCTGGAGTGGGACGACGTCACCGACCCGCGCGCCGATCAGGCCTTCAAGGACCACGTCGCGGCGTCGGCAGCCTCGTGGGAAGCCGAGAAGATCCCGTTCGCCCACAAGAGCTTCGGCCTGCGCAACCGCATCGTGCGCATGCCGCTGCTCAAAGGCACGGTGTCCATGACCATGGACGGCAAGCAGGGCAGCAAAAAACTCATGGGACGCATCCAGAACCCGGATCTGGGTTCGATGCGCATCCTGCACCTGCCGCACTCCTGGAACCATTGCATGGGCGACCATGTGATCGTGTTCACCGTGTGGCCGATCAGCGCTCAGGAAACCATGGTCACCACCAAATGGCTGGTGCACAAAGACGCTGTCGAAGGCGTGGACTACGACGTCGCGCGTCTGCGTGAAGTCTGGGATGCGACCAACGATCAGGACCGTCGTCTGGCCGAAGAAAACCAGCGCGGGATCAACTCCATCGCCTACCAGCCTGGCCCGTACTCGAAGACTTACGAGTTCGGTGTGGTCAACTTCATCGACTGGTACAGCGCCAAGCTGCTCGAAAACATGGGTGCCGAGCCTGCGCCCTATTTGAAGGGTGTGGCAGTCAATCACGAATAACCTGGCGACCGCTTGATCTGACGCATCGGCCGGACCCGGCCGATGCGTTTTCCCGCTGTCAACCTTGATCAAATTATAACCAACCCTACCCCGCTCCAATCCCACCGCGCCTCGCCAGCATCCACAAACAACTTATCCACAACACCGCCCACAGTAATTGTGGGGAAGTGGATTTTCGTTGCGCGAAAATTGAAGAAAAACCGTGACTTATTGGAACAGTCACAATCCTCTCTTGGCTGTTTAAATTTTGATCAATCCTTTAAGAGCCGCTATCCACGTGGGCTATAGAGGATCGCGAACACCTTATCCACAGATTCGCCAACAGAGATTGTGTGCAAGTCGGGAAACCAGGTCATGGCCTGTGGAAAAACAGTTGTGTCGCTGGCGACGCTCTGCATAAGACACAGGTCTGTCACGAAATCGTCTAATCGATCAAAATTTGATCATACTCTCGAAAGCCCCGAGACACGTGGCCTTCAGCCGATCGCGAACATCTTATCCACATAAGCGCTAACAAAGATTGTGGGCAATAATCTTGCTCGGTGACATTGAACTGTGGAGAAAAAGCGTTATAAATCCGTTAGATGGAGCGATCAATTTTTGATCAAACGCTTGTAAGCCACGGTTTGCACGGGGTTCAGACATGGGCGAACAGTTTATCCACAGGTGGATTAACAGGGATTGTGGGTATGTGGATGGCTTTTATGAGGGGGAGAATCGGAAGCGTCTGACATTCACGCGCTTTTTTCATTATTAAACTCACTGCCCACGCTACTCATACAGGAACCCTCACATGTACGAATGGACCTCCTTTTCACGCGAAGTCATTCTTGAAGCGAGTAGTAGACTCTCGCAACGTAAACGGGGCGTATCTTTCCCGCTTCCCGAAGAATTGACAGGGGTATTCAACTTCAAGCCCAAGAGCATGGAGGAGCTGGACCAAGCATTCCGAACAGCAGCTCGAAGGCTCAGGCAAGGCGATCACGCGGGATGAACGTGCCCTACAACTACATCTTCAATGAGCTGGTCGCTGACGAGGACGACATACTCGGACAGTTGGCCTATGCAGCCTATAAACGTCAGAAAATAGAATTCATTCAGGCATTCAGAGAAAAAAACGGCATCGATCCACAGGACGATGATCTCGCCCCTTTTCACGACATCAGCAACGGGCTCTCACAATTGGGGGTCTACAGAACGCAGGCCGCGAAGCTGGTAAGGGATTTTTCTGAGGCAGCGCTAACGACAGAAGTGGACGGCCTGCGCAGGTTCTACTCCGTGAAAGCCAACAATGAAATCCGGTCGGCCAGACCCGGCTTCTGGAAAGGGGTAGCGCAGAGCCTTATTGGTTCCGGAATGTTCGCCCTTCTGATCGGATGCTTCGTCTTTTTCACCTGGAGCCTGAAACAGGGCCCGCGCCAGGTCATAGAGCAAGTGTTCGATGTGGTGATCGTCGATGCAGAGCCCAGCCTGAAGACAGCATCGGCAGACGAGCCATCGTTCTAGCATGAAAAAGGCGCCACATGGGCGCCTCTCCTGGAATGCTGAACGGGGGCTTAGCGAACGACGCCTTCCTCCACCAACAGCTTCAATATCGCCGCCGCACCTTCCTGGGCGCTGACACCTTTGAGCACTTGACCACCGCCACCGCTCGCCTTTGCTGTCGCCGCCTTCATGCGATCGGCACCGCTTTTGGCCTTGATGACTTTCAGGCGTTTAGGGCGAGGTTTCGCCGGGCTCAATTCGGCACCTGTGAATAACTCGTCGATGACCACATCGATCTGCTCGACATCCAGCACGCCCCGCTGCGCCGGACCGTACGCGCTTTGGCGTGGCTTGGGCGCTGCGTTGTCCACAGTGGCGAGGAACGGCAAGCGGACCTTGAGACGGCGACGCTGCCCGCGCGGCAACGCCTGGAGGACCTGAGCAGTGCCGTTGTTCATGGATTCGACTTCGGCCATGCCTACCACCAGCGGCCAGCCCAGCTTTTCCGCCAGCAGGTACGGCAACATTCCTGAGCCTTCGCCTGTCTCTGCCTGGCTGCCCGCCAGCACCATCTGAACGCCGGATTCGCGGATGTAATCGGTGAGCCCGGGCAGCGCGTCGGCACCCTCGGGCTGTTCGAGAACATGCAGTTCGTTCAAACCCATGCCCAGATAGGCTCGTAGTGCCGGTTCGTCTGCATTCCCCGCATGCAGGACGTGCAAGTTATCCCCAGCCAACTGCAGACCCAGCTCGACCGCACGCGCGTCTTGCTCGGCGCGGCGTGGACGCCCGGAAGTCGGGTGAGCACCAACGGACACCAGGCTGATGACGTGCAACGCGCTTTTATCCACAGGCAGTTTCTTGTCAGGCTGCATCGCGTTTCGCCTCATTCCGGTACGCCTCTACGGCCTCGATGAGCGCCTGGAGGATCGCGGCACTTTCGCCAATGACCGACAAATCAGCGCGTTTGATCATGTCGCAGGTTGGATCGAGGTTGATCGCCACAACTTTGTCGCAGGCGCCGATGCCTTGTAAGTGCTGAATCGCGCCGGAAATACCCACAGCGACGTAAACCCTTGCCGTCACCCACGTCCCCGAAGCACCCACCTGCCGATCGCGGGTCATGAAGCCATCGTCCACCGCGACGCGAGAGGCGCCCTCGGTAGCACCCAGCGCGGCGGCGGTGCGGTGAAACAAATCCCAATCCTTGACCCCGTTGCCGCCCGAGAAGATGAACTCCGCCTCGGCCATGGGGATAAGTGCAGGGTCCACCGCAACGGCACCGAGGTCTTCGATGCGAGGCAGGCTGCGCGCAATGTTTGTGGATAACTCCACCGGCAGCGCCTCATGGCGCGTCTCGCTGACCGGCTCGGCGCACTCGGCTGCTGCGAGAATGAGGCGCGAAACAGGCCGCGCGATGTCTTCGCGCCCGGCGCCCGCACGGCCCGTAGCTTGCGCATCCTTCACTTGCCAGACACGCGTGGCAGGACGCTCACCTGTGCTTGCAGCGAAACGACGACCCAGCTCACCCCCACCGCTGCGACTGTCAGGCAGCAGCCAGTGCTGCGGATCGAACTGGTTATCCACAGCGCGCAAACCTTGAACGCGCTGCTCGGGCGAGTAACCGGCGAATTCCGCGCCTTCCAGCACCAGCAGGCGATCGACGCCCGCCGTGTCGAACGCGCTTTCCTTGTGCTCGCCAAAGACAACAGCCAGGACCGCACCTTCCGTGCCTGCGAGACTATGGGCCAAGCCAAGCAGATCGCGGTCGTGGCTGCTCAGGCGACCGCCGACCATGTCCGGGACCACGGCGATGTAGAACGCCGGATCGATGACCTGATGCAGCGGCAGCTGCACGTCGGCCGCCGTTGCGCGCTTGACCGTGCCGCCCTGTTGGGCGCCGCTGCGGTCGATGCGTTTGATGCCATTAGGTCCGATGAAACCAATGCCGTGCACATTCTTGCGGATGATGCCGTTGGGCCCCATCCAGCTGGCCTGCACCGGTTGCATGGCCGCGTGCAGCGGGTGCAAACGGTTTCGGGCGATCCATTCAGCGCGTGGGTCGCGGCGAATAATGTCGCTCATCAGTGCGCCTCCGCAGGTTCACGTTTAGCCGGCGCCGGTTTGGCGGGGGCCACTTCTTCGAGCACGGCATCGGCCACCAGCTCGGCGATGTCCTTGATCATCGGCCGCGGCTCCACCACGCCTTCAAGCATTGCCGTGCATTGCGGACACCCTACGGCCACCAGCTCAGCGCCCGTTTCGCGAATGTCTTCCATGCGCATGTCCGGAATACGTTGCTTGCCCGGGATGTCAGTGATCGGTGCACCACCGCCGCCACCGCAGCAGCGGGAACGGAAACCGGAGCGCTGCATTTCCTTCACCTCGATACCCAGCGCTCTGAGCACCTGGCGCGGGGCTTCGTACTCGCCGTTGTAACGGCCGAGGTAGCAAGGGTCGTGATAAGTCACGCTCGATCCTTTGTGCTGACCGAGATTCAGCGCGCCATCGCCGATCAGTTCTGACATATAGGTGCTGTGGTGTTGCACGAGGTAGTTGCCGTCGAAGGCGCCGTACTCGTTTTTCAGCACATGGAAGCTGTGCGGATCGCAGGTGACGATGCGTTTGAAGCTGTATTTGCTCAAGGTCTGGATGTTGCGTCTGGCGAGCATCTGAAAAGTCGCTTCATCGCCCAGACGGCGCGCCACGTCGCCACTGTCGCGCTCTTCGAGACCGAGCACCGCGAAGTCGACCTTCGCCGCTTTCAGCACTTTGACGAAGGCGCGCAGGGTGCGCTGATTGCGCATGTCGAAGGCACCATCGCCGACCCAGAACAGCACGTCGGCGGTCTTCTTGTCGCTCATGACGTTCAGGTTCAGGTCCGCAGCCCAGTTCATCCGCCCGCCCGGTGCAAAGCCGCCCGGGTTGTCAGTGGCGATGAGGTTTTCCAGCACTTCGGCGCCTTTGTTCGGCGTGGCGCCTTTTTCCAGCGTCAGGTGTCGGCGCATGTCGACGATGGCGTCCACGTGCTCGATCATCATCGGGCACTCTTCCACGCAGGCGCGACAGGTGGTGCACGACCACAGCGTCTCGGCATCGACCAGGCCATTGACGATCGGCTGATGCGGATTGCCGCCGTGTTCGCCGATGGCTTTGCCGGGGTAAGGACTGCCGGCGAAGGAGGCATCGGTGCCACCGGCCAAGCCGACAACCATGTCCTGAATCAGTTTTTTCGGGTTCAGCGGCTGGCCCGCTGCGAACGCAGGACAAGCGGCTTCGCACTTGCCGCACTGCACGCAGGCGTCGAAACCCAACAATTGGTTCCAGGTGAAGTCCTTGGGCTTTTCAACGCCCAGCGGTGAGGTCGGATCAGCAAGGTCCAGCGGCTTGAGACCGGTCGAACGACCGCCGCCAAAACGCTCGGCGCGACGGTGCCAGGCCAGGTGCAGCGCACCGGCGAAGGCGTGCTTCATCGGGCCGCCCCACGTCATGCCGAGGAACAGTTCCGACACGCCCCACAGCACGCCGATCCCGAGAATAATCGCCAGCAACCAGCCGCCGAAGTTCTCCGGAAGAATGCCGGCGACCGGCAATGTCACCAGAAAGAAAGAAGCCGAGAACGCCAGCAGGCTTTTCGGCAGGCGCATCCACGGGCCTTTGGACAGGCGGGACGGAGGGTTGCGACGACGCAGGTAAACGAAGATCGCGCCGACGAACATGACTGCCGACATCAACAGCAGCGCATAGCCAAGGACGCGGTTATGCAGACCGAAACCGTGAACCAGAATCGCCAGCACGATGGACGCCACCGCCCCGCCCGCAGTCGCGACGTGGGTATTGGCAATGTATTTGTCCCGCGCGACCACATGGTGCAGATCGACCATGTACCGTTTGGGCATCGCCAGCAGGCCGCCGAGCAGATCGACCTTGGACGCACGACCATTGCGCCACATGGCCACCCGCCGCAAGGCGCCAAGGACACCGAGGCCCAGGGCTGCGAACAGCAGGATTGGAAGAAGGGTGTTGAGCATGTGGAGCTCCCAAAGACCAAGGGTCTCGCCAGGGGCTGATTGTTCCCGCGCTCCGCGTGGGAACGCATACCGTGACGCTCCGCGTCACCAACACAGACGCGGAGCGTCCATTGCGGCATGCCCACGCGGAGCGTGGGAACGATCATGTGTAATTAAAAGTCTTTGCAGAGTCGCAACGCATCGTAGATGGCAGCATGCGTATTACGCTGCGCCACGCAGTCACCGATGCGGAACAACAGATAGCCATCACCCGGCTGGCTCAGCGACGGCTGGGGCTGGATCGCGAACAGGGCGTCGATGTCGATCTGGCCCTTGTTACGCGAGCCTTCCTTGAGGCCGTAATACAGCGCTTCGTCAGGACGCACGCCGTTCTCGACCACTACCTGATCGACGACGCGCTCCTCTTTGGCGCCGGTGTATTCGTTCTCCAGCACCGCGACGAGCTTGTCACCTTCGCGGTAGACCTTCTCCAGCATCATGTCGCCAGTCATGATCACTTCTTTGGGGTACATGCTGCGGTAGTACGTGGGGAAAGACGTACCGCCGATGGCCACGCCCGGCTTGATGTCGTCGGTGACGATCTCGACCTGGCTGCCCTTGTCCGCCATGAAGTCAGCGACCGACATCCCGGTGAATTCGCAGATGGTGTCGTAGACCAGCACGTTCTTGCCTGGGGCAACCTTGCCGTCGAGCACGTCCCAGCTGCTGACCACCAGCCCTTCGGCGGCGCCCCAGTGTTCGTTCTGCTCAAGGAATGGATGACCGCCCACGGCCAGCACCACCACATCAGGACGCAGGTCCATGATGGTCGGAATATCAGCCGCAGTGCCCAGGCGCAGATCGACTTTCAGGCGCGCCAGCTCAAGCTGATACCAGCGCGTGATGCCGGCGATCTGGTCGCGCTGCGGCGCTTTCGATGCCGTCACGATCTGCCCGCCGATGAATTCTTTCTTTTCGAACAGCGTCACGTCGTGACCACGCTCGGCAGAAACCCGCGCCGCTTCCATCCCGGCAGGCCCTGCACCGACGATGACCACTTTGCGTTTCACGCCCGTGGTTTTCTCGATGATGTGCGGCAGGCCCATGTATTCGCGAGACGTCGCGGCGTTCTGAATGCACAGTACGTCCAGCCCCTGATACTGACGATCAATGCAGTAGTTGGCGCCGACGCACTGACGAATCTGATCGACCTGCCCCATTTTGATCTTGGTGATCAGGTGCGGATCGGCGATGTGCGCGCGGGTCATGCCGACCATGTCGACGTAGCCGCCTTCCAGAATGCGCGTGGCCTGGTTCGGGTCTTTGATGTTCTGAGCGTGCAGGACCGGCGCCTTGACCACTTCCTTGATACCGGCGGCCAGGTGCAAGAATGGCTCCGGTGGATAACTCATGTTGGGGATCACGTTGGCCAGGGTGTTGTGCGTGTCGCACCCCGAGCCCACCACACCGATGAAGTCGATCATGCCGGTCTGGTCGTAGTACTTGGCGATCTCTTTCATGTCTTCATGGCTGAGACCGTCAGGGTGAAATTCGTCACCACAGATACGCAGGCCCACGCAGAAATCAGGACCCACTTCCTTGCGCACAGCCTTGATCACTTCCAGACCGAAACGCATACGGTTTTCAAAGCTGCCGCCCCATTCGTCCGTGCGTTTGTTGACCCGAGGGCTCCAGAACTGGTCGATCATGTGCTGGTGCACTGCCGACAGCTCGACGCCGTCCAGGCCACCGGCCTTGGCACGTGCCGCGGCGCTGGCGTAGTTGCCGATCACGCGCCAGATTTCTTCCGGCTCGATGGTCTTGCAGGTCGCGCGGTGTACAGGCTCACGAATGCCCGATGGCGACATCAGCGTCGGCCAGTGGTCACCGTCCCAACGGGAGCGACGGCCCATGTGGGTGATCTGAATCATGATCTTGGCGCCATGCTTGTGCATGGCGTCAGCGAGGTTCTGGAAGTGCGGAATGATTTTGTCGGTCGCCAGGTTGACCGACTTCCACCAGCCTTGCGGGCTGTCGATGGCGACACTGGAGGAGCCGCCGCAAATGGCCAGGCCGATGCCGCCCTTGGCTTTCTCCTCGTAGTACTTCACGTAGCGGTCGGTGGTCATGCCGCCATCAGTGGCGTAGACCTCGGCGTGCGCGGTACTGAGGACGCGGTTGCGGATGGTGAGTTTGCCGATCTGGATCGGCTGAAACATTGCTTCGAAAGCCATGACGCGGTCCTCGGCTTACAACGGTTTTACGACAAACAGGCCATCTTCGTGGCCTTCTTCCGAACCACCGTAAACCTGCTCGGCCACGGTGCGAACGGAACTGCCTTTGGCAGCGAGAATCTGGTCCATGGCGCCGGCGAACCAGCCCGTGAACATGTAATCGACCTTGCGACCGACTTTGCCGTAGACGTAAACGAAGGCCGAGTGCTCCAGCTTGACGCTGGCGGTGCCTTTATCCAGATCGATCTCCTGGATCTTGAACAGGCCCCAGCCGCGCTGCGACAGACGATTCATGTAGTGCTCGAACACCGCGACGCCTTCGATGCCGTGGCATTCGGCTTCTTTCTCGCACCAGTGCCATGCCGACTTGTAGCCCGCCTTGTAGAGAATCTCGGCGTAGGCTTCGGCGCCCAGTACTTCCTCGATGCCCATGTGGTTGTTGACGAAGAAGTGACGCGGCACGTACAGCATTGGCAGAGCGTCGGAGGTCCAGACACCGGTCTCGCTGTCGACTTCGATTGGCAATTGCGGGGCGATCTTGGCCATGGAAACTTAACTCCAGAAAATTCGTGTAATTGAAAACAAAGCCCCTGGCTTTGCTTTTTTGAAGATGTTCGCAGTGGTTTCAGCGCTGTAGCGAGCAGGGCCAAGAGCTGAAGCAGCTATTTGTCTGCGCGGCAGGCCCTGGAGCCGGCCACGTTATTCGCCCCAGACGTCGCCCAGGATGCGCACCCAGTTCTCGCCCATGATCTTGCGCACGACGCGCTCCGAATGGCCGCGTTTGAGCAGGGTTTCGGTCAGGTTCGGGAACTCGCCGACGGTGCGGATGCCCAGCGGGTTGATGATCTTGCCGAAGTTGGTCAGACGGCGGGCGTAGCCCTTGTCGTGAGTCAGGTACTCGAAGAACTCCTGACCGTGGCCTTGGGTGAAGTCAGTGCCAATGCCGATGGCGTCTTCGCCGACAATGTTCATCACGTATTCGATGGCTTCGGCGTAATCGTCGATCGTCGAATCGATGCCCTTGGCCAGGAACGGCGCAAACATGGTCACACCGACAAATCCGCCATGGTCGGCAATGAATTTCAGCTCGGCGTCGGATTTGTTGCGTGGGTGCTCTTTAAGGCCCGAAGGCAGGCAGTGGGAGTAGGTCACTGGCTTCTTCGATTCGAGAATCACTTCCTCAGAGGTTTTGGAACCCACGTGGGACAGGTCGCACATGACGCCGACGCGGTTCATTTCCGCGACGATTTCGCGGCCAAAGCCCGACAGGCCGCCGTCGCGCTCATAGCAACCGGTGCCGACAAGGTTCTGGGTGTTGTAGCACATCTGCACGATGCCCACGCCCAACTGCTTGAAGATCTCGACGTAACCGATCTGGTCTTCGAAAGCGTGCGCGTTCTGGAAGCCGAACAGGATGCCGGTCTTGCCCAGCTCCTTGGCCTTGCGGATGTCGGCGGTATTGCGCACCTGGATCACCAGATCGCTGTTCTCACGGATCAACTTCTGGCTGGAAGCGATGCTGTTGACGGTCTGCTGAAAACCCTCCCACACCGAAACAGTGCAGTTGGCCATGGTCAGGCCACCCTTACGCATGTCCTCGAACAGCTCACGGTTCCATTTGGCGATGATCAGCCCGTCAATAACGATGCTGTCGGCGTGTAATTCGGCTGGGCTCATCAGGCTGTCCCCTTTAGGTTAATCACGCGCCGGAACGTCTGCCGGCGCTTTGGGGCCAGCATAAGCCTGAGGGTCGGAGGAGCCGGGTGCAAAAACGACAGGGGAATTGCCGAAAGCGTCAAGAAACGACAAAGGCTGACGGCCAGCTTCTGCGGGCTGCGTTTGATAACTGTTCTTTGCCTCGCGCTTGGGCGAGAATTCGATGCATCACTGAATCGGGAAGCTCCAATGAAGACGATTTTTCTGGCTTTGGCTCTATTCGCGACAGGCGCACAGGCGGCGGCCAATCCTGATGCGACTCCTTGCGACGGCGTGGATGAAGACAAGCAGACGCTGGAATGCTCGGTGTACAGCCGCGACACGGCGGTGAAGTTGCTGGATGAGAACTTCCAGAATCTGCTGGAACGCGTGAATACGCAGTACGGCGCAAATAAAGCCGAGGCCAATGACTTCATCACCAAGCTGAAAACGGCTCAGGACGCCTGGAAGAAACTCCGGGACGCCGACTGCGCCGTTGAGGTGTTCCCCGCCAAACCGGGCAGCAAGGAGTTCAACATTGGTCAGAACGACTGCCTGGCGCGCACCAGCGATGAGCGCTCGGAGTACGTTGAAAGCCTCCTGCAGCCTGAATGACCGTTTAATGCGCTACCCTGACGCCCTTCACCAGCTCAAGGTAAGCACATGAACATCTGCGGCGTAGAAATCAAAGGCAGCGAAGCCATCTTCGCTGTCGCCACTCGCGCGTCTGGCGCCCTCGAACATCTGCCACTGGCGACCAAAAAGATCGCGCTGGAAGACGATGACGAAGCTGGCAACGTCAAAGCCTTCGCGCGTCAGATCGAGACATTCGTGCGGGACAACGGCATCGCTCACATCGCGATCAAGAAGCGCAGCAAGAAAGGCGAATTCGCCGGCGGCCCGACCACGTTCAAGATCGAGACCGTCTTCCAGTTGCTGGAAGACTGCGACGTCACGCTGCTGTCGCCACAGACGATCAACGCTCAGATGAAGAAGCACAGCTTTGAACTGCCATCGGCGCTGAACAAGTATCAGCATGAGGCGTACAAGGCCGCATGTTCCGCGTTGATGCAAGGCTCTAAATAGCCTGCAAATGCCGGTGGCAGCTGGTTGGAAATCAAGCCGTTCGGCGAGTGTCTCTGCGCTGCCTGATCCAGTCGCCAAACGCCTTGTCTTCCAGCGCATACGCCCCGCGACTCGACTTCCAGACCAGTTCTTTGTCCCGCAATGAGTCGATCGCGGCCTGAATGGTTTGCGTGCCGGGCACCACGTCACTGCCCAAGGTTTCCAGCGCTTTGCCGACCGCCAGCACCGTCACATCGGCGAAAGGCGCGAAGGGCTGATTGTCGTGAGCCCGGTCAGCCATGACTTCCAGCACCGCGCGTTGAGGCAGGGTCAGTGCGTTGTAGGCGCTCTCGAATTCCTCCCACACGCCCGCGCGCAGCAGTTCGGCGCTGTTACGCAGCAGATCGCCAAGGTTTTCGGCCTCGCCGAGTTCCAGCGCGACATCGCCGATGATAGTGCGCAACATTTCCGGACGACGCCCGACCAGGTCGAAGGCGGCATCGATGTCGGCTGCGGAAAACTGGTTGGTCTGCGCCAGATGGCTGTTCAGATGAGCCGTGTAAGCCCTCGTGAAGTCCTTCCCCAGTAGAGGGAACGACGTAATGCTGGATCCGTAAAACGGCTGGTTTTTGTTCAGTACCAGATGCGCCAGCTTGTCGCGATTGGACCCGGTCAGCACCAGCCGCAGGCCGCCAATACCACGATCCTGCCCCTGATTGAGTTCGTCCCGCGCCGCTTTCAGCGCGAACATCGCATTGATGCCCGCCGGGCTGGTGAGCGCGTGCTGCGCCTCATCGATGATCAGCACGATCATTTTTTGCGCCGCGCGGTGCAGCAACTCCAGTGCCTGGGTGAGCGTTGCGTCTGCCGGCAGTTGCGGCGTGGAGAAATCCCACGACAGCGTGCGCAAGAAATTGAGCTTCTCGACACCTGCTGATTTGGCGAGTTTGCGAATGCCTTTCTCGAATGGCGCCAGAGCGGCCGCGACCGCGCCCCTGATCAGCTCGGCGGGATCTTTGTCTCGGTCCGCCCATAAGTCGACGTAGACCGGCAGCCAGCCCTGCTCGACGCATCGCGGCACCAGATCCTCGCGCAGAAAGGTGCTTTTGCCTGTGCGCCGAGGCGCGGCCAGAAACAGACCGGATGAATAGTCGTGCAGCCCTTCTCCGATCAGGCCCTGCGCGATCGTGAGCGCAAGGCTGTCGCGTCTGAACACAAAGCCGGCGCGCTTGGTCATGGTTTATACCCGATTATGGCAAGAACTATAATTTATGGTAGCGAGTATAAATCACAATAATCGACCGTCAAACGACCTTCGGCTCCCTCGCGACGCGCCCGCGATCCTCTCTTGGGCACATCACGAATCGCGCCTTGTAGCTTCGGGTGAAATAGGAAGGCGACTCGAACCCGCAGGCGATGCTCACCTCCAGCACGCTCATGTCGCTCTGGCGCAGCAGTTGCCGCGCTTTCTCCAGGCGCAGGCCCAGATAGAAGTTGCTCGGCGTGTCATTCAAATGCAAGCGGAACAGGCGCTCCAGTTGTCGGCGCGTCACCTGAATCCCATCGGCGAGCTCCAGTGTGCTGAGCGGCGGCTCGGTGTTCTGCTCCATGACCCCGATCACCTGCACCAGCTTCTTGTTGTTGATGCCATATCGCGTGGCGATCTGCATGCGCTGGTGGTCCTTGCGCTGCCGAATACGACCAAGCACAAACTGTTCTGACACCTTGATTGCCAGGTCCGGGCCGTGGGCCTGGGCGATGAGGTCAAGCATCAGGTCGATCGACGCGGTGCCTCCTGCCGAACTGATGCGGCGCCGGTCGATTTCGAACAATTCCTGAGTCGCTTGCAAATGCGGGTAGGTTTCCTTGAACGCGTCGAGCGCTTCCCAGTGCAGTGTCAACCGATAGCCTTCCAGCAAACCGGCTTCGGCAAGCACAAAGCTGCCAGTATCAATGGCGCCGAGCGTCACGCCTTCCAGATCGAGGCGACGCAGCCAGTGCTCGAGTGTGGAGGTGTAAAACTTCAGGGGATCGACGCTGCCCATGACGCACAGCGTTGCGCCCTTCTTGAGCGGCTCCAGCGCGGCATCGGCGTTGACCGACATGCCGTTGCTGGCGATCACCGGCCCGCCGTCGATGCTCAGGATGTGCCAGCGATACAGCTCGCCACCAAAGCGATTGGCAACCCGCAATGGCTCCAGCGCCGAAACGAACCCCATCATGGAGAAGCCGGGCATGAGCAAAAAGTAGAAATCCTGGGACATCGTTAGCGCGTTCCTTGGGGATTTTTGGCGAGCAAAACCACTGCAAGAGCGCGCTTGCCCGCGATCGCGGTGTGTCAGTCATTGAACCGGTACAGGCACACGTAATCGCGGGCAAGCGCGCTCCTATCGTTCTGATCCCGTATGAGATACGCCTGTTCGGAGAACGAGGCAACAGCGCAGGTCGCTGCTGTGCAAGAGCTTGTCGCCGCTGTGCGTTTGGAGGCGCTTTGGCGTGCGTAGCTTTGCACCTCAAAAGCGGGTGGCAAAAGCCCGCGTCAAACGCCCTGGCCTGCAAGGAACCTCACACATGAATCACGACGTCATCATCACCTGCGCACTCACCGGTGCTGGCGACACGACCGGGAAGAGCCATCTGGTCCCGATCACGCCGAAACAGATCGCTGCTGCCGCGGTTGAAGCCGCCAAGGCCGGCGCGACCGTTGTGCATTGCCACGTGCGGGATCCGCAGACCGGCAAGTTCAGCCGCGACGTCGAACTGTATCGCGAGACCATGGACCGCATCCGTGAGGCCGACATCGACATCATCGTCAACCTCACGGCGGGCATGGGCGGCGACCTCGAAATCGGCCCGGGCGAGCGGCCTACCGACTTCGGCCCTAACACCGATCTGGTCGGCCCGCTGACCCGCCTGGCGCACGTTGAGGCGCTGCTGCCGGAAATCTGCACGCTGGATTGCGGCACGCTCAACTTCGGCGACGGCGACACGATTTACGTGTCGACGCCTGCGCAACTGCGCGCGGGCGCCAAGCGCATTCAAGAGCTGGGCGTAAAGGCCGAACTGGAAATCTTCGACACCGGCCATCTGTGGTTCGCTAAGCAGATGATGAAGGAAGGCCTGCTCGACAACCCTTTATTCCAGCTGTGCCTGGGCATTCCGTGGGGTGCACCGGCTGACACCACGACCATGAAAGCGATGGTCGATAACCTGCCGGCCGATGTGGTCTGGGCCGGATTCGGTATTGGCCGCATGCAGATGCCGATGGCGGCGCAAGCGGTGCTGCTGGGTGGCAACGTGCGTGTCGGCCTGGAAGACAACATCTGGCTGGACAAAGGCGTGCTCGCCAGCAACGGCGCACTGGTCGAACGCGCCAGCGAAATCCTCAGCCGCATGGGTGCGCGGGTCATGACCCCGGCAGAAGGTCGCGTGAAGATGGGCCTGAAAAAGCGTTTCTGATCTGACACGTGTTTCCGCTGTACGAGCGTGGCTTGTCCCGCGATCGCCCGGGTATCGGTCGTAAAACCGACAAACCCTGTGCATCAGACAGATCGTGTTCGCCGGATTGCTGCCTCTTCGCGGCAGATCGCGGGACAAGCCACGCTCCTACAGTGTTCTGCGAACTTCCTTTGAGTAAATGACATGACTTTCATCACCGAAATCAAAACCTTCGCCGCGCTGGGTAGCGGTGTCATCGGCAGTGGCTGGGTGGCGCGCGCATTGGCACACGGCCTGGACGTCGTGGCCTGGGACCCGGCGCCTGGCGCGGAAGCGGCGCTCCGTAAACGCGTCGCCAATGCCTGGCCTGCGCTGGACCAAAAGGGCCTGGCCGCCGGCGCCTCGCAGGATCGCCTGCGTTTCGTGCCAACGATCGAAGAGTGCGTACGCGACGCAGACTTCATTCAAGAAAGCGCCCCGGAGCGTCTGGACCTCAAGCTCGACCTGCACAGCAAGATCAGCGCCGCCGCCAAGCCCAACGCCATCATCGGTTCCAGCACGTCGGGCCTGCTGCCTTCGGAATTCTACGAAAGCGCTGCTCACCCGGAACGTTGCGTCGTCGGCCACCCGTTCAATCCGGTGTATCTGCTGCCACTGGTTGAAGTGGTGGGCGGCAAGAACACGGCCCCTGAAGCGATCGAAGCGGCCATCAAAGTCTATGAGTCGCTGGGCATGCGACCGCTTCACGTGCGCAAGGAAGTCCCGGGGTTCATTGCCGACCGACTGCTCGAAGCGCTGTGGCGCGAAGCACTGCATCTGGTCAACGACGGCGTGGCAACGACGGGCGAGATCGACGATGCAATACGTTTCGGCGCAGGGTTGCGGTGGTCCTTCATGGGCACGTTCCTGACGTACACCCTGGCGGGCGGCGATGCCGGCATGCGTCACTTCATGGCGCAGTTCGGCCCGGCGCTGCAGTTGCCGTGGACGTACCTGCCGGCGCCGGAGCTGACCGACAAGCTGATCGACGATGTCGTCGACGGCACCAGCGATCAGCTCGGCAGCCACAGCATCTCGGCGCTGGAGCGCTATCGCGACGATTGCCTGCTGGCGGTGCTGGAGGCGGTGAAGAAAACCAAGGAAAAACACGGTATGGCGTTTGAGGACTGAACATCCAGCATCTCAGCGTCTGAACTGAAGCCTTCGTGAGCCAGTTCACTCCTACAGAGCGGTGGTGTGTCGGGGCGATAGGCCCCTGCGAACCTGCTGGGAGAATGAGCTTGCTCACGAACAGGCCGGTACTGGCGCCATATCTCCAGCGCCTGAACCACCGATTCGCGAGCAAGGTGGCCGGTCTGGAACGCCACAGTCAACGCTGGACCTGTGGGAGTGAGCTTGCTCACGAACAGGCCGGTTCATCCAACCAAATGTCAGGTCCAGGAAACTCTATGCCCGCCTTGATCACCTACAAGACCCCGATCCTTCAGGATTGGGTCGACTACAACGGCCATCTTCGCGATGCGTTCTATCTGCTGATCTTCAGCTTCGCCACAGACGCGTTCATGGATCGCATCGGCCTTGCCAGTGACGATCGGGATGCGAGCGGTCACTCATTGTTCACCTTGGAAGCCCACCTCAATTATCTGCACGAGGTGAAGCTGGGCGAACCGGTGGAAGTGCGTACGCAGATCATCGGGCACGATCGCAAGCGAGTGCAGCTTTACCACGGTCTTTACAAAGCGGACGGAGATGTCGAGCTGGCAGCAAGCGAGCAGATGCTGCTGCATGTGGATCTGGCCGGCGGGCCGAAGTCGGCGCCGTTCAGCGAACAGTCGCTGGAAGCCTTGCGCCAGCTCAGCGAAGCGCAACACGACCAACCGGCGCCGGTCTACGTGGGCCGTGTAATCGGTTTACCGTGCAAAGCATGATCTGTCGGGCAAACCTGTGGGAGGAGCCAACTGTCCGTACCGCTCCTTCAATCAATAGCGTAAAACCCGACGCGTTCCCGGCTAAAGCCGGTCCTACGGAAAGCTTGCAGCGTCTGTAGGACCGGCTTC
>NZ_JARVSK010000012.1:0-140946 GCF_030209235.1 Pseudomonas sp. efr-133-TYG-103a
TCTTTAAAGACAGTTGGCTCACTCCCACCGGATCTCGGCTGGCTGAAAGACCAGGCTTCCACACATTCCAAGGTGTTGCACTTCTGTAGGAGCGCGCTTGCCCGCGAAGGCATTCCTACAGTCTCTGGAGATGTGGCGGCAGGGCCGGCCTCTTCCCGGCTGAAGCCGGTCCTACTGACGCTCCAAGCTTTTCGTAGGACCGGCTTTAGCCGGGAACGCGTCGGGTATCGCGCCGTTGATCGAAGAGCTCTTTAAAGACAGTTGGCTCACTCCCACCGGATCTCGGCTGGCTGAAAGACCAGGTTTCTCCACATCCCAAGGTGTTGCACTCTTGTAGGAGTGAGCTTGCTCGCGAAGGCGGATTCGTGGGCGCCGCATCTGCAGCGGCTTTCCCCTCCGTGGGAGCGAGCTTGCTCGCGAAAAGGGCCGGTTCATCCGCTCAACAGAGGGTGGGCAAATCAGGCCTTCGCGGGCGAGCTTTTCCCTGAGTTGGCCGGCGAAGGGCGTGAATTCAGGCGCTGCCATCTCGGCGTCAGTAACTGCTCTCGGGCAAGCTTGCGATGATCGATCGATAGCTGTTCATACGTTGCTGCTGCACGCGGCCGTCTTCCAGCGCCTTGAGCAGCGCGCAGCCGGGTTCGCGGTCATGCTTGCAGTCGCGGAAGCGGCAGCGGCCAAGCAGGTCGTTGAATTCGATGAAGCCTGCTTCGACGTCGGCACGGCTGACGTGGCCCAGGCCAAACTCACGGATACCGGGCGAGTCAATCAAATCGCCGCCACGCGGAAAGTGGAAAAGGCGTGCGGTGGTGGTGGTATGTGTGCCTTGCCCGGAATACTCCGAAAGGGGGCCGACCCTTGTTCCGACTTCCGGCAGCAGGCTGTTGACCAGCGATGACTTGCCTACGCCTGACTGGCCCACGAACACGCTGATATGGCCGTCGAGCTGGTCTTGCAACTGCTGCATGCCGTTTCCGTGATGCGCCGAGACCTCCAGCACCGGATAACCGAGCGTGCGATAAACCGCCAGCAGCGCATTCAGCGCCGGGGCGTTTTGCTCATCGATGAGGTCGAACTTGTTCAACAGCAACAGCGGACGAATGCCAGCGTGTTCGGCTGCAACCAGGTAGCGGTCGATCAGGTTGGCATGTGGCTCGGGCATCGGCGCGAAGACGATCACGATCAGGTCGACGTTGGCCGCAACCGGCTTGAGCTGGCCTCGCGTGTCGGGGCGGCAGAGTTCGGTAGTGCGCGGCAGCTGCGCAACGATGACGCCAATGCCCTGATTGCCAGCCCGCCAGACCACTCTGTCACCCGTGACCAGCGCCGGCAGGTTTGCCCGCAGATGGCAGCGGAATACCTGCCCGCTCAACTCACCTTCCTGAGCCTCGACTTCCACCTGCACGCCAAAATGCGCGATGACCAGGCCTGTCTGTTCAGGGCCCAGATCGCCGCCTTCCAGTGTTTCCAGTGCTTGAGATTCACGTTTGGCGGCACGCGCGGCGCGCTCGCCCTGAATCTTTTCGATGCGCCAGTTCTGGCGGCGGTTAAGTTGGCGTTTGGCCATGGGTGTTCAGTGTTCCATTTATATGATGCGTAAAGCATCCGAAGAGTGAAGCGCGGGGGAGTCTAGCATGCCAGCCTGAGCTAAACTGCGCGCCTACGTTGAGGAGCCGACTTATGCAGAACAAGCAGAACCTGATCTGGATCGACCTGGAAATGACTGGTCTTGACCCGGATAACGACGTCATCATCGAGATGGCCACCATCATCACCGACAGCGAATTGAACACGCTGGCAGAAGGCCCGGTGATCGCCGTTCATCAGAGCGATGAGCTTCTGAACGGCATGGATGAGTGGAACACGCGTCAGCACGGCGGCTCGGGCCTGACCCAACGGGTACGTGACAGCAAAATTTCCACGGCAGAAGCCGAGGCGATGACCCTGGACTTCATCAAGCAATGGGTGCCGGAACGCAGCTCGCCGATCTGCGGCAACAGCATCTGTCAGGACCGCCGCTTTCTTTATAAGCGCATGCCGACGCTGGAAAACTATTTCCACTACCGCAATCTGGACGTCTCGACCCTCAAGGAACTGGCGGCACGCTGGTCGCCTGAGTTGAAGTTCAAAAAGGGCAGCACGCACCTGGCGCTGGACGACATTCGAGAATCGATCGCCGAGCTGCGCTTCTATCGCGAACACTTCATCAAAGTCTGACCTCAGCCCCGCGTGTGCAGGATGCCACCGAAGCGACATCTGCGTCGTTGCCCTCTTTTGGTGCTCCGGCGCAGTGGTTAGACTGCGCCTCTTTTCGCAGGGACTGCTGCCATGCTGTTGATGCTCTACCTGATCGCCATCACTGCTGAGGCCATGACCGGCGCCTTGTCCGCTGGACGTCGCGGCATGGACTGGTTCGGCGTCGTGCTGATTGCGTGCGTCACCGCGCTGGGCGGCGGTTCGGTACGTGACGTGCTCCTGGGGCATTACCCGCTCACCTGGGTCAAACACCCGGAATACCTGATTCTCACCAGCGTTGCGGCGCTGGTGACCATCTTCATCGCGCCGCTGATGCGTCACTTGCGCTCGCTGTTTCTGGTGCTTGATGCGTTGGGATTGGTCGCCTTCACGCTCATCGGCTGCATGACCGCGCTGGACATGGGGCTGAGCCTGCTGGTCGCCGCGGTAAGCGGCGTCATCACGGGTGTGTTCGGCGGCATCTTGCGAGACATCTTCTGCAACGACATCCCGTTGATTTTTCGTCGTGAGCTCTACGCCAGCGTCTCGTTTGCCGCCGCGTGGTGTTTCATCGCGTGCCAGCAATGGGGATTGCCCATCGAGCAGGGCACCCTCATCACCTTGTTCGGCGGGCTGCTGCTGCGCTTACTGGCCATTCGTTTTCACTGGGAAATGCCCAAGTTCATTTACAAAGATGGGCATTGATAAAGCGGTCTACACCGTTGCAGCGTTCTGCCGGGCTTCATGCTGGCGCAACGCCCATTCCACATGTTCGCGCACCATGTCCGAGGGATAGGCCAGTCGTGCTTTCAGCGCTTCGATCACCGGAATGCTCGACGGTGCGTTGCCCAGCCCGACCGCCAGATTCCTGAGCCAGCGCTCGTAACCCGCGCGTCGCAATGGCGAGCCTTCGGTGTTGCTGAGGAAGGTCGTTTCATCCCATAAAAACAGCGTGGTCAACTCAGCGTTGTCCAGCCCGTGCCGGGGTTTGAAGTCATTCTGATCGGTCGGCCTGGCGAAACGATTCCATGGGCAGACGATCTGGCAATCGTCGCATCCGAATACCCGATTGCCGATCAGGGCGCGCAGCTCTTCCGGGATCGAGGTTTTCAATTCGATGGTCAGGTAAGAGATGCAGCGTCTGGCGTCCAGCACATAAGGCCCGACGAAGGCATTGGTCGGGCATATGTCCAGGCATGCGCTGCAACGGCCGCAATGCTCAGTGGCGTGGGGAGCGTCCACCGGCAGCGGCAGGTCGACGAACAGCTCGCTCAGAAAGAAATAGCTGCCTGCCTTGCGGTTGAGCACCAATGTGTTTTTACCGATCCAGCCGAGTCCGGCCTGTTCTGCGATGGCTTTTTCCAGCACGGGCGCGCTGTCGACAAAGGCCCTGAAACCAAATGGGCCGATGGCCTGCTGGATGCGCTCGGCCAGCTGCTGGACCCGCTTGCGAATCAGCTTGTGATAGTCGCGCCCCAAGGCGTAGCGAGAGACGTAGGCTTTCTCCGGCTGACTCAGGCGCTGAGCCATCTCAGTATCGCCGGGCAGATAGTCCATGCGCAGCGAAACGACCCGCAGCGTCCCCGGGACCAGTTCGTCGGGATGCGAACGTTTGCTGCCGTGAGCTGCCATATAGTCCATCTCGCCGTGATACCCGGCTTCAAGCCAGCGCTGCAAGTGCTGCTCGTGTTCCGCCAGATCCAGCCCCGAGATGCCGATTTGCTGGAAGCCGAGCTCGCGGCCCCAGTCCTTGATCGATCGAGCAAGGTCGGACAGCTCGGCCGTCGTGAGCGGCGCTGAGTTTGTGGATGGATCTACAGTTATCGCGGACATGCAAAGAGGACACCGGGGCGCAGGTGCGTATAATTCTGCCAGACATCGGAGCTCAAAGACGCATGTTGCACAGCAAACCCCCATTTCCCGACGCACTGTACAGCGCCGCGCAGGTGCGCGACCTCGATGCGCGCCTGATCGCCGCCGGCACGCCCGGATTCGAGCTGATGCAGCGTGCCGCCCATGCCGCCTGGCGTGCACTGCGCCGGCAATGGCCGGATGCCAGGCAACTGACGGTGATGGCAGGGCATGGCAACAACGCCGGTGACGGCTATCTGATTGCTGCTTTGGCCCAACGAGCCGGCTGGCAGGTCAGTGCGCTGGCAGTGGGCGATGTTTCGGCGCTGAGCGGCGATGCCGAATCTGCTTATAAAGAAGCGGGAGCAGCGGGCGTCGAGATCAAGGGCTGGCAGCAGCAGGCGCTTGCCGGGATTGTCGTTGATGCGCTGCTGGGGACCGGGCTCAAAGGGGACGTTCGTTCGCCGTACAGCGAAGCGATCCAGGCCATCAATGACTGCGGTCTGCCTGTCATGGCGGTGGATATCCCGTCCGGATTGTGTGCCGACACCGGCAGGCTGCAGGGTCAGGCGGTAAGCGCTGACCTCACCGTGACATTCATCGGTCTCAAGATCGGGCTGTTCACGGGCGATGCGCCGGATGTGGTCGGTGAGCTGGTATTCGATGATCTGCAAGCGGACGCCGATGTCGTCGCGCAGGCGCAGGCCACCATCACGCGGCTGGACA
This sequence comes from Pseudomonas sp. efr-133-TYG-103a, assembly GCF_030209235.1. Lineage (NCBI taxonomy): Bacteria > Pseudomonadati > Pseudomonadota > Gammaproteobacteria > Pseudomonadales > Pseudomonadaceae > Pseudomonas > Pseudomonas sp. efr-133-TYG-103a. The sequence continues at coordinate 4,810 of NZ_JARVSK010000012.1, forward strand.
CCTTCAATCTACCGAAACTCGATGCGCGCCCGCGCACTGCGCACAAAGGCATGTACGGGCGTGTTCTGGTGATCGGCGGCGATCTGGGTTTTGGGGGTGCGGCGTTACTGAGCACTGAAAGCACCCTGCGTTGTGGTGCAGGCATGGTCACGCTGGCAACCCGGCCTGAGCACATCACTGCCGCCCTGGCGCGCTTCCCTGAAGTGATGAGCGCAGGCGTCAGGTCAGCCAACCAGCTTCACGGGTTGATTGAGCCGGCGTCCGTTCTGGTGGTCGGTCCTGGCCTTGGGCAACACAGTTGGGGGCGGGCGCTTCTTTCTGCCGCCGCCAATGCCGATCGGCCGCAAGTCTGGGACGCTGACGCCTTGAACCAGCTCGCGTCCGGACAGGTGAAGCTGCCAGAAAACTGTGTGATCACGCCTCATCCCGGCGAAGCTGCGCGCTTGTTAGGCGTGAGCACCAGGGAAATCCAGAATGATCGCCCCGCAGCGGCGAAAGCGCTGGCCAGGAAATTCAATGCGGTCTGCGTGCTCAAAGGCAGCGGCAGTCTGATCGCCAGCCCGGACGGACGACTCGCGTTGGTCGATCACGGGCATCCGGCGATGGCGACAGGCGGGCTGGGTGACGTTCTGGCCGGGGTGATCGGGGCATTGCTGGCGCAAAAAATGGCCCCGTTCGACGCCGCGTGTCTGGCCGTCTGGCTTCATGCGCTGGCCGGAGAAAAGTGCGGAGCGAGCGGGCGCGGGCTGGCTGCCGCTGATCTGATTCCTGTTATTCGTCAGCTTCTGGAGGAGCAACAACCGTGTCTGAGTTAACCCTGCACCTGATCGGTGAAGAGGCCATGACCCACTTTGGTGCGCGAATTGCCCAAGTCACTGAAAGCAATGGGATTATTTTTCTTGAGGGCGATCTGGGGGCTGGCAAGACGACGTTATCGCGCGGAATCATCCGCGGCTTGGGTCACGTTGGCGCGGTAAAAAGCCCGACCTTCACGCTTGTAGAACCTTACGAAATCGGGAGAAATCGCGCGTATCACTTTGATCTTTACCGACTTGTTGATCCAGAAGAGCTAGAATTCCTCGGCATACGCGACTACTTCGAAGGAGAAGCGCTTTGCTTGATCGAGTGGCCTGATTTGGGTGCAGGCTTTTTGCCAAAGCCTGACCTGATCATTACCATTAGGCCGCACGCGGAAGGTCGAGCGCTGACCTTAAGCCCGAAAAGCTCGCGCGGCGAGAAGTGGTGTGCCGCTTTGGCTTTGGAAATCAAATAGATATGGGGTTAGGTATGCGCATGCGCGCGCTGGTTACTGTGATAGGACTGTTGCTGACGACATTGGCTGTCGACGCGTTGGCCGCTACACAGGTACGAAGTGTCCGCTTATGGCGCGCTCCGGATAACACTCGACTGGTGTTCGACCTGTCTGGCCCGGTCCAGCACAGTGTTTTCACGCTCCAGTCCCCGGATCGTCTGGTCATCGACATCAACGGCGCCACGCTGGGTGGTTCGCTCAACATTCCGACCGCCAACACCCCGATTACCAGCATGCGCTCCGCCCAGCGTACGCCTGACGACCTGCGCGTGGTTATCGACCTCAAGAAAGCCGTGACTCCGAAAAGCTTCACGCTGGCCCCGAACCAGCAGTACGGCAATCGCCTGGTGGTCGACCTGTACGACAATCCGGCCGATGCCAACCCGACGCCGACCGTTGCCGACACGCCTGCCACGGCGGCGCCGGCGACACCAGCCGTGCCGGTCAGCCCGTCCAAGCCGGAAATCAAGCTGCCTCCAGTGCCGAATGGCAAGCGCGACATCGTAGTCGTGGTCGACGCCGGCCACGGCGGTGAAGATCCGGGCGCCTCCGGCGGTCGTGGTCAGAAAGAAAAGAACGTCGTGCTGGCGATCGCCAAAGAATTGCAGCGTCAGATCAACGCCGAGAAAGGCTATCGCGCTGAGCTGACCCGCACTGGCGACTACTTCATTCCGTTGCGCAAACGCACTGAGATCGCCCGCGCCAAAGGTGCCGACCTGTTCGTCTCGATTCACGCCGACGCCGCGCCGTCTTCTGCAGCGTTCGGCGCCTCGGTCTTTGCCCTCTCCGAACGCGGCGCAACGTCCGAGACCGCCCGCTGGCTGGCCGACAGTGAAAACCGGTCCGACTTGATCGGCGGTGCTGGCGCTGTGAGCCTGGATGACAAGGACCGCATGCTTGCCGGGGTGTTGCTGGACCTGTCCATGACCGCCTCCCTGACCTCCAGCCTTAATGTCGGGCAGAAAGTGCTGACCAACATCGGCCGCGTCACTTCGCTGCACAAGTCCCGGGTGGAGCAGGCAGGGTTCATGGTGCTGAAGTCCCCTGACATTCCGTCGATCCTGGTCGAGACCGGTTTTATTTCCAACGCCGCCGAGGCCAACAAGCTCGAGGGAGCAAGTCACCAGCAGGCGCTGGCCCGCTCGATCACCGCAGGCGTGAAGCAGTTCTTCCAGCAGAATCCTCCGCAAGGCACTTACATCGCGTGGCTGCGGGACAACGGCAAGCTGGCGATGGGGCCGCGCGAGCACACAGTCCGCTCCGGCGAATCGCTGAGCATGCTGGCTGCACGCTACGACATGAGCATGGAAGCGCTGCGCAATGCCAACAAATTGAGTTCCGACGAGCTGAAAATTGGCCAGCAGTTGAAAATCCCGAGCGCAGAACTGGCGGGTGAGCCATGACCGACCTGCTGCTGGACGATCATGGCTTCGAGGTTTCCTCCGGCGCCGACAATGCGGCCGAAGCTGCGCGTATTCAATTGCTCAGCCCAAGGCTTGCCAACCAGATCGCTGCCGGTGAAGTGGTCGAGCGTCCGGCATCGGTCATCAAAGAACTGCTGGAAAACAGTCTGGACTCCGGTGCGCGACGCATTGATGTCGACGTCGAGCAGGCGGGTATCAAGCTGTTGCGCGTGCGCGACGACGGCGGCGGCATTTCGGCGGACGATCTGCCACTGGCCCTCGCGCGGCACGCCACCAGCAAGATTCGCGAGCTCGAAGACCTCGAGCGTGTCATGAGCCTCGGATTTCGGGGCGAGGCGCTGGCGTCGATCAGTTCCGTAGCCCGCCTGACACTGACCTCGCGCACCCGTGACGCCGATCAAGCCTGGCAGGTGGAGACCGAAGGCCGCGACATGGCTTCCCGCGTCCAGCCAGCCGCGCACCCGGTGGGCACGTCGGTGGAAGTGCGCGATCTGTTTTTCAACACACCCGCGCGGCGCAAGTTTCTCAAGGCTGAGAAGACCGAATTCGATCATTTGCAGGAAGTGATCAAGCGCATGGCGCTGGCGCGCTTCGATGTGGCTTTTCACCTGCGCCACAACGGCAAGACCATTCTCAGCCTGCACGAGGCCCGTGATGACGTTGCCCGCGCCAGACGTGTGTCGGCAGTGTGCGGGCCGGGATTTCTTGAGCAGGCGCTGCCAATCGAGGTTGAACGCAACGGCCTGAAACTCTGGGGCTGGGTCGGTTTGCCGACGTTCTCCAGAAGTCAGGCGGACTTGCAGTATTTCTTCGTCAACGGCCGGGCCGTGCGAGACAAGCTGGTTGCCCACGCGGTGCGTCAGGCCTATCGCGATGTGCTGTTCAACGGGCGCCACCCGACCTTTGTGCTCTTTTTCGAGGTCGATCCAGCCGTCGTCGACGTCAACGTCCACCCCACCAAGCACGAAGTTCGCTTCCGTGACGGCCGCATGGTTCACGATTTCCTTTACGGGACGTTGCACCGTGCGCTGGGCGACGTGCGCCCCGAGGATCAATTGGCGGGGACCACGTCGGTCACTGCGCTTGTGCGCCCCAGCGGGCCAGAGGCGGGTGAGTTCGGCCCACAGGGCGAGATGCGTCTGGCTAACAATGTGCTCGAGACCCCGCAAGGTCCGGCCTGGAATCCACCCGCTGGAGCAAGCAGCTCAGGCAGTGGCGCCGGTTATCAATATCAGTACACGCCGCGTCCGGCGTCGGTGTTGCCGGCCGAAGAGGCGCGCGCCGCCTACAGCACGTTTTTTGCGCCATTGCCGGGTACTCCGGCCAACCCCGAGCCCGGGACGCGCGTTGATCTGCCTGAGTCTCAGGGCGATATCCCGCCCCTTGGCTACGCGCTCGCGCAGCTCAAAGGCATCTATATCCTGGCTGAAAACGCCCACGGTCTTGTGCTGGTCGACATGCACGCTGCTCACGAGCGGATCATGTACGAACGCCTGAAAATCGCGATGGCCAGCGAAGGCTTGAGCGGGCAACCGTTGCTGGTGCCCGAGTCCATCGCCGTCAGTCAGCGTGAGGCCGATTGCGCTGAAGAACACATGGCCACCTTCCAGCAGCTGGGTTTCGAATTGCAGCGTCTCGGTCCCGAGAGCCTGGCGATCCGGCAGATCCCGGCGTTGTTGAAGCAGGCCGAGGCAAACCGGCTGGTGCACGCCGTTCTCGCTGACCTGATGGAATACGGCACCAGTGACCGGGTTCAGGCTCACATGAACGAGCTGCTGGGAACGATGGCGTGCCATGGCGCCGTGCGGGCCAACCGGCGTCTGGCGATTCCGGAAATGAACGGCCTGCTGCGCGACATGGAAAACACCGAGCGAAGTGGCCAGTGCAACCATGGACGACCGACCTGGACCCAGTTGGGCCTGGACGACCTCGACAAACTATTTCTGCGCGGTCGCTGATGAGTGCTCTTCCTCCGGCCATCTTTTTGATGGGGCCGACTGCCGCTGGCAAGACCGACCTGGCCATCGAGCTGACCAAAGTGCTGCCCTGCGAGTTGATCAGCGTCGATTCCGCGCTCGTTTATCGCGGCATGGACATTGGCACGGCAAAGCCTTCAAAAGCGCTTTTGGACAAGTATCCACACCGGCTGATCGATATCCTCGACCCGTCGCAGAGTTATTCGGCCGCAGACTTTCGCAGTGATGCTCTGCAGGCGATGGCTGAAATCACCGCTCGAGGAAAAATTCCTCTGCTGGTCGGTGGCACCATGTTGTATTTCAAAGCTCTATTGGAAGGCCTGGCGGACATGCCGGCAGCTGACGCTCAAGTTCGTGCACAACTTGAAGTCGAGGCGGCCAGTCGTGGCTGGCAGGCGTTGCACGATGAGCTGGCGAGCATCGATCCGGTGTCGGCGGCCAGAATTCATCCCAATGATCCGCAGCGTCTGGTTCGGGCGCTGGAAGTTTATCGGGTCAGCGGGATGAGCATGACCGCACATCGCGAGCAACAAAGTGCGCAAACTGCTCAAGCTAGCGCTTCGGGGCGTCATCAATTGCCCTATACTGTCGCAAATCTCGCGATAGCACCGACGGATCGCAAGGTGTTGCATGACCGGATCGCTCTTCGTTTCAGGCAAATGCTCGATGAGGGATTCGTGGAAGAAGTTATAGCGCTGCGTTCGAGAGGGGACCTTCACTCGGATTTACCGTCTATAAGAGCTGTAGGGTATCGCCAGGTCTGGGACTATCTGGACGGCAAACTGAACCATGACCAGATGCAGGAACGCGGCATCATCGCCACGCGCCAGTTGGCCAAGAGACAGTTCACCTGGTTGCGAAGCTGGGAAGATTTACACTGGTTGGACAGCCTGGCTTGCGACAATCTGCCACGCGCCTTGAAATACCTGGGATCGGTCTCCATATTGAGCTGAGTCCTTGCAATAGCCGTCTATCCTTGGGGGGTAACGGCCCAAGCCAATGTTTTCGAATTTATTCTATTGATCCTTAAAGGAGTGCGGCACATGTCAAAAGGGCATTCGCTACAAGACCCTTACCTGAACACTTTGCGTAAAGAAAAGGTTGGGGTTTCGATTTATCTGGTAAACGGCATCAAGCTGCAAGGCACCATCGAGTCCTTCGACCAGTTCGTGATCTTGCTGAAGAACACTGTCAGCCAGATGGTTTACAAGCATGCCATCTCCACCGTCGTTCCGGTTCGTCCTATTCGTCTGCCTAGCGCGTCCGAATCCGACCAGGCTGACGCAGAGCCAGGTAACGCCTGATAGGAGTCTGCTTTGTTCTTTGAGCGCCACGGTGGTGGTGAACGGGCCATCCTCGTTCACTTGGATGGTCAGGACCCTGAGGCGCGCGAAGATCCGCAGGAGTTCCGGGAACTGGCTCTTTCGGCAGGCGCCGATATCGTCGCATTCGTAAACGTGCCACGGCATCGGCCAACGGCCAAATATCTGGTAGGCAGCGGCAAGGTCGAGGAACTGCGCGATCTGGTCAAAGCCGAAAAATCGGATATCGTCATTTTCAATCACGTCCTTACACCCAGTCAGGAACGCAACCTCGAGCGAGTATTCGAGTGTCGCGTGCTTGACCGTACGGGCCTGATTCTCGACATCTTCGCCCAGCGCGCGCGCACTCACGAAGGCAAGCTGCAAGTCGAACTGGCTCAGCTTGAGCACATGAGTACCCGTCTGGTTCGTGGCTGGACTCACCTTGAGCGTCAGGGCGGCGGTATCGGCCTGCGTGGACCGGGTGAAACCCAGCTGGAAACGGACCGTCGTCTGTTGCGGGTTCGTCTGCGTCAGATCAAGGGCAGGCTTGAGAAAGTCCGCAGCCAGCGTGATCAGGCGCGTCGCGGTCGTTCACGGGCCGATATTCCCACTGTTTCCATCGTCGGTTATACCAACGCCGGCAAATCGACCCTCTTCAATGCGGTCACCGATTCTGACGTCTACGCTGCTGACCAACTGTTCGCAACGCTCGACCCGACCCTGCGTCGCCTCGAGCTCAACGACCTTGGCCCGATCGTACTCGCGGACACGGTGGGTTTTATCCGCCATCTGCCGCACAAGCTGGTCGAGGCCTTTCGGGCTACGCTCGAAGAGTCGAGCAATTCGGATCTGCTGCTGCATGTCATCGACTCTCACGAGCCTGAGCGCATGGAGCAGATTGAGCAGGTGATGGTGGTGCTGGGCGAGATCGGTGCCCAGGACTTGCCGATGCTCGAGGTGTATAACAAACTCGATTTGCTCGAAGGGGTCGAGCCCCAGATACAACGCGATGCCGATGGCAAGCCGCAACGGGTCTGGGTTTCTGCTCGTGACGGTCGTGGTCTGGATCTGCTTCGGCAAGCGATTGCCGAGCTGCTGGGCAACGACCTGTTCGTTGGAACTTTGCGCCTGTCGCAACGCTTCGCCCGGTTGCGTGCCCAGTTTTTCCAGTTGGGTGCGGTACAGAGCGAAGAGCATGATGAAGAAGGCCAGAGCCTGTTGGCTGTGCGTTTACCCCGAGTTGAACTCAATCGCCTGGTGAGTCGCGAAGGACTGCAGCCGCTGGAATTCATCGAGCAACACACTTTGCAATAAAAGCCTGAAAAAGCGGTTGTGCTGCTTTGACGGGCATTCTGTAGCATTGGTCGGCGCGCCGCGGGCGCGTCTTTGCTTTATCAGATGGAGAGCGCTATGGCTTGGAATGAGCCGGGTGGCAACTCGAATAATCAGGATCCTTGGGGTGGCAAGCGCAAGGGCGGCGACCGCAAGGGGCCACCAGATCTCGACGAGGCCTTCCGAAAGCTGCAGGAAAGCCTGAATGGGTTGTTCGGTGGTGGCAAGAAACGTAGTGGTGACGGCGGCGGCAGTGGCGGCGGTTCGGGCAAGGGCGGTGGCTTCGGCCTGCTCGGCATCGGTCTGGTCGTGCTGCTCGCGATCTGGCTCTACAACGCAATTTACGTGGTCGACGAACAGGAGCAGGCCGTTGTCCTGCGCTTCGGCAAATACTACGAAACGGTCGGTTCGGGTCTGAACATTTACTTCCCGCCATTCGATCGCAAGTATCTTGAAAACGTGACGCGCGAACGTGCGTACAGCAAGCAGGGCCAGATGCTGACCGAGGACGAAAACATCGTCGAGGTGCCTCTGACCGTGCAGTACAAGATCACCAATCTGCAGGATTTCGTGCTGAACGTGGATCAGCCTGAAGTCAGTCTGCAGCATGCAACTGAAAGTGCACTGCGCCACGTTGTCGGCTCTACCGCAATGGATCAGGTGCTCACCGAAGGTCGTGAATTGATGGCCAGCGAGATCAAGGAGCGCTTGCAGCGTTTCCTCGATACGTATCGCACCGGCATCACCGTGACCCAGGTGAACGTACAGAGCGCTGCGGCGCCGCGTGAAGTTCAGGAAGCGTTCGATGACGTGATCCGTGCCCGTGAAGACGAGCAACGCTCGCGCAACCAAGCCGAAACCTACGCCAACGGTGTGATTCCAGAGGCTCGTGGTCAGGCTCAGCGCATTGTCGAGGACGCCAACGGTTACCGCGATGAAGTGGTGTCGCGTGCCAAGGGTGAGGCGGACCGCTTCACCAAGCTTGTCTCCGAGTATCGCAAGGCTCCCGAAGTCACTCGCGAGCGTCTGTATCTGGACACCATGCAAGAAGTCTTCAGCAACACAAGCAAGGTGCTCGTGACCGGCGACAAGGGTCAGAACAACCTGCTTTACCTGCCATTGGACAAAATGATCGAAAGCAGCCGCACTGGCTCTGCTCCGTCTACCGGCGCAGCAGCGACCGTAGTCGATCCGGGCTCTCGGGCCGCGGACATGCAACAGCAACGCGACACGCGCACTAGGGAGACTCGCTGATGAGCAATAAATCTCTGGTCGCCCTGATCGTCTGTGTCGTGCTGGCAGTCGTTGCGTGGAACAGCTTCTATATCGTTGCCCAGACCGAGCGGGCAGTTTTGCTGCAGTTCGGTCGAGTGGTTCAGGCCGATGTTCCACCGGGCCTGCACGTGAAGATTCCTTACGTGAACCAAGTGCGCAAGTTCGACGGTCGCCTGCTGACCCTCGATGCACCGACTCAGCGTTTCCTGACGCTGGAAAAGAAAGCGGTCATGGTCGATGCCTATGCCAAATGGCGCGTGAAGGACGCTGAGCGTTTCTACACCGCGACATCGGGCCTGAAGCAAATCGCCGATGAGCGTCTGTCGCGCCGTCTGGAATCCGGTCTGCGTGACCAGTTCGGCAAGCGCACCCTGCACGAAGTGGTGTCGGGTGAGCGTGACGCATTGATGGCCGATATCACCGCTTCGCTGAATACGATGGCCGGGAAAGAGCTGGGCATCGAGGTCATCGACGTCCGGGTCAAGGCTATCGATCTGCCGAAGGAAGTGAACCGCAGCGTGTTCGAGCGCATGAGCACCGAGCGTGAGCGTGAGGCGCGTGAGCATCGCGCCAAGGGTAATGAGCTGGCTGAAGGCATCCGTGCCGATGCCGATCGTCAACGTCGTGTGCTGCTGGCTGAAGCCTATCGCGAGTCCGAAGAGGCGCGCGGTGACGGTGATGCACAAGCCGCCGCGATCTACTCGAAGGCCTATGGTCAGGACCAGGAGTTCTACGCGTTCTATCGCAGCCTGCGCGCCTACCGCGAAAGCTTTGCCAACAAGGGCGACGTGATGGTGCTCGATCCGGGCAGCGAGTTTTTCCGCTATCTGGAGAAAGCCAAGCCGTAATCGCGACCCGCGAACGATGGCTCCGCCGGGCGGCAAAACTGCCCGGCGGGGTGATCGCGCGCTAAAACGTGTGTATGATGCGGCAGCCGGGAAATTCCCGGCTTTTTTGCGTCTACACGATTGATTGGCCGTGGCGTGATTCGTGCGCGGCAGTTTTTTCGAGGACAGTGTTCGCAAAGCTGCGGCGCATAAGGCGTTGGGTTGTTTCCGGTCTGGCGCCCGCAGAATGCTGTCTGCTTCACTCAAGGCTCGCCCCGAGGGGTTGGCCGCCCGGATCATAGGGGAAAGGCGTAATGGCAACGGTTGACCGCTGGCTGCTGCCGGATGGCATCGAAGAAGTACTGCCGCCGGAAGCTGCGCGCATAGAAGTGGCGCGTCGTCAGGTGTTGGATCTGTTTCAAAGCTGGGGCTACGAGTTCGTCGTGACCCCGCATATCGAATACCTCGAATCACTGCTCACAGGTGCTGGCCAGGATTTGGATCTGCGCACCTTCAAAGTGGTCGATCCGCAATCGGGTCGGCAGATGGGTTTCCGGGCGGACATCACGCCGCAGGTCGCCCGCATCGACGCGCACACGCTGCGTCGCGAAGGTCCGAGTCGTCTGTGCTATGCCGGCAGCGTGCTGCACGCGCAACCTCGTGCACTGTCATCCTCGCGCAGCCCGATTCAGCTGGGCGCCGAGTTGTATGGCGATGCAAGTCCGAGCAGCGACGTCGAAGTCATCAGCCTGATGCTGGCAATGTTGCAACTGGCGGACGTGCCCGACGTCCACATGGATCTGGGGCATGTCGGCATCTATCGAGGTCTGGCCCGTGCGGCAGGCTTGTCCGGCGAGGTCGAGCAGCAACTGTTCGATGCGCTCCAGCGCAAGGCCATCGATGAAGTCATCGCCCTGACCGAAGGTCTCTCGGCGGATCTGGCCGGCATGCTGCGTTCGCTGGTCGGCCTGTGTGGCGGCCGTGAAGTGCTGGTGCAGGCGCGCGAGCGTCTGGCAGCGGCGCCTGGGCCGGTGCTCGAAGCGCTGGATGATCTGCTGGAAATCGCCGAACGTCTGTCGGCGCGTTTTCCTGAGCTACCGTTGTACTTCGACCTGGGTGAGTTGCGCGGCTACCACTACCATACGGGCGTAGTGTTTGCGGTATTTGTGCCGGGTGTCGGTCAGTCGATCGCACAAGGTGGTCGCTATGATGACATCGGTGCGGACTTCGGGCGCGCGCGTCCGGCGACGGGCTTTTCCACCGATCTGAAGACCCTGGTCACGCTGGGGCGGGCAGAGATCGAGTTACCGTCTGGCGGTATCTGGATGCCCGACAGTACTGATGCGGCGCTCTGGCAGAAAGTCTGTCAGCTGCGCGGCGAAGGTCAGCGCGTCGTCCAGGCATTGCCGGGCCAGCAGGTTCAGGCAGCGAAAGAAGCCGACTGTGATCGGCAATTGATTCAGCACGGCGAGCTTTGGCAGGTAATGCCGCTGGCCTCTTGAGTTTTCCAGTCGGCGGCAGCCGGCACCAGTTTGCGTGAATGAGGACAAGTGTTATGGGTAAGAATGTCGTAGTCCTGGGCACCCAATGGGGTGATGAGGGCAAAGGCAAGATCGTTGATCTGCTGACCGAACATGCTACCGCGGTAGTTCGCTATCAAGGCGGCCACAACGCCGGTCACACCCTGGTGATCGATGGCGAGAAAACCGTTCTGCACCTGATTCCGTCCGGTGTGCTGCGCGAAGGCGTGCAGTGCCTGATCGGTAACGGTGTGGTCGTGGCGCCTGACGCACTCATGCGTGAAATCAACAAGCTCGAAGAGAAGGGCATCCCTGTGCGCGAGCGTCTGCGCATCAGCCCTTCCTGCCCGCTGATCCTGTCCTACCACGTCGCACTGGATCAGGCGCGTGAGAAAGCCCGTGGCGAGCACAAGATCGGCACCACCGGTCGTGGCATTGGCCCGGCTTACGAAGACAAGGTTGCACGCCGCGGCCTGCGCATCGGTGATCTGTTCCATCGCGAGCGCTTCGCCGCCAAGCTGGGCGAGCTGCTGGATTACCACAACTTCGTACTGGTCAATTACTACAAAGAGCCTGCGGTCGACTTCCAGAAGACGCTCGACGAGTGCATGGAATACGCCGAACTGCTCAAGCCGATGATGCTGGACGTCACCGCTGCGCTGCATGAAATGCGTCGCGCCGGCAAAGACATCATGTTCGAAGGCGCTCAAGGTTCGCTGCTGGACATCGACCACGGTACCTACCCGTACGTCACCAGCTCCAACACCACGGCTGGCGGTATCGCTACCGGTTCCGGTGTGGGCCCGATGTTCATCGACTACATCCTGGGCATCACCAAGGCTTACACGACTCGCGTCGGTTCCGGTCCGTTCCCGACCGAACTGTTCGACGACGTGGGTGCCTTCCTGGCCAAGCGTGGCCACGAGTTCGGTGCGACCACCGGCCGTGCCCGTCGTTGCGGCTGGTTCGACGCCGTCATTCTGCGTCGCGCCATCGACGTCAACAGCATCTCGGGCATCTGCCTGACCAAGCTGGACGTGCTGGACGGTCTTGAAACCATCAACATCTGTGTGGGTTACAAGAACGAAAACGGTGCTGTGATCGATGCTCCGACCGATGCCGACAGTTACATTGGTCTGGAGCCTGTCTACGAGCAGGTGCCGGGCTGGTCGGAATCGACCCTGGGCGCCAAGACCCTGGAAGAGCTGCCTGCCAACGCTCGCGCCTACATCAAGCGCCTGGAAGAGCTGGTCGGCGCACCGATCGACATTATTTCGACGGGCCCGGATCGCAACGAGACCATCGTTCTGCGTCACCCATTCGCTTGATAAGTCGTTGAAATACAAACGAAGGGTCGCTCAGGCGGCCCTTTGTTTTGCCCGCTTGATATCCATCAGCACAACGGCACGACCCTTGCTGTAAATACCGTCATAAAAGATGCCATCATTTTAATGGCGTTTGTTGTGGGGGGATCTCCTGTGTCGGCCGTTCTTTCTCTTCTGCGCAGCCGCTTGCTGCGGCCCGTATTCATCGCCCTCGGCATTGCCCTTTTGGTGCAGGTGCTGGTGGCGGTCGCCCTCACCCGGAGCACCGTCACTGCGCTTGAAGCCGATCTGGCTACGCGCCTGAGTGTAGATTCGCAACACTTGTCCGGGGAACTGGAGCAGGCGAGCCGCGACGTAACATCCAGTCTGGAAGGGTTATCGCGCAATACGCGTCAGCGATTGAGCGCAGGCCTGTCCGCCCGTCTGAAGGACGAGCAGGGTCAACTGCGTACGACGTTGGAAAAGGACTTGAAGGATTCGGCGACCGACATGGCCGAGCTTCTTGCTGCCGTCGCCCCGCGCGCGATGTGGGATGGGGACACTCCGACATTGTCGGAATTTGCCCGGCGCGCTCAACGCAATCCTAACGTGCTGTTTGTCGTCTACGACGACGCGCAGGGCGAACACCTCACCCGTTACCTCAATCGTGAGAACGAATCGATCAAGGCGCTCCTGGCCAAAGGCGAGGGCGATCGGGCGATGGACAAGGTCCTGAACGCTGCGCAAAAAGATCCTTCCGTTTACTACGTCGAAGCGTCCATCAGCCCCAACGGCGTGGAAATCGGCAAAGTGCGCATGGGCGTCTCGACCCGTGCTGTGGAAGACAACCTTGCAGCTCTGGACAAGCGCTTCACGGCGTTGATCGGCAGTGGCGAGCAATTGGTTTCCGACAGTCTGGGTGGGGCCGCGACTGAAAGCTCGGCAGCGTTGCGTTCGCGCCTGCAAAACGCGCAGTCGTCCGCTTCGGCGATGGCGACCAATACCGGTTCGGCGGTGCAGGAGGCGGCCTCGACGTTGCGCTGGAGAATCGGCGTCGGTCTGGCCCTGGTGGGCTTGGGTGTGTTGATTGCGCTGGCGATCGTTCTTGGGCGCCGAGTGGTGCTGCGACTGCAATTGCTCAACCGCGCGCTGGATGATCTGGCCGCCGGTGAGGGCGATCTGACCAAACGCGTGAAGCTCAACAGCAACGACGAAATCGGTGAGATGGCGGCAGCGGTCAACCGCTTCGTCGATAAGCTGCAACCGATCGTGAGAGAGGCGGGCGACGTCGCTCAGCAGACGGGAGTAGAGATCGGTGCGATGAGCAAGCGCAATGCCGGAGCTGATGCCGCTGCCGAGCTGCAACGTGACGAAGTGGCGGCGAGTCTTCAGGCGCTGTCGCAAATGGCCGACGAAGCACAGGCGGAAAGCCAGGCCATGCAAGCGGCTTTGCGTCAGGTGATCGATATTCGTCAGGCGACGGACGAGAACACGCGCACCTCCAATCAGGTCGGCAATTTGATCGAGGCGCTGGCCGGTCAGGTCGAAACCGGGGCGCAGGTCATTGAGCGCCTGGCGCAACAGAGCGAGCAGATCGAGGTGGTGCTGGAAGTGATTCATGGCATCGCTGAGCAGACCAACTTGCTGGCGCTCAACGCTGCCATTGAGGCGGCTCGAGCGGGCGAGACCGGGCGCGGGTTCGCCGTGGTAGCCGATGAGGTCCGCGCGTTGGCGAGCAAGACGCAAAGCTCGACCGGCGACATTCAGGAACACATCGCCAAGCTGCAGTCTGGCGCGAAAGAGGCGGTCGCGACCATTGGACTTGCGGGTCGTCAGGCCAAGGAAGGGCTGGCCGTGCTGCGTGACAGTGCGCGGCTGCAGCAAACGGTTCAGGCTTCGGTCGAGCAGGTTCATGCCGCCATCGGGTTGGCGACGCGAGCGGCTGAGCATCAGGCCAAGGGGGCGCAAGCGGTGAGAGGGCGCGTGGAGGTGATCCATGCCCAGGCCGAGAAAGCGGCGCAGGCAGTTGTCGAGACGACGGCGAGTGGCAAGACGCTGGACAAGCTGGCAGCACAGCTGAAAGCGAGCCTGGGGCAATTCCGCGCCTGATCCGGTTTTGATCGACTGAGTGCAAACGTAAGTTTGCTCGCAATCGCAATGCATCAGGCTGGGTGCAGGGCGATTGCGAGCACGTTCGGCCTGCAAATGAGGCGAGCGTCAGTTGTAGATTTACGAACCCCAGAAAGCACAAAACCGAGCACTTGGCTCGGTTTCGTTTGATTTGGTGCCCAGGAGAAGACTCGAACTTCCACGACCGTAAGGTCACCAGCACCTGAAGCTGGCGTGTCTACCAATTTCACCACCTGGGCATGGCGCTGATTTAATTAGATTTTTCGTTTCAATGCAACTGAATTTTTCGAAATATCGATCGAGCGTTGCAGGTTGAGTGTTTGGAGCGGAGTTTTAGGATGGCCCGAGCAGGCAGACCCGTATCTCCAATGAGGAGGTCACGCCCATGGCATTCGATTGCTGTTGAGGACAGAGAAGAGGAACTGATCTACGCTCAGGGCTGTTTTTCAGCGGTGACAGGTTTTCAAACCGCAAAAAGCACAAAACCGAGCACTTAGCTCGGTTTCGTTGAATTGGTGCCCAGAAGAAGACTCGAACTTCCACGACCGTAAGGTCACCAGCACCTGAAGCTGGCGTGTCTACCAATTTCACCATCTGGGCAAGGCGTTGATTTCATTCGACTAATTTTTTAAAAAGCCGTCTGATTTTCAACTACAACGTGGCAGTGCCGTCGTTGTGGGGCGCATCTTACGGATGAGTTTGGGGGCTGTAAACCCCCGAGGTGAAATTTTTTTTGAAATAGCGAAATGTCTCAGCAAACGCTGTCTTCGCGTTTCAATCTGGTATATGCCAAACTAATTGCATACAGATAAGGTGAACTCATTCTAATGGCCGATTGGCAGTCCCTCGATCCCGAGGCCGCTCGTGAAGCGGAAAAATACGAAAACCCCATTCCTAGTCGTGAGCTGATTCTGGCGCACCTTTCCGAGCGCGGATCCCCTGCGGCCCGCGAGCAGTTGGTGGAAGAATTTGGCCTGACGACTGAAGATCAGATCGAGGCCTTGCGCCGCCGTCTTCGCGCCATGGAGCGCGATGCTCAGCTGATCTATACGCGCCGCGGCACTTACGCCCCTGTCGACAAGCTCGATCTGATCCTGGGCCGCATCAGCGGTCACCGTGACGGCTTCGGATTCCTGGTGCCGGACGACGGCTCCGACGACCTGTTCATGAGCCCTGCCCAGATGCGTCTGGTGTTCGACGGTGACCGTGCGCTCGCGCGTGTTTCGGGCCTGGATCGCCGTGGTCGCCGCGAAGGCGTCATTGTCGAGGTCATCTCCCGTGCCCACGAAACCGTGGTCGGCCGCTATTTCGAAGAGAGCGGGATCGGTTTCGTCGTGCCGGACAATCCGAAAATCCAGCAGGAAGTGCTGGTGACGCCCGGCCGCAATGCCGACGCGAAGATCGGCCAGTTCGTCGAAGTGAAAATCACCCACTGGCCAACGCCACGCTTCCAGCCGCAAGGCGATGTGGTCGAAGTCGTGGGTAATTACATGGCGCCGGGCATGGAAATCGATGTCGCGCTGCGTACCTACGACATTCCTCACGTCTGGCCTGAGGCTGTGCTCAAAGAGGCCGTCAGGCTCAAGCCGGAAGTCGAAGAGAAAGACAAAGAGCATCGCGTCGATCTGCGCCACCTGCCTTTCGTCACGATCGATGGCGAAGACGCCCGCGATTTTGACGACGCCGTTTATTGCGAAGCCAAACCGGGCAAGCTGCGCCTGTTCTCCGGTGGCTGGAAGCTTTACGTGGCAATTGCCGACGTCTCCAGCTACGTGAAGATCGGCTCGGCGCTGGACGCCGAATCCCAGGTGCGCGGCAACTCGGTGTACTTCCCCGAGCGCGTGGTGCCGATGTTGCCAGAGCAGCTGTCGAACGGTCTTTGCTCGCTGAACCCGCACGTTGATCGTCTGGCGATGGTCTGTGAGATGACCATCTCCAAGACCGGCGAGATGACCGATTACGTGTTCTACGAGGCGGTCATTCACTCCCATGCGCGCCTGACCTACAACAAGGTCAGCTCGATTCTCGAACACCCGAAAACAACCGAAGCCAAGCAGCTTCGCGGTGAGTACAGCGAGGTCGTGCCCGATCTCAAGCAGCTGTATGCGCTGTACAAGGTGCTGCTGGGCGCTCGTCACACTCGCGGCGCAATCGACTTCGAAACCCAGGAAACCCGGATCATTTTCGGGTCCGAGCGCAAGATTGCCGAAATCCGTCCAACTACACGCAACGATGCCCACAAGCTGATCGAAGAGTGCATGCTGGCGGCGAACGTGGCGACTGCCGAATTCCTCAAGAAGCATGAAATTCCGGCCCTCTATCGCGTTCATGATGGTCCGCCGCCTGAGCGTCTGGAAAAACTTCGCGCATTCCTTGGCGAACTGGGCTTGTCGCTGCACAAGGGCAAAGACGGTCCGACGCCCAAGGATTATCAGGCGCTGCTTGAAACCATCAAGGATCGTCCGGATTACCACCTGATCCAGACCGTCATGCTGCGCTCGTTGAGTCAGGCAGTGTACAGCTCGGACAATAACGGCCACTTCGGCCTGAATTACGAGGCGTATACCCACTTCACTTCGCCGATTCGTCGTTATCCGGACTTGCTGACTCACCGCGCGATTCGCAGCGTGATTCGCTCCAAGCAGGAAACGCCGCATGTTCGCCGCGCAGGCGCTGCGACCATTCCGAAAGCGCGCATTTATCCTTACGACGAGGCGGTGCTCGAGCAATTAGGCGAGCAGTGCTCGATGAGTGAACGCCGTGCCGACGAGGCCACTCGTGATGTCGTGAACTGGCTCAAGTGCGAGTTCATGAAGGACCGCGTGGGCGAGTCGTTCCCGGGCGTGATCACGGCTGTGACCGGCTTCGGCCTGTTCGTCGAGCTGACTGACATCTACGTCGAGGGTCTGGTCCACGTCACGGCATTGCCGGGGGACTACTACCATTTCGATCCGGTTCATCATCGTCTGGCAGGCGAACGCAGCGGTCGTAGCTTCCGACTGGGAGATACGGTCGAAGTGCGCGTCATGCGGGTTGACCTGGACGAGCGCAAGATCGACTTCGAGATGTCCGAGAAGACGACCAGCGCTCCGGTCGGTCGCAAGCGCAAAGCGGCTGAACCGGTTGCCGCCCAGCAGCCCAAAGAGAAAGAAAAGGAAAAGGCCACCGCGTCCCGTCCGAGTCGCCGCAGTGCCAACAAGGAACCGGTCGTCGAGGCCTACCGCCCCAGTGATGCAGCCGCGAAAAACGCTGAAGTCCGTAAGAGTCGGGAACTGAAAAAAGCCTTGTTGGCAGAAGCTAAGGGCGGTAGCAAGGCATCGTCGGGAAAGCCGGCAAGGAGTGATTCCGCTCCGGCAGGCAAAACGGCAAAACCGAGCAAACATCGTAAGGGTCCGCCGAAATCGGGCTCGGCGCCTGCCGCGAAGAGCGGTGGGGTGCGCAAACCTAAGGCCAAGTCATGAGTGCGTTGGAAAAAATCTATGGCGTGCATGCTGTAGAAGCGTTGTTGCGTCACCATCCCAAGCGGGTCAAGCAGATCTGGCTGGCTGAGGGGCGCAGCGATCCGCGGGTTCAGGTCTTGGTTGATCTGGCTGCCCAGAATCGGGTTTCCGTCGGGCAGGCCGAGCGTCGTGAGATGGACGCCTGGGTCGAGGGTGTTCACCAGGGCGTGGTGGCGGACGTGAGTCCAAGCCAGGTCTGGGGTGAGGCGATGCTGGACGAGTTGCTGGATCGCACGGAAGGCGCGCCTTTGATTCTGGTGCTGGACGGTGTCACCGATCCGCATAACCTCGGCGCCTGCCTGCGCACCGCCGATGCGGCCGGTGCGCTGGCGGTGATCGTGCCCAAGGACAAGTCCGCGACGCTGACGCCAACGGTGCGCAAAGTCGCTTGCGGTGCAGCGGAAGTGATTCCGCTGGTCGCGGTGACCAACCTCGCACGTACGCTTGAGAAACTTCAACAGCGCGGTCTGTGGGTCGTCGGCACGGCCGGTGAGGCCGAGCAGGAACTGTATCAGCAGGACTTGACCGGCCCGACCATCATGATCATGGGCGCCGAGGGTAAGGGCATGCGCCGACTGACCCGCGAACATTGTGATTATCTGGTCCGTCTGCCAATGGCAGGCAGTGTCAGCAGCCTCAATGTGTCGGTGGCGACCGGCGTCTGCCTGTTCGAAGCCATGCGCCAGCGCAGCGTCAAGGCGGCCGCTTCACGGAAGTAACGAGTTTCAGGCGGCAAACGGTAAGCTGAAACCACCCGCGATCAGCTTGTCGTTTGCGGCTTACAGCTCAAGCCTGCCTTTGTTCAAATAATCACCAATTTCCTTGCGCCGCCTCTGGTGCTTCTCTACAATTGCGCCCCTTGCTGTCATGGCAGGCGCTTTTGTGCCTGTCCCTGTGCAAGATAAACCAGTGTTATTCACTCCTTGTCTGACCGCTTTGGCGGCAGGCTACAACCCGTAAGGAGCATTCATGCGTCATTACGAAATCATCTTTCTGGTTCACCCGGACCAGAGCGAGCAAGTCGGCGGCATGGTTGAGCGTTACACCAAGCTGATCGAAGAAGACGGCGGCAAGATCCACCGTCTGGAAGATTGGGGCCGTCGTCAACTGGCCTACGCAATCAACAATGTTCACAAGGCTCACTACGTGATGCTGAACGTTGAGTGCACTGGCAAGGCTCTGGCCGAGCTGGAAGACAACTTCCGTTACAACGATGCCGTGATCCGTAACCTTGTCATCCGTCGCGACGAAGCCGTTACCGGCCAGTCCGAAATGCTCAAGGCTGAAGAGAACCGCAGTGAGCGCCGTGAGCGTCGCGACCGTCCTGAGCACTCCGACGCTGAAGGCGTTGACAGTGATGACAGCGACAACAGCGATAACGCTGACGAGTAATCCACGGACCTTTTGAGGAGCCTATTACATGGCACGTTTCTTCCGTCGTCGTAAATTCTGCCGCTTCACAGCTGAAAATGTGAAGGAGATCGATTACAAAGATCTCAACACCCTGAAAGCCTACGTATCTGAAACCGGCAAGATCGTTCCTAGCCGTATTACCGGTACCAAAGCTCGTTATCAGCGTCAGCTGGCTACCGCTATCAAGCGCGCCCGCTTCCTGGCCCTGCTGGCCTACACCGACAGCCACGGCCGCTGAGACCAGGTTCAGTCGACAAAAAGCAGTAAGGGATAAATCGCATGCGCGCCTTGGCTGAATTCATCATGCGCGGCCGCGTGCAAGCCACTCTCGTAGTGGTGGGATGTGCGGCGTTGCCGCTGTTGTTCTGGTTGAGTGCTGCCGCAGGGTGCCTTGTGCTCCTGCGACGCGGGTTGAGTGACGCCTTGAGCGTTCTCGCCTGGGCTCTGCTACCGGCGTTGGTCTGGTGGTATTTCGGTGAACCTCGCACCCTGATGGTGTTGCTGGGTTCATGGGGGTTGGCGGCCGTGTTGCGCGCCAGCGAGTCCTGGGTCCGCGTGCTGCTGGTCAGCGTAGTGGCGGGATTGTTGTACGCAGTGATTCTGGGAGCGGTTTTCCGCGAGCCCATCGAAGCCATGGCGGGGGAGTTGCAGAAACTTCTGCCCCACGTCTTCGGTGATGTCTACCAACAGATGTCGGTAGAAGAGCGAGCGCGACTGGGAGCACTGATTACGCCGGTCCTGAACGGCCTGATCGCAGCGTTGTTGCAGATCGTCAGCGTGGTATGCCTGATCCTTGGGCGTTACTGGCAGGCGCTGTTGTATAACCCGGGTGGTTTCGGTCGCGAGTTTCGCAGCCTGAGACTCCCGCGGGCACCGATGCTGGTGCTGCTGGTGTGCATGTTGGTGGGGCCGAACTTCGGTCCGCAACTGGCGATGCTGACACCGTTGTGCAGCGTGCCGCTGATGTTCGCGGGGCTGGCTCTGATTCACGGTCTGGTGGCTGCAAAGCGCCTGACCCGTTTCTGGCTGGTGGGGTTGTACGTCACGCTTCTGCTGTTCATGCAGCTGATTTATCCGTTGCTGGTGGTGTTTGCCATTGTCGACAGCCTGATTGATTTTCGCGGCCGGCTGGCGTCGAAAGATGCCGATGACGGTTCTGCGAACGGTGAAGGTTAAAGTTAAGAGGTTATTACCAAATGGAACTCATCCTGCTGGAAAAAATCGCCAACCTGGGCAACCTGGGCGATAAAGTAAACGTTAAGGCTGGCTACGGTCGTAACTACCTGCTGCCTTTCGGCAAAGCCACCGCTGCAACCGCTGCCAACCTGGCCGCGTTTGAAGAGCGTCGCGCTGAGCTGGAAAAAGCCGCTGCCGAGAAGAAAGCTTCTGCTGAAACTCGCGCTGCTCAACTGGCTGAGCTGGAAGTGACCATCACTGCCACTGCTGGTGACGAAGGCAAGCTGTTCGGTTCGATCGGTACTCACGACATCGCTGATGCACTGACCGCCTCAGGCGTCGAAGTTGCCAAAGCTGAAGTTCGTCTGCCGAACGGCACCATCCGTAACGTTGGCGAATACGACGTTGCCGTGCACCTGCACAGCGATGTTGAAGCTACCGTTCGCGTTGTTGTGGTGGCTGCTTAAGCAGTTCGATTCCCGCGCTTCGGTGCGGGCGTCTGATCGGTTGGCGACTCGCTCATCAGCCGGTTAGCATTGGGCACGATCCTGTTCGCAGGTCGTGCCCTTTGTCATTTCTGAGTATCCTGATTCAAACCCCCTGATTCCGTGTGGCCATGAACGATATTTCCGCTCCCGAGCAATACGATCTGCAAACCGCTGCCCTAAAGGTGCCTCCGCATTCCATCGAGGCCGAACAGGCCGTGCTCGGTGGTCTGATGCTGGACAACAATGCCTGGGAGCGCGTGCTGGATCAGGTTTCGGATGGCGACTTCTATCGTCATGACCACCGTCTGATCTTCCGCGCCATCGCCAAGCTGGCTGATCAGAACCTGCCAATCGACGTCGTGACGCTGTCCGAGCAACTGGACAAAGAAGGCCAGACCTCTCAGGTCGGCGGTCTCGGTTATCTGTCGGAACTGGCGAAGAACATTCCCTCGGTCGCCAACATCAAGGCCTACGCGCAGATCGTGCGCCAGCGCGCGACGTTGCGTCAGTTGATCGGCATCAGTAACGAGATTGCCGACAGCGCGTTCAATCCCGAAGGGCGCACCGCAGAAGAGATTCTCGATGAGGCCGAGCGGCAGATCTTCCAGATCGCCGAGGCGCGGCCCAAGACGGGCGGACCGGTCGGCGTGAACGATCTGCTGACCAAAGCCATCGATCGCATCGACACGCTGTTCAACCTGGGCGAGGGCATCACCGGCCTTTCCACCGGTTACACCGATCTGGACGAGAAGACCAGCGGCCTGCAGCCTTCGGACTTGATCATCGTCGCCGGACGACCGTCGATGGGTAAGACCACGTTCGCGATGAACCTGGTCGAGAACGCGGTGTTGCGCAGCGAAAAGGCGGTTCTGGTCTACTCGCTTGAGATGCCAGGTGAATCGCTGATCATGCGTATGCTGTCTTCGCTCGGGCGTATCGATCAGACCAAGGTGCGTTCCGGTCAGTTGGACGACGACGATTGGCCGCGGCTGACGTCGGCGGTCAATCTGCTCAATGACCGCAAACTGTTCATCGACGATACCGCAGGCATCAGCCCATCCGAGATGCGGGCGCGCACCCGGCGCCTGGTGCGCGAGCATGGCGATGTCGGCCTGATCATGATCGACTACCTGCAACTGATGCAGATTCCGGGCTCGAGTGGTGACAACCGGACCAACGAAATTTCCGAAATTTCGCGATCCCTCAAAGCGTTGGCCAAAGAATTCAACTGCCCGGTGGTCGCCCTTTCTCAGCTGAACCGCTCGCTTGAACAGCGCCCGAACAAGCGGCCGGTCAACTCCGACTTGCGTGAATCCGGAGCGATCGAGCAGGACGCCGACGTCATCATGTTCGTGTACCGGGATGAGGTGTATCACCCGGAGACCGAGCACAAGGGCATCGCTGAAATCATCATCGGTAAACAGCGGAACGGTCCGATCGGCTTCGTGCGGCTGGCCTTCATTGGTAAGTACACGCGCTTCGAGAACCTGGCGCCGGGCAGTTACAACTTTGATGATGATGAGTAAAACCTAGCCGCATGGTCGGAATTGGTTATTTTTTGTGCTATTCTCCGCGCCCGCGATTTTCCCCAAGAAACTCGCCTCCCTGATTACGAACACTGGTCATCGACATGCAAGCAGCCAAGCCGTTATTTGACTATCCGAAGTACTGGGCCGAATGTTTCGGGCCAGCGCCTTTCCTGCCGATGAGCCGGGAAGAGATGGATCAGCTTGGCTGGGATTCCTGCGACATCATCATCGTCACCGGCGATGCCTACGTCGACCATCCGTCGTTCGGCATGGCGATCATTGGCCGGCTGCTGGAGTCGCAAGGCTTTCGTGTCGGCATCATTGCTCAGCCGGACTGGAAATCCAAAGACGACTTCATGAAGCTGGGCGAGCCGAATCTGTTCTTCGGCGTCGCGGCTGGCAACATGGATTCAATGATCAACCGCTACACTGCCGACAAGAAAATCCGTTCGGACGATGCCTATACGCCGGGTGGCATGGCGGGCAAGCGTCCCGATCGCGCCAGCCTGGTCTACAGCCAGCGCTGCAAGGAAGCGTACAAGAATGTGCCGATCGTGCTCGGCGGCATCGAGGCCTCCCTGCGTCGCATCGCGCATTACGACTATTGGCAGGACAAGGTTCGCAACTCGATCCTGATCGACGCCTGCGCTGACATCCTGCTGTACGGCAACGCCGAGCGGGCCATCGTCGAGGTCGCCAATCGTCTTTCTTATGGTGAGTCGATCGAAAGCATCACCGACGTGCGCGGCACTGCGTTCATTCGTCGCGACACGCCTGAAGGCTGGTACGAGGTCGACTCCACGCGCATTGATCGTCCGGGCAAGATCGACAAGATCATCAACCCATACGTCAACACGCAGGACACGCAGGCCTGCGCCATCGAGCAGGAAAAAGGGCCGGTTGAAGACCCGAATGAAGCCAAGGTCGTGCAGATCCTGGCGAGCCCGCGCATGACCCGCGAAAAAACCGTCATCCGCCTGCCGTCCATGGAAAAGGTGCGAAACGACGCCGTTCTTTATGCTCACGCCAACCGCGTGCTGCACCTGGAAACCAACCCGGGTAACGCGCGGGCGCTGGTACAGCGGCATGGCGAGGTCGATGTCTGGTTCAATCCGCCGCCCATTCCGATGACCACCGAAGAAATGGACTACGTGTTTGGCATGCCATACGCACGTGTTCCTCATCCGGCGTACGGCAAGGAGAAAATCCCGGCCTACGACATGATCCGCTTCTCGGTGAACATCATGCGTGGCTGCTTCGGCGGCTGTACGTTCTGCTCGATCACCGAACATGAAGGACGGATCATCCAGAACCGCTCCCATGACTCGATCATTCGCGAAATCGAAGAGATCCGTGACAAGGTGCCAGGCTTCACGGGGGTGATTTCCGACCTCGGTGGCCCGACCGCCAACATGTACCGCATCGCCTGTAAAAGCCCGGAAATCGAATCCGCATGCCGTAAGCCGTCCTGCGTGTTCCCGGGCATCTGCCCGAACCTGAACACCGATCACTCGGCATTGATTCAGCTGTATCGCAGCGCTCGCGAGCTGCCGGGCGTGAAGAAGATCCTGATCGCCTCGGGCCTGCGCTACGACCTGGCAGTCGAGTCGCCGGAGTACGTCAAGGAACTGGTCACGCACCACGTCGGCGGCTATCTGAAGATCGCGCCGGAGCATACCGAGGAAGGCCCGCTCAATCAGATGATGAAGCCGGGCATTGGCTCTTACGACCGCTTCAAGCGCATGTTCGAGAAGTTCTCCAAGGAAGCGGGCAAAGAGCAGTACCTGATTCCTTACTTCATCGCGGCTCATCCGGGCACGACCGATGAGGACATGATGAATCTGGCGCTGTGGCTCAAAGGCAACGGCTTCCGCGCCGACCAGGTGCAGGCGTTCTACCCGTCGCCGATGGCCAGCGCGACTGCCATGTATCACTCGGGCAAGAACCCGCTGCGCAAGGTCACGTACAAAAGCGACCCGGTGACCATCGTCAAGAGCGAAGAACAGCGTCGTCTGCACAAGGCGTTCTTGCGTTATCACGATCCGAAAGGCTGGCCGATGCTGCGTGAAGCGCTCGAGCGCATGGGCCGTTCCGACCTCATCGGCTCGGGCAAGAACCAGCTGATTCCGCTGCATCAGCCGGAAACCGACAGCTACCAGAGCGCGCGTCGCAAGAACTCGACGCCGGTGGGAAGCCACAAGGTCGCGAAGACCACGAAGATTCTCACCCAGCACACTGGCCTGCCGCCGCGCGCAACCGACGGCAGCAAGCCGTGGGACAAACGCGAAGAGGCCAAGGCCGCTGCGGCCGCTCGCAACAAACAGGCGGCCAAGGAGCGCGCTGACGCTGCGAAAGGCGGGAAGGGCGGCAAGAGCAAGAAGCCGTCCCGTCAGCCGGTGTTTCCACGCTGAATGATGCCGCGGTGAAAAACGCCAGCTTTCGAGCTGGCGTTTTACTTTCTCCCTTTCAAAACCTGCGCGCCAATGACCACGATTCGCACCGTGGCCCCCGGCAAATTGGCGGTTCCCGCGTAAATAACCCCACCCGCCTCATTTCCGTGCGACCCTTGCACCGTCCGCCGAAGCTGGCGCGATTTTGGTGCTGTGCTTAGCTGAGCGAGCATCATCAACGCCGAAGGCGCCTGACTTGCCTGGATGGCATAAGTCTTGCGCGGTTCCGCTACCGTCCAGGCTCGCAGGAGGCACGCCGTGTCGATTCACATTGCCTTGCACCACGTCACGCATTACCGCTACGAACGAGCGGTAGAACTGGGTCCGCAGATCGTGCGCTTGCGTCCTGCGGCTCACAGCCGCACGCGTGTGTTGTCCTATTCGCTGAAAGTCCTGCCTGACAATCACTTCATCAATTGGCAACAGGATCCGCAGGGTAATTACCTGGCCCGCCTGGTGTTTCCGGAAAAGACCGACGAGTTGCGCATCGAGGTCGACCTTGTCGCCGAAATGGCGGTGTTCAACCCTTTCGATTTCTTCCTTGAGCCGTACGCTGAGAACATCCCGTTCACCTACGCCCGGGAAGAGCATCACGAGCTGTTGCCGTATCTGGAAAAACTCCCGCTGACGCCGAAGTTTCAGGCGTACTTGAACAGTATCGACCGCACGCCGATTCCGGCCATCGACTTTCTGGTCAATCTTAATCAGCGGCTGGCCAACGACATCGGTTATCTGATTCGCATGGAGCCGGGCATTCAGACGCCTGAGTTCACGCTGGAAAACGCTTCCGGTTCCTGCCGCGATTCCGCCTGGCTACTGGTGCAATTGCTGCGTCATCTGGGGCTGGCAGCGCGTTTTGTGTCCGGCTACCTGATCCAGCTCAAAGCCGACGTTGCGGCGTTGGACGGTCCTTCCGGCACCGATGTCGACTTCACCGATCTGCACGCCTGGTGCGAGGTGTATCTGCCGGGGGCAGGCTGGATCGGTCTGGACGCGACGTCGGGACTTTTCGCAGGCGAAGGCCACATTCCGCTGGCCTGCAGTCCCGAGCCGTCTTCTGCAGCGCCGATCAGTGGTCTGGTCGAACCGTGCGAAACCCAATTCAGTCATGACATGTCGGTGGAGCGCATCTGGGAGGCGCCGCGTGTCACCAAGCCTTACACCGAAGAGCAGTGGCTGGAGATTCAGGCGCTGGGCCGTCAGATCGACACTGACCTGTCCGCCCATGACGTGCGCCTGACCATGGGCGGCGAGCCGACGTTCGTGTCCATTGACGATCGTGACGGCAGCGAATGGAACACCGCCGCGCTCGGCCCGAAGAAACGGGCGTTGTCGGCTGAACTGTTCCAGCGCATGCGCAAGCATTATGCGCCTCAGGGCATCGTCCACTTTGGCCAGGGCAAATGGTATCCGGGCGAGCAGTTGCCGCGCTGGTCGCTGAACTGCTTCTGGCGACGTGACGGCGAGCCGGTATGGCGCAATGACGCCCTGATCGCCGATGAAAGCGAAGACTACGGCGCCGACAGCGAGACGGCCGGGCGCTTCCTGCGCAGCGTTGCCGAACGGCTGAAATTGCCTGCCCGCTACGTGTTCCCTGCTTACGAAGACAACTTCTACTATCTGTGGCGCGAGGGTGCGCTGCCGCAGAACGTCACCGCCGAAGACTCCCGGCTTGGCGACGAACTCGAGCGTGCGCGGCTGAACAGAGTGTTTTCCCAAGGGCTCGACAAAGTCGTGGGGCACGTGCTGCCACTGGCCCGCACGGCCGCCGATGATCGCTGGCAAAGCGGGCGCTGGTATCTGCGCGACGAGCATTGTCGGCTGGTGCCGGGCGACTCCGCCCTGGGCTACCGTCTTCCGCTCGCCTCGCAGCCCTGGGTCAAGGCGGCCGAGTATCCGTACATTCACCCCAATGACCCCAATCAGGAATTCCCGGACCTGCCGGACCGTGAAGCGCTTCAGTCCCGGCTGGACGGGCTGACCGAGCAGGCGGACACGGAAGCCGAGCGGGCGCCGGTCATCGACGAGTCCGCCGACTGGTTGACCCGTACGGCGTTGAGTGCCGAGGTGCGAGGTGGCCGGCTTTATGTGTTCATGCCGCCATTGCAGTCGCTCGAGGCCTATCTGGAACTGGTCGCTGCCATTGAATCGACTGCGCAGGAACTGCATTGTCCGCTGCTGCTGGAAGGCTATGAGCCGCCGAGCGATCCGCGTCTGGCCAACTTCCGCATCACGCCGGATCCAGGTGTGATCGAGGTCAACGTGCAGCCGTCGTCCACGTGGGACGAGCTGGTCGAGCGCACCGAGTTCCTGTACGAGCAGGCGCGGCTGACCCGCCTGACCACCGAAAAATTCATGATCGACGGGCGCCACACCGGCACCGGCGGCGGCAACCATTTCGTGCTCGGCGGCGCGACACCGGGCGACTCGCCATTCCTGCGCCGGCCTGATCTGCTGCGCAGTCTGTTGAGCTACTGGCACAACCATCCCTCGCTGTCCTATCTGTTTTCCGGGCTGTTCATCGGGCCGACCTCGCAGGCGCCGCGTGTCGATGAGGCGCGCAACGACTCGCTTTACGAGCTGGAAATCGCCTTCTCGCAGATGCCAGCGCCTGGCGAGGAATGTTCGCCATGGCTGGTGGACCGGCTGCTGCGCAACCTGCTCATCGACGTGACCGGCAACACGCACCGCGCCGAGTTCTGCATCGACAAGCTCTATTCGCCAGACGGCGCCACGGGGCGGCTGGGGCTGCTGGAGCTTCGTGCATTCGAGATGCCGCCTCACGCGCGAATGAGCCTTGCGCAGCAGTTGCTGTTGCGCGCGCTGGTGGCGCGGTTCTGGCGTGAGCCTTACGCCCCGGCAAAACTGGCGCGTTGGGGCACCGAGTTGCACGACCGCTTCATGCTGCCTCACTTCATCGAGCAGGATTTTGCCGATGTGATCGTCGAGCTCAACGCTGCGGGTTACCCGGTGCGCGCCGAGTGGTTCGCCGCGCATCTGGAGTTTCGATTCCCCAAAGTCGGCGATTACGCGGTCAGCGGCATCGAACTGGAGCTGCGTCAGGCCCTGGAACCCTGGCACGTGCTGGGCGAAGAGGGTGCCGCCGGTGGCGCGGTGCGTTATGTCGACTCGTCTCTTGAACGCCTGCAGCTGAAGGTCACCGGTCTGCCGCCGCAGCGCTACATGCTGACCTGCAACGGCGTTCCGGTGCCGCTGCAACCCACCGGGCGAGTGGGTGAATTCGTGGCCGGCGTGCGCTATCGGGCCTGGCAACCCTTCAACGCCCTGCAGCCAACGATTCCGGTGCATGCGCCGCTGGTATTCGACATCCTCGACACCTGGATGCAGCGTTCTCTGGGCGGCTGCGAGTATCATGTCGCGCATCCTGGAGGTCGCAATTACGAGACCCTGCCGGTGAACGCCAACGAGGCCGAAAGCCGACGCCTGTCGCGGTTCTTCCGCGTCGGCCACACGCCCGGCAAGCTGTCCGTCCCTGCGCTGACCATCAACGATGAACTGCCCATGACGCTGGATCTGCGTCTGCACCGATAAGATCACAGCCCGGACCAATCGCCTGACCCGAACGTCAGGCGATCCGGCACCGCAAGCGGCCGCAAGGAAGCGAGCCTCTGCGTGTCATTGTGTCTGCGCTAATCTGACTCCTTTAGTTGTCTGCCGAGCCTTCCATGCCTGACCTGCTTGACCGATATCCGCTTTCTGCGGGCACTTATCACGAAATGCTCGACGCCAGCGGCGCGGTTCGGCCGCATTGGCTGCGTCTGTACGAGCATTTGCAGCGCAGCACGCCCGCGCAATTGATCCAGCGTCAGGCATTGCTCGCCCGGCAGATTCAGGAAAATGGTGTCACCTACAACGTTTACGCCGACCCCAAGGGCGCGGATCGTCCGTGGGAACTGGATCTGCTGCCGCATCTGATTCCGGTCGACGAGTGGCAACAGGTCGCTGCCGGAATTGCCCAGCGCGCGCGATTGCTCAATGCCGTGCTGGCTGATCTCTACGGCCCGCAGCAACTCATTGCCGACGGTTTGCTGCCGGCTGAGCTGGTCTTTGGTCACAACAATTTCCTCTGGCCTTGCCAAGGGATGAAGCCACCGGAAGGCACGTTTCTGCATGTTTATGCGGTGGATCTGGCGCGCACGCCGGATGGACGCTGGTGGGTCACCGCCGACCGGACTCAGGCTCCCTCGGGCGCAGGCTACGCGCTGGAAAACCGCCTCATCGTGTCGCGGGCTTTTCCGGACTTGTACCGCGATCTGGAAGTGCAGCACCTGTCTGGCTTTTTCCGCTCGCTGCAAGAAACCCTCGCGCGTCAGGCGCCGAGCAGCCACGAGGCGCCGCTGGTTGTCCTGCTGACGCCGGGTCGCTTCAACGAAAGCTATTTCGAACATCTTTACCTGGCAGGGCAGCTGGGTTATCCGCTGGTAGAGGGCAGCGACCTGACCGTGCGCGACGCCACGGTGTACCTCAAAACCTTGAGCGGGCTTCGCCGGGTGCACGCCATCATGCGGCGTCTGGACGATGACTTCTGTGATCCGCTGGAGCTGCGAACGGATTCCGCGCTCGGGGTGCCAGGCCTGCTCGAAGCCGTGCGTCAAGGTCGGGTACTGGTGGCGAACGCGCTGGGCAGCGGTGTGCTGGAGTCGCCGGGCCTGTTGGGTTTCCTGCCGAAAATCAATGAACACCTGTTTGGCGAAGAATTGATACTGCCGTCCATTGCAACGTGGTGGTGCGGCGAGCCGCCGGTGCTCGCTCAGGCACTCGAGAAGCTGCCCGAGCTGTTGATCAAACCGGCTTTCCCGTCTCAGAGTTTTGCCCCGGTCTTCGGTCGCGATCTTGACGAGGGTCAGCGCCAGGCATTGGCTGCGCGCATGCAGGCCAGGCCCTACGCCTACGTCGCTCAGGAACTGGCGCAACTGTCCCACGCGCCGGTCTGGCAGGGCGAGGACCGCCAACTGCAACCTCGTGCCATCGGCATGCGCGTCTACGCCGTGGCGACGGCAGACGGATACCGCGTGCTACCGGGTGGGCTGACCCGCGTCGCCGCCGATGCCGATGCCGACGTGGTGTCGATGCAGCGCGGCGGGGCCAGCAAGGACACGTGGGTGCTGGGTGAGCGGACGCTGGGCAGCGAGCCGTGGAAAGGTCGCCGGTCCCTGGGCGTGCATGACCTGATTCGCCGCGATCCCTATCTGCCCTCGCGTGTCGTCGAGAACTTGTTCTGGTTCGGCCGTTATTGCGAACGTTGCGACGACAGTGCGCGGCTGCTGCGCATCATGCTGGCGCGTTATGTCGATGGCGATGACCCCGCTGCACTGCAAGCCGCCGTCGAACTGGGCGAGCGGTTGAACCTGCTGCCCCGCGAGGACGAGGAAACAGGCACGGCGCTGCACGAGCGTCTGCTGGCCGCGTTGCTCGGCGATGAGTGGCCGTTCAGTCTTCGTTCAAACCTGCAGCGGTTGCAGTGGGCAGCCTCTCAGGTGCGTGGCAAGTTGTCCCGAGAGAACTGGCAGGCGCTGGTCGAGCTGCAGCGCGAAGCGATGAGCCTGGAAACCGACGCCCCGGACTTCGGTGAGCTGCTGGACTTTCTCAATCGGCTGGTGATGTCGCTGGCTGCGTTGTCCGGCTTTGCGCTGGATGACATGACCCGCGACGAAGGCTGGCGCTTTTTGATGATCGGGCGTCGCATCGAGCGCCTGCAATTCCTCAGCACAACGCTGGCGGCTTTTCTGCGCAGCGATGCCGTGTTCGATCAGGACGCACTGGACTGGCTGCTTGAGCTGGGCAACAGCAGCATCACGTACCGCTCGCGTTACCTGGCGCTGCCGCAGCTGATTCCTGTGCTCGACCTGCTGCTGCTCGATGACCAGAACCCGCATGCCGTGCTGTTCCAGCTCAAGCTGGTGGCGCGATCACTCAAACGCCTGAACGACGATTTCGGTGCGCCCGCGGACAACAGCCTGACTGTGCTGACCCAGCGTCTGGCGGTGTTTGATCTGGGATGCCTGGAAAATGGCCTGTTCGGCGAGAGCAGTGTCCAGGCTGCGCTGCACGGGCTGGCCGATCTGCTGCAAAGCGTTGGTGATATCAGCGGTCAGGTGTCTGACCGGCTGGCGTTGCGCCATTTCGCCCATGTCGATGATGTCAGCCAGCGCACGGTGTCCGTCTGATGAACAGCGCCCATTACCAGATCCTTCACGACACTCACTACAAATACGACAGTCCGGTGTCGCTCGCTCAGCAGCTCGCGCATCTGTGGCCCAGATGCAGCCCGTGGCAGCGATGCCTCGAACAGGATCTGCAGATCAGCCCGACACCGACCACGCGCCGCGATGAGCTGGATGTCTTCGGCAACCCGCTGACGCGCCTTGCATTCGAGCGTCCCCACGATGAACTGCAGGTCAATGCGCGACTGCGTGTCGAAGTGCTGGAGCGTCCCGCGCTGGATTTCCAGCAGTCGGCTTCGTGGGATCACACGCGTGGCACCTTGACCTACAGCGCGTCGAAAATGTCGCCGGACATCCTCGACGCCTGTCGTTATCGCTTCGAATCGCCCTATGTGCACTTGAAGCAGTCGTTCGTGGCGTTCTCGGAAAGTTGCTTCCCGGCGGGGCGCCCGATGCTGCTGTGTGCGCAGGCATTGATGGAGAAAATCTTCGACGAGTTCACGTTCGATGGCGAAGCGACCCAGGTCGCGACCCCTTTGGTGCAAGTGCTGGAAACGCGCCGTGGCGTGTGTCAGGACTTCGCCCATCTGATGCTGGCGTGTCTGCGCTCCCGCGGGCTTGCGGCGCGTTACGTCAGCGGCTATTTGCTTACCCAACCACCGCCAGGCCAGCCCCGGCTGATCGGCGCTGACGCGTCGCATGCCTGGGTTTCGGTTTTCTGTCCGTTGCTCGGCTGGGTGGATTTTGATCCGACCAACAACATTCAGCCTGCGCTGGAGCACATCAGTCTGGCGTGGGGCAGAGACTTTTCTGACGTCTCGCCGTTGCGTGGCGTGATTCTGGGAGGGGGTAATCACGACCCCGAAGTCCGGGTTACCGTGATGCCGATTGCAGAGTAACGCGGGCGTGATATCGGTTGCAGTCGCGGACTTGCCCGCGATGCGCAGGTGAGTCCGGCACATCTGTATCGCCGGACAGGTCCATCGCGGACAAGCGCATTCAGCAAGGGTGATTCTGACCCGCAGCAGGCAGGTCAGCGGTCTGCAATCAATTCATTCAGCCGGTTTTTCTTCGCCTGGCTGCTGCTCGGCGGTATGTTCGTCCGCCGCGTCACCCTCGGTCAGCGCTTCGGCTTTTTCAGCCTGTTTGCGTTGAGCCTTTTCCTCTTTCTTCTGCTCCTTGGCCAGATCGCGTTGGCGTTTGGCGAAGGAATAGTTGGGTTTGGCCATGGGCAGTCCTCAAGTGGGGCAATAAGTCCGTTCATTCTGCCTGAGTTCGGCGCTCACTCGGGCCTGTATTTTCGCGGGGCCAATGTGCTGTCCGGCAAAAAACCTGCGCGCGTCGCGTGGTCAGGCACTGCGACCGGCCTGGGCGTAATGGCTATAGTCCTGACGCGCGCTGTCGTAATCGCCGCCAGCGCCACAGGCATAGGCCGCGAGCAGGCTGCGGAAAAAGTGGTTGAGTTGCATGATGATCGTCCTGATAGATGAGTGACAGAGCGATGATAGAAGGCCACAGTGCTGCCCGCCGCTTGATTGTCTCGATGGCCCTGATAGAGCCTTTCTGAACAGTTTCATCATCAGGTGTTGATAAATTGTTTAAAGTTAGGGCAGTCTTTGTATACAAAAAACAGCAGTACCCACTAGGAGACGTACCATGATTCGCAAGCTTGTAGTCGCATCCTTCCTGACCCTGGCCAGCGGGCATTTGCTGGCTGCGGAATGTTCGGTCGAGGTCGATTCGACTGACCAGATGACCTTTTCCACCAAGGCCATCGAAATCGACAAGAGCTGCAAGGAGTTCACCGTCAACCTGAAACATTCCGGCAGCCTGCCCAAGAACGTCATGGGGCATAACCTGGTGATCAGTAAAGAAGCCGATATGCAGCCAATCGCCACCGATGGCCTGAGCGCCGGTATCGACAAGCAATATCTGAAAGAGGGGGATGCGCGCGTCATCGCCCACACCAAAATCATTGGCGCAGGCGAAACCGATAAGGTGACGCTCGATGTCTCGAAACTCGATCCGGCCGAGAAATACGGCTTCTTCTGCTCGTTCCCCGGCCACATCAGCATGATGAAAGGCACGATCACGCTGAAGTAATATTCGTCGTTTGATTTCCTGTAGGAGCGTGGCTTGTCCCGCGACCGGCGACAGGGTCGTCGTAAATGCTGCAACATCGGTCTTCCTGACACACCGAAGCTGCTGATTTACGGCTGCTGCGCAGCCGGTCGCAGGGCAAGCCAGCTCCTACAGGTATTCACAGGTTTCGCTAATTGAGAAAGCCCTCAAGACGCGGTCATCTTGAAAATCCCCTGTGCATTACTGCTGTCGAAATTCAGGTCGATCTTGCCGTTGTCCGGGTCGATCTTGCGTTGGATGAATTCAACGAACGAGCCTGGCACCTGATGCGTCTTGAGCGTGCCCGATGCATCGAGCAGATCCCGGCTGACGGTGCAAGCCTTGTAGGCGGTCTGCATCACGCGACCTGACGTAGACACCTCGATGCTGTCCTTCATGAGCCGCTCGCGGCGAATCTGTTCCTCGACCGTTGCTTCCAGATCGGCGACTCGATCGGTGAGGTGGTTGAAGCTGTTGCCTTCGGTTGCAATCCAGGCCATTTCTGCGCTTTCGCTGAGCAGTTGGCGATAGTCAGCTTCGCTGACGACGCCGTGCTGACGGGCAAAGGCGCGATAAAGGCCGGGCAGCAGACGCCTGGCTTCGTCCAGGCTGCAGTGGCGAGTGGCGTGCAGACGTTTGAGGGTGCTCAGGTCTTCGCTGCCCAGCGGGTCACGGCTTGAGCTGACAACGCGGCCGACTGCCTGCTGGAATGCCTCGCTCAGGCGGCCGGGATGCAATTCGGAGACGAAGAACTGCGCGATCTGCTCGGGCAGGTCCATCTGACGATAGCCCCAGCCGGTCATGTTCAGTTTTGTCAGCGGATAGGTGCGCACGTCGGTGAAACCCAGCGGCTCCAGCAGGCGGGAAAACGCCAGGCGGCCGCGCGGCAGTTCGCCGTTGTCAGCCCAGTCGACGGTGCGGATCGCGCCATGGTCGAACACCACCTTGCGGCCCGACTCGAATTGTTCGTTCACATAACGCAGACCGTCCGGCACGGCTTCCACCAGCTTGTGGAACAGGCACAGGTTCAGGGCCTGAGCGATCCAGACGCGATGGATCGCGTCTTGCGACCAGGAGAAGTCCTGCAAGCCTTGAGGAACCTCGACACGGTGTTCGAGCCAGTCAGCAGCGGGCTGGCCAACGGTGGACGCAACAAGATTGAAAAGGCCTTGGAAAGCGGTCATGGATAGCGGCTCTGGGCAAGAATGTCAGGACGCTATGTAAGCTGCGATGACGAACGCCATCAAGCGAAAAAAAACGACGGGTTCATTCCGTTTTCTATTGAATGCCCCTTGCATGCCGACGTGCTGGACATCCTTTGAATCAACTGCGGGAGCGAACTCGCCCACAAGGAGTCGGGCTCAGCCAACCAAATGTTTTGGATGGCTGGCCTTTTCGTCCAGATGCGGCCAGGACACCGCTCGCTCCCACAGGTTTTGCGCGTTTTCGGACCCATCAATGCGCTTGCTTTACGGCGCGTAAGGCAAGTCGCGTTTGTGCTGAGTCTTGCGATAGGTGTTGACGATGATGTCGAAGGCCTCCTGACGCAAAGGCTGGCCGTGCAGGAATGCATCGATCTCGGCATAGGTCACGCCGTGGGATGCCTCGTCTGGCTTGCCCGGTACGAGGTCCTCGAGGTCGGCCGTGGGTACTTTCTCGACCAGAAACTCCGGCGCGCCGAAGCTGCGGGCGATCGCGCGCACCTGGTTTTTCACCAGGCCGCTCAACGGCGCCAGGTCGCAGGCGCCGTCGCCGAACTTGGTGAAGAAGCCCATGACCGCTTCGGCGGCATGATCGGTGCCGATGACCAGACCGCCACGTACGCCTGCGATGGTGTACTGCGCGACCATCCGCGTGCGGGCCTTGACGTTGCCTTTGACGAAGTCGACCGCAGCGTCGGGCTGACCCTCGAACGCTTTGACCTGCTCGACCAGTGCCTTCACCGACGGCGCGATGTCGACGGTGTGGCGTTCGTCCGGATTGATGAAGTCCACCGAGGCCGTGGCCTCGTGCTCGTCGTGCTGAATGTGATACGGCAGGCGTACGGCAATGAACTGATAGGCGTTGTCGCCGGTGCTGTCGCGCAACTCCTTCACCGCGCGCTGGGCCATCAGGCCTGCGGTCAGCGAGTCGACGCCGCCGCTGATTCCCAGTACCAGCACCTTCAGGCGAGCGTTTTGCAGGCAGTCCTTGATGAACTGAATACGACGTGCAACTTCGGTTTCTAGCTCGCCCTGAGTGGCGAAGGGGGCCTGAACCTTGAGTTCTCTGGCGATCTCGAGCTGTACGGCTTGCATGATTGACTCCTCATGAGGAAGAAGAAAAAGAGGCATTTCAAGAAAGTGAAAAGCGGTGCTCGAGTCAGGCTGGCACCTTGAATACATGACGCAGGTAGGACACGAATTCCGGGTCCTTGCACTGCGTTTTTCCGGGCTCGTCGGAGATTTTCGCGACAGGCTGGCCAGCACAGGCAGTCATCTTCAGCACGATGCTCATCGGTGCGATACCGGGGACGTCGGCGGTCAGGTTAGTGCCGATGCCAAAGCTGACATTGATCCGACCACGCAACGCCCGGAATATTTCCAGGGCTTTGGGCAGGTTCAGGCCGTCGGAAAACACCAGCGTCTTGCTCATCGGATCGATGCCGAGCTTCTGGTAATGCCGGATGCATTTTTCTGCCCACTGCACCGGATCGCCCGAGTCGTGGCGCAGGCCGTCGAAGAGCTTGGCGAAGAACAGGTCGAAGTCGTTCAGGAAGGCGTCGGTGGTGATGCAGTCGGTCAAAGCGATGCCCAGCAGCCCCCGGTATTCGCGGACCCAGCAATCGAGCGCGGCGATCTGGCTGTCGATCAGGCGCGGCCCCAGTTGCTGGTGCGCCATGATCCATTCATGGGCCATCGTGCCCAGCGGCTTGAGGTCGAACTTTCGCGCCAGATGGACGTTGCTGGTGCCGACGAACTGTCCGGGGAAGTCCTTTTTCAGGACCGAGACGACGTCTTCCTGCACGGCAAAAGAGAAGCGTCGACGCGTGCCGAAATCGGCAACCTTCAGCTCGGCGAGTTCGTCTGCGGTGGCGGTTGCGGTGAGCCAGTCGAACTTGCGATACAGCTGATCGCGCGCCTGACTGAGCAGCGTTTCAGGATTGCGGTGGCGGTTGCGCACTTCGCTGACGATGGCCAGGATCGGCACTTCGAACAGGATCACGTGCAACCAGGGGCCGGCAAGGCGGATGCACAGCTCATCGTTTTCGATGCTGGTGTGCACGTAGCGAAGGTTGAAGCGGAACAGGCCGAGAAAGCGCAGAAAATCCGGCTTCATGAAGTTGATGCGTTCCAGAAAACCGGTTTCTTCCACGCTCAGGGACAGGTCGCAGAGCTGTTCGATCTGCTGACGGATTTGTGTCAGATAAGGGCGAAGATCTTCGTTGTTGCGGCAGCGAAACTCCCACTCCACATCCACGTTCGGGTAGTTGTGCAGCACAGCCTGCATCATGCTCAGCTTGTAGAGGTCGGTATCGAGCAGGTTTTGCACGATGCGATCCGCGAAAGCGCTCTCACTCATTGTGTCGCTCCAGCCAGCAGTGGCCGCCCAGGGTGCGGCCGTGGAATCGGGTCGATGTCGCATACAGCCTTGTGGCAGCAGCAATATTGGCTTCCTGCCACTACGTCCGGCCTGTTATTGACGATGGCGGACATAATGCCAGTCGTCGTGCGAGAGGGGCAGAAATGTTTCAGCCATTGATTGCGTGCACCTGATAAACACGGGCTGAAACGCCTATGCGTGGACTGCCGAAGCTCCAATTTGTAGGACCGGCTTTAGCCGGGAATACGTCAGGAGGCATGCTGCAGAATCGATGGTGCTCATACCGGCGGCTTCCCGGCTGAAACCGGTCCTACGAGTGTGCGTTTTTATTGCGGTGTTTGACACGAACGCGAGTTGTCACTGCGGTGTGGGCTCGTTGAGCTGCTCCAGCATCCACTCCACGAACACTCGAATTTTCGGGACTTCCGCCGCATGTTCCGGATACGCCAGGTAGTAAGCGTCGTGGCTGGGAAGTGCGTGCTGCCAGGGGATGATCAGCTTGCCGTCAGCCAGCTCTTCTTCCACCAGAAAGCGTGGCAGCAGCGCCACGCCGCAGCCGACCTGTGCCGCCCGTATGCACATGTAGAACGTTTCAAAGCGCGGGCCGTGATAGCTGTGTTCAGTCTGATGGCCCTGGCTGTCGAACCAGTCATGCCAGGCTTGCGGTCGGTGAGCGTTCTGCAGCAGCACCAGTTCGGCCAATTGCGTCGGATCGGTGAAAGGCTTGTCCGGCAGGATGTCAGGCGCGCAGACGGCAACCAGTTCCTCGCTGAACAATTTGACGCTTTCAGCGCCCGGACGGGCCCCTTGGCCAAAGTAGAACGACATGTCACAGCGACTCTGCGCCAGGTCGTCGCTCTCCTGTTCATTGACCAGATCCAGATGAATATGCGGATGCCGCAATCGCCAACCCTTCAACCGCGGCACCAGCCAGCGCGCCCCGAAGGTTGAAGGTGTCGATACACGCAGTACTTCGGTTTCGCCGCCGTAGGAACGCAGAAAATGCGTCGACATCTCCATCTGCGTCAAGACCTTGCGAACTTCGCTCAGGTACAACGCGCCGGCGGGCGTCAGCTGCAAACGGCGCCGCACGCGCCGGAACAACAGGTGCTGCACCAGTTCCTCAAGCTGAGCGACCTGTTTGCTGACAGCGCTCTGGGTCAGGTTCAGCTCCTCGGCGGCGCGAGTGAAACTCAGATGGCGAGTGACCGCTTCGAAGCATTGCAGCGCGGTCACCGAGGGAAGGTGGCGTTTGTTCAGCATATTCAGGCTTGCCCGCAGTCAGCATGAAAAAACGGAATGATATCTCGCTTAATCGTCGTTTGTTCAGCCACTTCCATCCAGCTATTACTACAGGCTGACGCTATCACCGTATGGCCGCACCCACTTCAGTATTGCGCATTCGCGTTTACGGCCCATCCGAACTCAGGAGATACCATGCTAAACGACCTGCTCACCCGCCTCGGCGTTGACCCTGCTCTTTATCAGAAGGGCGACAAGCCTGTGCACACCCCGATCGATGGCAGCCAGGTTGCGTCGGTAAGCTGGGAAGGCGCCGCTGAAGTCGAGCAGCGCATCACCCGCGCCGAACATGCTTTTCAGGCGTGGCGAAAAGTGCCTGCGCCGCGCCGAGGCGAGTTGATTCGCCTGTTCGGCGAGGTCCTGCGCAAGCACAAGGCCGATCTGGGCGAACTGGTTTCCTGGGAAGCCGGCAAGATCACTCAGGAAGGCCTGGGTGAAGTGCAGGAAATGATCGACATCTGCGACTTCGCTGTCGGGTTGTCCCGTCAGATTTACGGCCTGACCATCGCGTCCGAACGTCCTGGCCACCACATGCGTGAAACCTGGCACCCGCTGGGCGTCGTGGGTGTGATCAGTGCGTTCAATTTCCCGGTGGCCGTCTGGTCATGGAACACCGCGCTGGCGCTGGTGTGCGGTAACTCGGTTATCTGGAAACCTTCGGAAAAGACCCCGCTGACCGCCTTGGCTTGCCAGGCGCTCTTCGATCGCGTTGCCGCTGAGTTTTCCGATGCTCCGCCCTACCTTGCTCAGTGCGTTGTCGGGGGCCGTGAAGCCGGCGAGACGCTGGTCGACGACGCCCGCGTTGCGCTGATCAGTGCCACGGGCAGTACGCGCATGGGCCGGGAAGTGGCGCCGAAAATCGCCGCGCGTTTCGCTCGCAGCATCCTCGAACTGGGCGGCAACAACGCCATGATCCTGACCCCGAGTGCCGATCTGGATCTGGCCGTTCGCGCCGTGTTGTTCAGTGCCGTTGGCACCGCCGGTCAGCGTTGCACCACCCTGCGTCGTCTGATCGCGCACAACTCGGTCAAGGCTGAGTTCGTCGAGCGCCTGAAGACCGCATACGCCAAAGTGCGCATCGGCCATCCGCTGGAGGGCAATCTGGTGGGCCCGCTGATCGACAAGCAAAGTTACGACAACATGCAGGAAGCGCTGGAGCAGGCATTGAGCGAAGGCGGCAAGGTCTTTGGTGGCAAGCGCCAGTTGGACGAGCAGTTCCCGAACGCCTATTACGTGTCGCCTGCCATCGTCGAGATGCCGGAGCAGAGCGACGTGGTGCGCAGCGAGACGTTCGCACCGATCCTGTATGTGGTCGGCTACGACGAGTTCGAGGAGGCGGTGCGCTTGAACAACGACGTGCCGCAAGGCTTGTCCTCGTGCATCTTCACCACCGACGTGCGTGAAGCGGAGCAGTTCATCTCGGCGCTGGGCAGCGATTGCGGCATCGCCAACGTCAACATTGGCCCGAGTGGTGCAGAGATTGGCGGCGCGTTCGGCGGAGAGAAGGAAACCGGCGGCGGCCGTGAGTCGGGCTCCGATTCCTGGAAAGGCTACATGCGCCGCCAGACCGCCACCGTGAACTACTCCCGCGAACTGCCGTTGGCGCAAGGGATTACGTTTGATTGATTGAAGCGCGGCCAATAAAAGTGCTGCGTTGACCTTATTCGCGAGCAAGCTCGCTCCCACAAAAAATGGTGCGTACCTTTCGGCCGTATCCATTTTGTGAGAGCGAGCTTGCTCGCGATAGCGTCAGAACAAACAACACCGAATTTGAATCATCGTTGTCTCTTTCCGAGGTTGTGCGATGCCGTTACGCGAAGAATGCTTGTGGGAAACGCTGACGCCGCAGAGGCCTGAGGCGTCGGCGTTGAAAGGGGAGGTTACGGCTGATGTCTGCGTGATCGGCGCGGGGATTACCGGGTTATCGGCCGCGATTCATCTGCTCGAGCAAGGCAAGAGCGTGGTTATCGTCGAGGCCCATCGTACGGGGCAGGGCGGTTCGGGGCGTAACGTAGGACTGGTGAACGCCGGCCTGTGGATTCCGCCTGATGAGATCGAAGCCGGTTTCGGCGAGAAAGTCGGCAGTCAGCTCAACACCATGCTCGGCAACGCGCCATCTCTGGTGTTCAGCCTGATCGAAAAATATGGCATCGAATGCCAGGCCACGCGCAAAGGCACCTTGCACATGGCGCATAACGCCAAAGGTGAACTGGACCTGCGCAGCCGCGAGGAGCAATGGAAGCGCCGCGGCGCACCGGTCGAACTGCTCACCGGCAAAGCCTGCCAGGAGGCGACCGGCACCCGGCAAATCACGTCTGCACTGTTGGACATGCGCGCAGGCACCATCAACCCGATGGCGTACACCAGCGGGTTGGCCGCTGCCGTCACGAAACTGGGCGGGCTGCGGTTCGATCATTCGCCGGTCAAGCAGCTGGAGCGACAGGGCCAACGCTGGTGCGTGATCACGGAAAACGGCTCGGTCCTCGCCGATCAGGTGGTCATTGCTTCCAATGCCTACACCGAGGGTGAGTGGACCGAGCTGCGTCGGCATTTCTTCCCCGGCTATTACTATCAGGTGGCTTCGGCGCCTTTGACCGAAGAGGCCGCGCAGCAGATTTTGCCGGGCGGCCAGGGTTCCTGGGATACCCGTCAGGTGTTGAGCAGTATTCGCCGCGACGCCGACGGACGCCTGTTGCTGGGCAGTCTGGGCAATGGCAATCAGAAACCGGGCTGGTTCCTCAAGGCTTGGGCCGATCGCGTCCAGCAGCACTACTTTCCGTATCTGAAGAATGTCGAGTGGGAATGCACCTGGACGGGCTGCATTGCATTTACGCCCGATCATTTGCTGCGGGTGTTCGAGCCTGCACCAGGATTGGTCGCGGTCACCGGTTTCAACGGGCGCGGCAATACCACCGGCACAGTGGTGGGCAAAGCCTTCGCCGATTACCTGTGCACCGGTGACAAGACCGTCCTGCCCATTCCTTTCGCCGACATGCAGCCGCTCTCGGCTATCGGTTTGCGCAGTGCTTTGTACGAAGCTGGCTTTTCGCTATACCATGCCGGTCAGTGCCTCAGAGTTGTCATCTGAGGCCGGATGTCTGTCCTAGACCAACGCTTTGTCGTGCATCCACTAACCTGAAATGGTGCGTCCCGTAGCGGCCCCGCACCGGCGGTGTGCAGTTCGGTGACGCAGGCTGTAACAACAGGGTTGTACAGGTCAGTTTGGCGCGGTTGCGCGCATTATTCGGGAGGGTTGCTCTTTCAATGTCGCAGGGTTGCACCTTGCGCGGTTTAGACGGTTGCACGCCCAGTTAAAAAGGGCTCGAATCAGTCGCATAACAACAAAACGATGACTTTTTTCAGAATAAAAAACCGATGGCACGCCACTTGCTCAGAGCAACTCTGTGGTCGCAGTGCTAATTAAAAAACCTAGGAGCACCAACTCATGTCGCAGACGTTTTACAGGAAAGGCTTTCTGGCACTCGCAGTCGCTACTGCAATGGGTGCGGCTACTTTTGCGCAGGCTGACATCAAGATCGGCGTTGCAGGCCCGATGACCGGTGCTAACGCCTCGTTTGGCGAGCAGTACATGAAAGGCGCTCAAGCAGCAGCCGACGCGATCAACGCTGCAGGCGGTGTCAACGGCGAGAAAATCGCGATTACCGCATACGACGACGCGTGCGAGCCCAAGCAGGCCGTAGCGGTCGCCAACAAGGCGGCGTCGGACAAAGTAGCTGGCGTCGTCGGTCACTTCTGCTCCTCTTCCACCATTCCAGCTTCTGAAGTCTATGACGAAG
Source organism: Pseudomonas sp. efr-133-TYG-103a (assembly GCF_030209235.1). Lineage (NCBI taxonomy): Bacteria > Pseudomonadati > Pseudomonadota > Gammaproteobacteria > Pseudomonadales > Pseudomonadaceae > Pseudomonas > Pseudomonas sp. efr-133-TYG-103a. Next base: position 46,757 of record NZ_JARVSK010000012.1, read on the forward strand.
CCGGCATCATCGCGATCACCCCAGGCTCCACCAACCCGACCGTTACCGAACGCGGCCTGAGCGCCATGTTCCGTATGTGTGGTCGTGACGACCAGCAAGGCGTCGTTGCCGGTGACTACATCGTCGACGTGCTCAAAGCCAAGAAAGTCGCGGTCATCAACGACAAAGACACCTACGGCAAAGGCCTGGCTGACGCCACCGCCAAACAGCTGACCGCTCGCGGTGTGAAGCCGGTGCTGGAAGAAGGTCTGACCCGTGGCGAGAAAGACTTCAGCGCCCTGGTCACCAAAATCCGCTCTACCGGCGCTGATGTCGTCTACTTCGGCGGCCTGCACCCGGAAGCCGGTCCTCTGGTCCGCCAGCTGCGTGAACAGGGTCTGAAAGACGTCAAGTTCATGTCCGACGATGGCGTTGTGACCGACGAACTGGTCACAACCGCTGGCGGCGCACAATACGTTGATGGCGTGTACATGACCTTCGGTGCCGACCCGCGCCTGCTGCCAGACAGCAAGGCTGTAGTGGAAGAGTTCCGCAAGAAGGGTTATGAGCCTGAAGGCTACACCCTGTATGCGTACGCTTCGGTTCAGGCCCTGGCTGCCGGCTTCAACGGCGCCAAGTCCAACAAAGGCGAAGACGCTGCCAAGTTCCTGAAAGCCCACCCGGTCAAAACCGTCATGGGCGAGAAAGCCTGGGACACCAAAGGCGACCTGAAAGTCTCCGACTACGTGGTTTACCAGTGGGACAAGGACGGCAAATATCACCAGCTCGAAAAGCAGAAGTGAGTTGAGCTCCTAGTCGGAAGCGTCGTGTCGCGGACTTCGGACCTCGACTCGACGCTCTCCGGTAATCGGGGCTGCGCAGGCGCTGCCCCGGATTTCTTCTGTTGCCATCGTGCCGTCCCGCTGTCTCTCACGAGGAGACAAACCGGTACGTGCCAGGTTGGCCTTTCAAGTTCGTGAGCGTGCGTGATGGATGGTATTTTCCTGCAGCAAATGGTCAACGGCCTGACCCTCGGTTCGGTTTACGGCCTGATCGCCATCGGTTACACGATGGTTTACGGCATCATCGGCATGATCAACTTCGCCCACGGCGACGTGTACATGATCTCCGCCTACCTTGCAGCGATCGGCCTGGCCGTGCTGTCCTTCTTCGGCATCGAGTCGTTCCCGTTCCTGATTCTCGGCACGCTGATCTTCACCATCGTGGTGACCGGTGTGTACGGTTTCGTCATCGAGCGCGTGGCTTACAAACCGCTGCGTAACTCGACCCGTCTGGCGCCGCTGATCAGTGCCATCGGTATTTCCCTGATTCTGCAAAACTACGCACAGATCGCCCAGGGCCCTCGCCAGCAAGGCGTTCCCACCCTGCTCGAAGGCGCCATGCGCTTCGAAGTGGGCAGCGGTTTCGTGCAGATCACCTACACCAAGATCTTCATCCTGATTGCCGCATTCATCGGCATGGGCGTACTGACCTACATCATCAAGTACACCAAGCTGGGCCGCATGTGCCGCGCGACGCAGCAGGACCGCAAAATGGCGTCGATCCTGGGCATCAACACTGACCGGATCATCTCCTACGTATTCGTCATCGGTGCAGCCATGGCGGCATTGGCCGGCGTGTTGATCACCATGAACTACGGCACCTTCGACTTTTTCGCCGGGTTCGTCATCGGCATCAAGGCCTTCACCGCCGCGGTACTGGGCGGCATTGGCTCGTTGCCGGGCGCGATGCTCGGCGGGTTGATCCTGGGGGTTGCCGAGTCGCAATTCTCCGGTCTGATCAACTCCGACTACAAAGACGTGTTCAGTTTCGGCCTGCTGGTAGTGATTCTGATCTTCCGTCCTCAAGGCCTGCTGGGTCGCCCACTCGTGGCGAAGGTATAACCATGTCTGCACCTACTAAACCCATCGATATCAAACAAAGCCTGATCGACGCAGTGGTCGCCGGCTTGCTGGCGCTGATCGTGTTCGGTCCCATCGTCGGCATCGTGCTGGACGGCTATGGCTTCAACATGCAGCCGGGTCGTGTCGCGGCGCTGGTCGGCGTGGTAGTGGTCGGCCGCTTCCTCATGAGTCTGTTTCTGCAGACGCCCAAGGGCGTGGCCATCGCTCAGAGTTTCGAAAGCTCGGGCTCCGGCGTGCACGTGCTGCCGCCGGGCTACAAGACACGGCTGCGCTTCATCATCCCGCTGATGATTCTGATCGCGGTGATTTTCCCGGTGTTCGCCGACAAGTATCTGCTGACCGTGGTCATCCTCGGGCTGATCTACGTATTGCTCGGCCTGGGTCTGAACATCGTGGTGGGCCTGGCCGGCCTGCTCGATCTGGGTTATGTGGCGTTCTACGCTATCGGCGCCTACGGTCTGGCGCTGGGTTATCAGTATCTGGGCCTGGGTTTCTGGTCGGCATTGCCATTGGCGGCCATCGCTGCGGCGTTTGCGGGCTGCATTCTCGGCTTCCCGGTGTTGCGCATGCATGGCGACTACCTGGCGATCGTGACCTTGGGTTTCGGCGAAATCATCCGTCTGGTGCTCAACAACTGGCTGTCGTTCACAGGCGGCCCGAACGGCGTTCCCGTGCCGTCGCCGACGTTCTTCGGCCTGGAGTTCGGTCGGCGTGCCAAAGACGGCGGCATTCCCATCCACGAATATTTCGGTTTCGAATACAACCCGGACCTGAAATTCATATTCATCTACACCGTGCTGTTCCTCGTCGTGCTGGCCGTGCTGTATATCAAGCACCGCCTGACCCGCATGCCGGTTGGTCGCGCCTGGGAAGCATTGCGTGAAGACGAGATCGCCTGTCGCTCCATGGGCCTGAACCACGTGCTGGTCAAGCTTTCGGCGTTTACCATTGGTGCGTCGACGGCGGGTTTGGCGGGCGTGTTCTTCGCCAGCTATCAAGGCTTCGTCAACCCGACGTCGTTCACCTTTTTCGAATCCGCGCTGATCCTGGCCATCGTCGTGCTCGGCGGCATGGGCTCAACCGTGGGCGTGGTGATCGCCGCGTTCGTGCTGACCGTCGCTCCGGAAATGCTGCGCAGCTTCGCTGAATACCGCGTGCTGCTGTTCGGCATCCTGATGGTGCTGATGATGATCTGGCGTCCACGTGGCCTGATTCGCATCAGCCGTACCGGTGTACAACCACGCAAAGGCGTGCTGGCAAAAGTGGAGGGCGCGTGATGAGCGACGAAATCGTTCTTTCCGTCGAAAACCTGATGATGCATTTCGGTGGCATCAAGGCCCTCAGCGACGTCAGCCTCGAGGTGCGCCGCAATTCGATCTTCGCCCTTATCGGCCCCAACGGAGCCGGCAAAACCACGGTGTTCAACTGCCTGACCGGCTTCTACAAAGCCACCGGCGGGCGCATCGAGTTGAACGCCCGCGGCAAGAAGACCAACGTCATCCAGCTGCTGGGCGAGCAGTTCCGCGCCAGCGACTTCGCGTCGCCCAAGCGCTTCGGCAGCCGTCTGTTCTACAAAATGTTCGGCGGCACGCATCTGGTGAACCGGGCGGGTCTGGCGCGCACGTTCCAGAACATTCGTCTGTTCAAGGAAATGTCGGTCGTCGAGAACCTGCTGGTTGCCCAACACATGTGGGTCAATCGCAACATGATTGCCGGCATTCTCAATACCAAGGGCTACCGCAAGGCCGAAGAAGACGCCATGAATACGGCCTTCTACTGGCTTGAAGTGGTGGATCTGGTGGACTGCGCCAACCGCCTGGCTGGCGAATTGTCCTACGGCCAGCAGCGCCGACTGGAGATCGCCCGCGCCATGTGTACGCGTCCGCAGGTCATCTGTCTGGACGAACCGGCCGCAGGCCTCAACCCACAGGAAACCGAAGCGCTGAGCGGCATGATTCGCCATTTGCGTGATGAGCACGACATGACCATCGTGCTGATCGAACACGACATGGGCATGGTCATGGGGATTTCCGACGATATCGTCGTGCTCGACCACGGCAACGTGATCGCCAAAGGCAAGCCGGAGCAGATTCGCAACGATCCGAAAGTGATCGCCGCGTACCTGGGTGCTGATGAAGAGGAGTTGGTATGAGTAAGCCGATCCTCGAACTGAAAGAGATCGACGTGTACTACGGGCCGATCCAGGCCCTCAAGAAAGTCTCGCTGCACATCGACGAGGGCGAAACCGTCAGCCTGATCGGCTCTAACGGCGCGGGTAAATCCACGCTGCTGATGTCGATCTTCGGCCAGCCAAGGGCGGCCAGCGGGCAGATCATCTATCAGGGCACCGACATTACCCACAAGTCGTCGCACTACATCGCGTCCAACGGCATCGCGCAATCGCCCGAAGGCCGCCGCGTATTCCCCGACATGTCGGTAGAAGAAAACCTGATGATGGGCACGATCCCGATTGGGGATAAGTATGCCAGCGAGGACATGCAGCGCATGTTCGAGCTGTTTCCGCGCCTCAAGGAGCGTCGTAATCAGCGGGCGATGACCATGTCCGGCGGCGAGCAGCAGATGCTTGCCATCGCCCGTGCATTGATGAGTCGTCCCAAGCTGCTGCTGTTGGACGAGCCGAGCCTTGGCCTGGCGCCGATCATCGTCAAGCAGATCTTCTCCACGCTGCGTGAGTTGGCGCAGACAGGGATGACGATTTTTCTGGTCGAGCAGAACGCGAACCATGCGTTGAAGCTGTCGGATCGCGCCTACGTGATGGTGAACGGCGAGATTCGTCTGACGGGCACCGGCAAGGAGCTGCTGACCAACGAAGAAGTCCGGAACGCCTACCTCGGCGGGCATTGATTTCTGATTACATGGGTTTGAACGCTGACGCCCCGGGTTGCACGCCCGGGGCGTTTTTGTTTTAGGTGGGGTCCGCCGGTGATTTGAGGCGCCGTTGTACACAGCGTCAGGCAATTGTGGAAAACAATTTTGCAGTGCTCTCAAAGCGCGACAGTTAGCCGCTGCAAATGGTTGTTTTGTCACGGTTTTGACTTGTTCAGTTTTACTGTGGAACTGACTGTGAATAAGTTGGTGGCAGTTGGCTACAAGCCTTTGAATACGGGGCTTTCAGAGCATTGGTTGATTTTTGATCAATGATTTCGGCCTGTATTTTGAGGGTGTTTGTCAACGCTTTATAAGCTGGTTTTTTATACAGTTGGTGGTGTCCGCAGTCCTGTGGATAACTCTGTGTGCAACCCTTGGAAAGGACGCCGCAGGTAGCGCAATCTCTGGCTTGTGGCCCTCGATCCTGTCCACTTGAGCAGGTCTGCCTTCGGTCAGGTGTCAGATACGTTCCTGCAGGTCAAGCGAAACTCTCCCGTGAGTTGCCCACAGGCCGTGTATGACGGGGCATGCAAACAAATGAGTTGCCCCCGGATTTTGTGAGTCTGGCTGTGGATAAGGTGGGCAAAACCGCGTGCAGGCCTTAAGTTGCAAGGCTTTGCTGCAGCTGTACGTTTTTTGTACTGCCTCAATGTCGTACGACGATGGTTGCGCGAAGACTTGCTCCAGAGCCGCCCGCGCGGGCATTCTCCAGTACTTTCCTACATCAAACGCAGATTGCGTTAACCCAACGCTTATCCCTATAAGCCGCAACCCTCAGTCAGGAGAACGATATGACTTCTACCGTGTTCATTACCGGTGCTACTTCCGGGTTTGGCGAAGCCTGCGCACGCCGTTTCGCAGAGGCCGGCTGGTCACTGGTGCTGACCGGTCGCCGTGAAGAGCGTCTGCAGGCGCTGAGCGCTGAGTTGTCGAAGCAGACCAAGGTTCACACCCTGACACTGGATGTGCGCGATCGTGAGGCGGTCGAGAAGGCCGTCGAAGGCCTGCCTGCCGAGTTTGCGAAGATCCGTGGCCTGATCAACAACGCCGGTCTTGCGCTGGGTATCGATCCTGCGCCCAAGTGCGATCTGGACGACTGGGACACGATGATCGACACCAACGTCAAAGGGCTCGTCTACACCACCCGCACGCTGCTGTCTCGACTGATCGCTTACGGGCGTGGCGCCAGCATCGTCAACCTGGGTTCGGTGGCGGGCAACTATCCGTATCCGGGTGGCAACGTGTACGGCGGCACCAAGGCATTCGTCGGGCAGTTCTCGCTGAACCTGCGCAACGACCTGGTCGGCACTGGCGTGCGCGTGACCAATCTTGAGCCTGGCCTGTGCGAAAGCGAGTTTTCGCTGGTGCGTTTCGGTGGCGATCAGTCCAAATACGACGCGACCTACGCTGGCGCCGAGCCGATCCAGCCCCAGGACATCGCCGAGACGATTTTCTGGATCATGAACACCCCGGCGCACGTCAACGTCAACAGCCTGGAACTGATGCCTGTCAGCCAGACCTGGGCAGGTTTCTCGATTGATCGCAGTCGCGGCGAGAAGTAAGTCGTTTCGCCGACCGTCTCATGCGCTGGGAGGGTGCTGAGTACGTTCGTGTGGGAGTGAAGTTGCTTACGAAGAGGGGGTTCAACCGCTGAGTCTTTAGCGGATGTGCTTGCCTATTCGCTAGCAAGCTCGCTCCTACAGGTGCTACGCGTGCCAGAAACCTGCGGTGTCGCCGTGTTAGATAGACCCAGCGCTGTCTCGCGGCATACGCAGCCCATGTGGGAGTGAGCTTGCTCACGAAGACTGACTTCCCGGGCGCTACATCTCCACAGCAAGCACCGGCCTCTTCCCGGCTGAAGCCGGTCCTACAGACGTTGCAAGCTTTTCGTAGGACCGGCTTTAGCCGGGAAGGTGTCGGGTCTAACGCCGTTGAACAGAGGGGGCGTTAAAGACAGTTGGCAACCGCCGAATCTCTAGCATTGTCCTTGCCTATTCGCGAGCAAGCTCGCTCCTACAGGGGGCCGGGCGAGACGCAGAATCAGGCGTCGAACGGTGTCGAATTGTGGGAGTGAGCTTGCTCACGAAGACGGTATTTCAGTCGCTGCATCCCTAGCGGGTGTATTTCTCTCTTCGCGAGCGAGCCCGATCCCTCATGAAATCAGCTCAGGCGTTGAAGTACTCGGCCAGGCCGAGGTAACAGGTCGCCAGGTGATACGGCGTGGTGGAAGGCATGTCGCTGCGGCTGATCTGGCCCTGACTGTCCAGGCACTCATTCCAGCCGCCGGGATGCAGGAAGCGTTGCTGCAAGGCGTTGAGTTGGCGCGCGAGCAGATCTTCGCTGCCCGGACGCAGCGTCAGCGCCCTCAGGTATTCAGCCTGAGCCCAGATGCGTTGGGTGCCGTCCTTGACCGAACCGTCCACTTCCAGCATCGCGGCGACCGCGCCCGTTTCGTTGTCGACACCCTGCGCCTGTGCGTGAGCAAACGCCGTCGTGAGCGAGCCGTGCAAAGGCGTGCCACGCAAATGCGCTGAAGATTCCAGCAGATAAAACCACTCGAATTGATGACCCGGCTCAGACCAGTTATCCACAGCGTCCAGCGGTTTCTCCAGCATGACGCCGAGTTCGACATCGACGAAACGCCGCTGCATGCCCTGCGCCAGCGCATCGAGCGCCGCCAGCGTGTCGGCGTCTTCCCGCACCTCCAGGGTGGCCAGAAACGCTTCGGCCAAATGCATCAAAGGGTTTTGCAGAGGGCCAGCGTCAAGCGAAGACCAGTCTTCGGCCAGCACGGATTCGTACAACCCGTCCCCATCGGCAAAGCGCTCGGCGATGACCGTCAGCGCAGCATTGAGTACCGATTCGACCAGCGGCTCGCGGACCTTGCCCCAGTAGTGCGCGCAGGCGAACACGATGAAGGCGTGGGTGTAGAGGTCTTTGCGACGATCCAGCGGCGCGCCCTGTGGATCGATGCTGTAGAACCAGCCGCCATGCTCGGCGTCGTGAAAGTGCCGCTGTAACGAACGGAAGAGCGCAGCGGCGCGTTCGCCTGCTTCTGGCACGGCCGAATGACCTATCAGGCTGGAAAACAGAAAAAGCTGACGCGCACAGGCCATGGCCCGGTAGCGTTGCGGCGGCAAAGGCTGATGTTGGGCGTCGACCGCCTCGAACGGCAACGCCATCTGCGCATTCCATCCCGGACCCTGCCACAACGGCACGACCACCCGCATGAAGTGTTGTTGCACCTCGGCGAATATTGCGGACAGTGAGGACTTGGCGGCAGGGAGGGAAACGTCAGGCATCGGATGGCGTCACGGCAGGGGTCAGATTGCGCGACATGGTAGCAGGAGGCGTGCATGACGGGGTGAATGGCGGATCGATTGATCTGCGCGGTTTGTAGGAGCGTGGCTTGTCCCGCGATCGGCGACGAAGTCGTCGTCAAGCCTGGGCATGCAGTCTGCCTGACATGCCGCGCCATCCGATTCTGCTGCCGCTGCGCGCCAGATGGCGGGACAAGCCACGCTCCTACAGGATTAGCGTCCTTTCAGATCAGCCAGCAAACAACCACACGCCGGTCGCCGCCGACACTGCACCGGCAATCCGAACGAGCGGTGCGGCGGCGGTCGGCAGAAACCTCACTACGGCGTAACCGGCGGCGTGCAGAGCTGCGGTCGCGCCGACGAACCCAAGGGCATAGCCCCAAGGGCTCGACATTTCAGGCAGTTCCAGGCCATGCGCCACGCCGTGGAACATCGCGAACAGGGCCGTTGCACCGACTGCCATGAACAGTGGAGGACGCACGGCCAGCGCGACTGCCAGGCCCAGCGCAAACACGGAGGCCGCGATGCCGCTTTCCAGTCCCGGCACGTTGAGGCCTTCAAAACCCAGCAGGCCGCCGATCAACATGGTGCCGACGAATGTGCAGGGCAGTGCCCAGCGGGCGGCGCCTTTCTGCTGCGCGGCCCACAGGCCGACGGCAATCATCGCCAGCAGGTGATCGAGCCCGCCCAGGGGATGGCTGATGCCAGCAACCAGACCACTTTCATCGTGGCCCGGATGCGCGAACGCCAGAGCGGGGGCAAGCAACAACGTGGCTGCGCCGAGGAATTTTTTGTAGTTCATGGACATGAAGAGTTTTCCTTGAGGGCCTTGGAATGGATGAAATCAGGCAGCGGTCAGCAGGCCCTGGCGCTCGATGAAGGCGATGATGTCCTCCAGGCCATGGCCGGTTTTCTGATTGCTGAACACGAACGGCTTGTCGCCACGCATCTTTTTGGTGTCGCGGTCCATCATCTCCAGCGAAGCACCCACCAGCGGGGCGAGGTCGATCTTGTTGATCACCAGCAGATCGGATTTGCAGATCCCGGGACCCCCTTTGCGCGGCAGTTTGTCCCCGGCTGATACGTCAATGACGTAGATCGTCAGGTCCGACAGCTCCGGGCTGAAGGTCGCCGACAGGTTGTCGCCGCCAGATTCCACGATGATCAGGTCAAGTCCCTCGAAGCGGCGATTCAGTTGATCCACCGCCTCAAGATTGATCGACGCATCTTCGCGAATCGCCGTGTGCGGGCAGCCGCCGGTCTCGACGCCGATAATGCGCTCGGGCGCCAGCGCTTCGTTACGCACCAGAAAATCGGCGTCTTCGCGGGTATAGATGTCGTTGGTCACGACCGCGAGGTTATAGCGCTCGCGCAGGGCCAGGCACAGCGCGAGGGTCAGCGCGGTCTTGCCCGATCCGACCGGACCGCCGATACCGACACGCAAGGGTTGGCTGTTCATTCAGTGCTCTCCGTTGATCTTTTTTTGCAATTCTTGGGGGGGCGACGGTCAGGACCTGCATCGTCAGGACCGAAACAGCCGACTGTACTGCCGCTCATGCGCCATGCTTGCCAGCGACAGGCCGAACGCGGCGCTGCCGATGTGTTCGGGATCGAGTGCCGAGGCGTTCTGCTGGGCGTTCTGCAGCAACGGCAACAGCTCGCTGGTCAGGCGCTGCGCGGCTTGCTGGCCCAGCGGCAGGGTTTTCATCAATACCGCGAGCTGGTTTTCCAGCCAGCTCCACAGCCACGCCGCCAGCGCATCCTGCGGACTGATTTGCCAGGCTCGCGCGGCCAGCGCCCAGCCGAGGGCCAGATGCGGTTCGCCTATCCGCTGCAGAAAGTCTCGCGCCGGCTCATCGAGTTCAGGCAGGCCATTGAGCAGTTGCTGGAGCGAATAACCCATCTGGCGACTTTCCAGATGCAGCTCGCGGGTTTCGCGGCTGGCGCGGTGTTCTTCACTCAACTGCATCAAAGCGGCCCAGTCGTTTTGCGCCGCCGCGTTGCAGTGAGCCAGCAACAGCGGGGCCTCGAAGCGCGCGAGGTTGAGCAGCAACTGATCGCCAATCCAGCGCGCGGCGCTGGGCGGATCGGTGACCACGTGCTGTTCAACCGCCATCTCCAGTCCCTGGGAATAGCTGTAGCCGCCGATCGGCAGCTGCGGACTGGCCAGACGCAGCAGCGCCCAGGCCTTGTTCATTTGCGTACGCCGAACTGGTGAATTCGCGGCGCGTAATTGAAGTCCTCTTCACCCGCACGCGAGTGGTGGTGACCGCCGCCATAGGCGCCGTGTTCTGGTTGAAACGGCGCTTCGATGGACTTGGTCGTTGCTCCCAACTGGTCGAGCATCGCCTTGAGCACGTAATCGTCGAGCAGCCGCAGCCAGCCGTCGCCGACTTGCAATGCGACGTGGCGGTTGCCCAGGTGGTAGGCGGCGCGGGTCAATTCGAATGCACTGCTGCAGGTCACATGCATGAGCTGCTCGGGGCGAGCGCAGACACGCACCACGCGTCCGTCCTCAGCTTCAAGAAAGTCGCCGTCGCGCAATGGCTGCTGACCGCGCTCGAGGAACAGCCCGACATCTTCACCTTCGGCGCTGAAACAGCGCAGACGGCTTTTGCTCCGGGCTTCGAAATTCAAATGCAGCTCGGCGGCCCATTCGGCTTGGGGTTCGATTCGTTTATGAATCACCAGCATCGGAAAATTCCAGCAATGTGCGATGCAATTGGCAGAGCAAGTGGCTTGCCAACAGGCAGCGCAAACAGAATTTGCCTACAGACAGTGCAGATGTGGTTGAGGATGGGGCGCAGGAGTGGGCTATCTTGGTGCTTTATGAAAACCAACGCACTGATCTGGGGCGATTGCTGAGTGAACGGGATTCACAGACAAGACGCATTGCTGCGACAGGCGGATTTACTCGGTGCTGCCCAACCCCTGCCAGCGCTTGGCGCCTATAAAGATGAAGCGTAACTGCTGGGTGATCTTGGCGCGGGGCGTCAGGTGCTCCGCCAGCGTAAGAGGGGGCGGGTCGATCAGTTCGGGCAGCATTGCGAATACGCTCTTGACCACCAGATCGGCCATCACGGAAAGGTCATCGGTGTTCAGGTGCTGGAACTTGGGCATCGACGCCAGATCGGTCGCCAGGTCGGCAATGATCGCTTCACGCAGCGTACCGAGCGCCTGACGCACCTTGAGCGAGCCGCCATATTGCTCGCGGGCGAGGAACAGAAACTGAGAGCGATTGGCTGCGACCACGTCAAGGAAGATGCGCACCGACGCATCGATGATGCCGCTGTTGATGTTTTCGTTGTGGCGCACCAGGCGAATGGTTTCGCGGAACGTCTGGCCGACCTCGCTGACCAGCGCCAGGCCCAGATGATCCATATCGTCGAAATGCCGATAGAAGCCGGTGGGCACGATCCCGGCGGATTTGGCCACCTCGCGCAGGCTCAGACTGCCGAAGCCTCGCCCGCTCTCCATCAGGCCCCTGGCTGCATCGAGCAGGGCGTGGCGGGTCTGCTGTTTCTGTTCGGCGCGGGGCAACATGAGGCGTGCGTATCTGAAGTAAGGATGGGCAGCACTCTAACAAATGCGTTTGCGCTGCGTCGAACCGGGTTTGTTCAGGCATGAAAAAGCCCGGCACACCGGCCGGGCTTTTCGGGAGACAGCAGACTCAGGAAACGCGCTGATATTGCTGAATCAGGCGATCAGGGCCGTTGTCGGCAACGCGCTGATAACGGCGAGCCAGGTTGTTGCAGTTATCGTCACCCGCAACACGTTGATATTGGTTGATCAAGCGGTCCGGACCTTCCTGAGCCAGGGTTGGCAGGCCAACCTGCTGAGCCGACTTCACTTCGCCGAGCACCGGCTGTTCGCTGGCAGGCATTGCGAATGCGCTCGAGGCGAGAAGTGAGAGGGTCAGGGCGATCAGTTGGCGTTTCATGAATTGGTGTCTCTAAAAGGGTGGTCAGTGAACATGTTGGCAATTTTACCGGGGCACTCCGGATAAAGAAGTTCAAAGAGCTGATGGTGACCATCGATAGAAATGATTCGGCCGCCGAGGCCTTGCAGGACGCGGCTTTCAGCGTTTTTGAAAAGCCCGCCTGGCAGCGGGTCGCGAGCGCGTACGGAACTTTGTGAGCAGTCATTTCCAGATTTCATCAAACCCACAGGGCTTTTGTCAGTCGAAGGGCTTAAGACGTGTAAGACGCAGCCAGGAAGGGGCGTCGGTATTTGGGGAGAAAACGCAATGACGCGAGGCCGTAAGATTTTCGCCTGGACAGCCGCCATTATGGTGCTTTTGCTGGCCATCCTGATCATTGTGATCGCCACTTTCGACTGGAACCGGCTCAAGCCGACCATCAATGAAAAGGTCTCTGCCGAGTTGCATCGACCGTTCGCGATCAATGGCAACCTGGCCGTGCTCTGGCGCCGCGAGCCTGACGAAGGCGGTTGGCGGGCCTGGGTGCCTTGGCCTCACATGTCGGCTGAAGACATTGCGCTGGGTAATCCCGATTGGTCGAAAAATCCGCAAATGGTCACGCTCAAGCGTGTCGAACTGCGCCTCTCGCCCTTGCCGCTGCTTGCCCAGCGCGTGGTGATTCCGCGCATTGATCTGACCGAACCCAACGCCAGAATCGAGCGGCTGGCCGATGGTCGCGCCAACTGGGTATTCGACCTGCCGAAAAGTGACCCGAACGCCGAGCCGTCAAGCTGGGTGCTGGATATCGGCTCGATAGGGTTCGACAAGGGGTTCGTCAGCTACAACGATCAGATGATCAACACCGCGGTCGACGTGGTGATCGATCCATTGGGCAAGCCGATTCCGTTCAGTGACATCGTCGGCAGCAGCGAAGCCAAGAAGGTCCAGGACAAAGGTGCCTCGGCTCAGGACTACGCATTTGGTTTCACCGCCAAAGGTCAGTATCACGGGCAAAAGCTCAACGGCACCGGCAAAGTCGGCGGCCTGCTGGCACTCAAAGATGCAGCCTTGCCTTTCCCGGTCCAGGCGGATGTCAGCGCGGGCAATACGCGCGTTGCAGTGGCCGGCACTGTCACCGACCCGCAAAATCTGGGCGAACTAGACCTGCGGCTGAAGCTCTCCGGCGACAGCCTGGGGAATCTGTACCCCTTGACCGGCGTGACGCTGCCCGATTCCCCACCGTACTCAACCGATGGTCGCTTGATTGCCAAGCTGCACGATGCGGCGGGTGCCTCGTTTCAGTACAAAGGCTTCAACGGCAAGATCGGCGACAGCGACATCCATGGCGATCTCGGGTTCGTCGCCAGTCAGCCACGGCCCAAACTCACGGGCGCCCTGGTTTCAAATCAACTGCTGATGGCTGACCTCAAGCCGCTGATTGGCGCCGATTCCAACGCCGAACAGAAAAGCCGTGGCGGCGAGAGCAAGCAGCCAGCGGACAAAGTCTTGCCTGTGGAAGAGTTCAAGACCGACCGCTGGAGCGCGATGGACGCCGACGTGGAATTTACCGGCAAGAAGATTGTGCAAAGTGCCGAGTTGCCGTTCACCGACCTTTACACCCACGTGGTCCTCAACGACGGGCAGTTGAGCTTGCAGCCACTGCGTTTCGGCGTCGCAGGGGGCAAGCTCGATGCCGATATCAAACTCAACGGCCACACCCAGCCGCTGGAAGGCCGCGCGAAACTGACGGCGCGCAACTTCAAGCTCAAGCAGCTGTTCCCGACGTTCGAGCCGATGAAAACCAGTTTCGGCGAGCTCAACGGCGATGCCGACATCAGTGGCAAGGGCAACTCGGTCGCGGCGTTGCTGGGGACCGCGAACGGCGAGCTGAAGATGCTGGTCAACGATGGTGCGATCAGCCGCGACCTGATGGAGATTGCGGGCCTTAACGTCGGTAATTACATCGTCGGTACGCTGTTCGGCGACAAGGAAGTGAAGATCAACTGCGCGGCATCCGATCTGGGCATCAAGGACGGGCTGGCAACGACCAAGCTGTTCGTGTTCGACACCGAAAACGCGATCATCTATATCGACGGCACAGCCAACATGAAGACTGAGCAACTGGACATGAAAGTCAGTCCCGAGTCCAAAGGCTTCCGCGTGTTCTCGCTGCGCTCGCCGCTGTATGTTCGCGGACCGTTCATCAAACCGAGCGCCGGCGTGCAATCAGGCCCGCTGCTGTTGCGCGGCGCGGGCATGGTTCTGTTGGGCGCAGCGGTAGGCCCTGCTGCCGGCTTGTTGGCGCTGGTCGCGCCGAGCGGCGGCGAACCGAACCAGTGCGCTCCATTGCTCGAGCAAATGCGTTCGGGCAAGGCGCCGAAGACTGTTCAGTAGTTTCGACATGTAGTTTCGACATGCGCCGATCCAGCTTCTGGGACTGAGCCAACTGTCTTACCGTCCCATCGATCGACGACGTACGCCTTCCCGGCTAAAGCCGGTCCTACGAAAAGCTAGCGGCGACCGTAAGACCGACATTAGCCGGGAAGAGCCGGTGCAGGCCGTTGAGATGTGGTTAGAAGTCAATCTTCGTCCGATGGCTGCCCTGATCAAGCTCAATCCCACAAGGGCATTGCGGCATGGCGTGGTCTCGCGCCAGGCACCCGAACCGGTGGGAGCGAGCTTGCTCGCGAGGGTTGACTTCCAGACGCTACATCTCCAACGAATGTACCGGCCTCTTCGCGAGCAGCTCCCCGCCGAGATATGCGGTGTCGGCTAACTCTGCGGACAAGCCGCAGTTGCGCAGGACGAACCAACAGCCGTGAATCCTGGCAGCAAGCCGCTTCTGCCGAAGGCGTAGGAGCGTCGCTTGCCCGCGATCTGCCGGGAACCGGCAGCAAAATCGGTGAATGCTGTTTGTCAGGCGTAATGCCGGGTCTGGTTTACACCTGCTGCGCAGCCGATTGCGGGGGCGTACAAGACAATTGGCTCTCTCCCACACTTTTGCAGCGTGCACATAGTTGCAACCCATAAAAAAGCCAGGACTCAGGTCCTGGCTTTCGCATTGCTGCTCGACGTTACAGACCGTCAAGAATATCCGCCATATCATCGGCGTGTTCTTCTTCCTGCGCCAGGATCTCTTCAAAGATCCGGCGGGTGGTCGGGTCTTTGTCGCCGATGTACTGGATGATCTCGCGATAGCTGTCGATTGCGATACGTTCAGCAATCAAGTCCTCGGTGACCATTTCTTTCAGCGTGTTGCCCGCGACGTATTGCGCGTGGGAGTTCTTCGACAACAGGTCGGGGTTGAGCTCGGGCTCGCCGCCCAGTTGCACGATACGTTCAGCCAGCTTGTCGGCATGCTCGGCTTCCTGCTCGGCGTGCTCCAGAAATTCGGCTGCCGCTACCTGGGCTTTCACACCTTTGGCCATGTAGTAATGGCGCTTGTAGCGGAGCACGCAAACCCATTCGGTCGCCAGCGATGCATTGAGCAGGCGAATGATTTCTTCACGGTCGCCATCGTAGCCTTCGGTCACGGCACCGTTTTCAACGTTGTGGCGCGCGCGCTCTCGCAGGGTGCTGATGTCGGTTAATTGCTGTACTTCGCTCATCATTATCTCCAGGGGCTAATCCGGTTGCCGTCTCGCTCTTGATGCCGCTGTCGTGTGATGCCTGACAGCGGCCCGGCAAGATCGGGTCTTAAGGTGTGAGTGGCGTGCGCGGGCAAAAGTTTTATTTGTTTTCGAGGTCGCCGCCGCGCTGCCACTCCAACCACTGGGCTTGCGTCGCGTTACATCGTTTTCTCGTTGGTTTCACGCTGCTCGCAGGTCATGAAGCCTTTGCTGTCCACGCGGCCATTGGCGTCGAAGTTCACGTAGTAGGCCTGCTGATGACCTTCTTTGTTGAGGATGTAGTTGTTGCAGGTGCCTGGATGCACCTTGCGCTGCAAGCGTGTGGACGGCTCGCCGCCGATGGTCAGAACCTGCTGCTCGGTCATGCCGGTGTCGACTTGCTTGACCAGCGGCTCATTGCGATAGGTCGCGAAGTCCACCGGGTTCTGCAGGGTTGTCGACGTACAGCCGGCCATTGCGGCCATTGCAAACACGACTGCCAGAGATTGCTTGTACATAACCGTCACTCCACAGGAAAGGCCACGTTGGCCGATGCAGTTATGAGCGGCGAGCAAGTGAAAGAGTTCGATCAAATTGATGGCGATGGGGCATTACACGCATTTGTCATCATTGAGGCATGGTTTGCGGCTAGTGTCTGTATGGGCGCGCTTTCTCACGCAGTTGTCGATGCAAGCGCAGCAAGCCGTGGCCGGCCAGAGGCCACCGCGGGCAAGCTCGCTTCTAAAATGCAGCACAAGGATCAGTCGCTCATGACGCAAGAACAGGCCACGCGTTATCCGATCGTGCTGGTGCCAGGTTTGTTGGGATTCGTGAAACTGGTGGTTTACCCCTACTGGTTCGGCATCGTGCCGGCGCTGCGCAAGGGCGGGGCCACGGTGATCCCGGTAATGGTCTCGGCGGTCAACTCCACCGAAATACGCGGCGAGCAACTGTTGGCGCGCGTACAGGAAATCGTCAGGGAAACCGGTGCTGCCAGGGTCAACCTGATCGGCCACAGCCAGGGCGCCCTGACCATCCGCTACGTGGCCGGGGTTCGTCCCGACCTTGTCGCGTCGGTCACTTCCATTGCGGGACCCAACCATGGCTCGGAGCTGGCGGATTATCTGGAAGCGCACTATCCCCCGCACACCGTAAAAGGACGTCTGGTCAACGCAGCGATTCGCCTGACCACTTTGCTCATGGGCCTGCTGGACACCGGCTATCGCGGAACCCGGCTGCCCACCGATGTCGACGCCGCGCATCACTCGCTGACCACACGCGGCGTGGCACGCTTCAACAGGTTGTTTCCTCAGGGGTTGCCGAAAACATGGGGCGGGCAGGGCGCGGAGCTGGTCAACGGCGTGCGCTATTACTCCTGGTCCGGCACCTTGCAGCCAGGGCGAACGGATCGCGGTAAGAACCGGTTCGATACCACTAATCTCACCTGCCGAATATTCGCTCGCACGTTCACGAAAGAGCGGGGTCAATCTGATGGCATGGTCGGGCGATTCAGTTCGCACTTGGGCACTGTCATCGGTGATGACTACCCGCTCGACCATTTCGATATCGTCAACCAGCACCTCGGTCTGGTGGGCAAGGGAGCCAATCCCGTGGGGTTGTTTCTCGAGCACGCCGCACGTTTGAAAGCCGCTGGTCTTTGACATTGCAGCCGTTGTTCGTGATCAGTCGATCCATCAGGGATCGCTAAGGAAGTGAGGCGATGAGCGAAAGAGAAACGTACGAAATCGAATACACACTGGCGGGCGAACATCATGTCGATGTGATCGACGATCTGGATGTGCCCATCATCGAGGTGGTCCACGAGCTGGCGCACAAGCACCATGTTGCGGTCGATGACGATCCGCTGGATGCAGGCAACCCGCACGTGGACCTGCCCCATGTGGCGGGAATCACCGACGTCTCGATTCACGCTGCCGGCAGCGCCGACGAAGCCTGATCATTCAGGGCTGCGGACAGGCTTTGTGCGCAATGGCGTGGTCCAGCGTTCCGCCAGGATCACGCCGCCAAGCGTCAGGGCTCCGCCGATGAAGTGATACGACGCCAGTTGCTCGCCCAGCGCCAGCGCCGCGACCAGCGCGGTAAGGATCGGCACCAGGTTGAAGAACAATGTCGTGCGGCTCGGGCCCAGAATGCCGATGGCCTTCATCCACAGGAACGGCGCCACCATTGATGTCGGGATGCACGCATACAGCACCAGCGGAATGTTGCTGGGGTTGAGCCCGGTTTTTGGCGACAGCGCAAACAGTGGAAACAGCGCGACGATGGCCACCAGTATCTGCAGGTAAAGCAGCTGCAGCGGCGGCAAGCGCAGCTGCCACTTCTTCAGCAGCGTGCTGTAGGTTGCGTAGGCAAGGGTCGCGACCAGCATCATCAGATCACCCAGATTCACGCCGTGCGCGATCAGTACGCCCCAACTCCCCTGAGAAACCACCAGCAAAACGCCTGCAAAAGAGACGATCGCGCCGATCAACGCCCCGGCAGTCAGTGCCGTGCCGAGCGTGGCGATCGACATGCCCAGCGTCATGACGGGCACCAGGGACAAGATGATCCCCATGTTGGTGGCCGTGGTGATGTTGGCGGCGTAGTACGCCAGGCTCTGATAGATCGCCATGCCCAGCACGCCGAGAATCGCGATCTTGCCGATCACCGGTTTGATCTTCGCGCGATTGCGCAGCACAGGTCCGAGAAGGAACGGGGTGAACAGCAAACCGGCCAGCACCCAGCGATAAAATCCGATCTCCGCAGGGAATATTCGACCTGCAGCCGCTTTGGTAATGACGTTATTGCCTGCCCAGATCATGACCGTGAGCAGTGGATAAAGGTATTGCATGGCGGCGCCGCGAGTTGAATGAGGCGCCATTATCGGCTTGTCACAACGGGCGTCCAGTCCAGGGTGCGGATTGCTTGAAATATACCGCAACATTTTTGACTACACTCCTCAGAAAGCTGCGCGGGGCGCGGCGGTCCTGGAGAAAGTCGATGAAAATGCTGCGTGCTCCATTGCTGGTCATGGGCTTGCTGATGTGTGTTCAAGGTTATGCCGCCACCGCGCAACAGCAGAAAATGACCACCTGCAACGCCGATGCGACGGCCAAATCGTTGAAGGGCGATGAACGCAAGGCCTTCATGAGTACCTGCCTGAAGGCCGCGCCAGCGCCCGCCGCGACTCAGCAGGAAAAGATGAAAACCTGCAACGCCACCGCGTCGACACAGGCGTTGAAGGGCGATGAGCGCAAGGCTTTCATGAGCGATTGCCTGAAGAAAAAGTGAGGCATTTGTCACCCGATTATTGCTACGGTGCAGGGGCTGAGAGTGCGAATTCGTTCGCCTGGCGGCATTGAAACCGATGCGGGTGTGTTGCCCGCAATGGCCGATGGCAAATGAAGTCGCGTCCACAGGTCGCTGCATGACAGTCTGTGCGACTAACGACGCGTCTCGACGCTGGTTCTCGACCGGGAAGGCTGGCAGACTGCCCATCTTTTCAAGCCGCTCGTTTTGAGGCTGTATGCCAACGTTTTCGCCGCGTCATGTGTATCTGGCCAGTTGCATCCTGGTGTTCGGTGGTCTGCTGCTGGTGTTACCGCTCAAACTCCTGCCCAGCCTTCTCGCCGGTTTGCTGGTTTACGAACTGGTCGACATGCTCACCCCGCAACTGCAACGTCTGATCGCCGGCGAACGGGCGCGTTGGCTGGCAGTGGCATTGCTGGGCACGCTGGTGGTCAGTGTGCTGGCGTTGCTGTTTGCCGGTGCGATCAGTTTCGTGCTGCACGAAGCCGAGAATCCGGGCGCTTCGCTGGACAAATTCATGATTCTGGTTGATCGCGCACGCGGTCAGCTGCCCCCCTTCATCGACAATTACCTGCCCGCCAGCGCCACCGAATTTCAGGTGTCGCTCAGCGCCTGGCTGACCAAGCACATCGGCGAGTTGCAGTTGCTGGGCAAGGGCGCTGCGCACATGTTCGTCACTCTGCTGATCGGCATGGTGCTGGGCGCAATCATCGCGCTGCAACGCATTCCCGATGTCACCAAACGCAAGCCACTGGCCGCCGCGCTATTCGAGCGTCTGCACCTGCTGAGCCAGGCGTTTCGCAACATC
Source organism: Pseudomonas sp. efr-133-TYG-103a (assembly GCF_030209235.1). Classification (NCBI taxonomy): domain Bacteria; kingdom Pseudomonadati; phylum Pseudomonadota; class Gammaproteobacteria; order Pseudomonadales; family Pseudomonadaceae; genus Pseudomonas; species Pseudomonas sp. efr-133-TYG-103a. The sequence continues at coordinate 66,514 of NZ_JARVSK010000012.1, forward strand.
GTTTTTGCACAGATCAAGATATCGCTGCTCAACACCGCGTTCACGTCGGTTTTCCTGGCGGTGATTCTGCCGTTGTGTGGCGTGCACCTGCCGCTGACCAAGACGCTGATCGTCCTGACCTTCCTGCTCGGGCTGCTGCCGGTGGTGGGCAACCTGATGTCCAACACGCTGATTTTCATCGTCGGCATGTCGCTGTCGATCTGGGTCGCGCTCGCGGCGCTGGGTTACCTGATCGTGATCCACAAGGTCGAGTATTTCCTCAACGCACGGATCGTCGGCGGGCAAATCAGCGCCAAGTCGTGGGAGTTGCTGCTGGCGATGTTGATATTCGAGGCAGCGTTCGGCCTGCCGGGCGTAGTGGCCGGGCCGATCTATTACGCGTATCTGAAAAGCGAGTTGCGCAAGGCCGAGCTGGTCTGACTGCCGGATAACACTGCCTGTAGGAGCGCGCTTGCCCGCGGTCGGGTTCTGTCAGGCGACATCCATGTCGCCGGTTCAGACCTCTTCGCGGGCAAGCGCGCTCCTACGGTTCCGTGCAGTGGCGTCTCAGCCGTAGCGCTTCTTCGCTTCGATCGCCAGGCCGCTGCCGATACTGCCGAAGATATTGCCTTCGACATGTCGGGCGTTGGGCAGCATGGCCGACACGCTGTTGCGCAGCGCCGGAATGCCGCTCGAACCGCCGGTGAAGAACACCGTGTCGACATCCGTCACACCCACCCCGGCATCGCCCAGCAGGCGGGTGACGCTCTCGCGCACACGCTCCAGCAACGCATCGATCGATGACTCGAACAGCTCGCGGGTCAAATCGACGTTCAGGCCGGTTTCGATGCGGTCCATCGGCACGACGCGATTGGCAGCGTGGGTGAGCTGAATCTTGGTCTCTTCCACTTCCATCGCCAGCCAGTGCCCGGCGCGCTGTTCGATCAGTTTAAACAGGCGATCGATGCCCAGCGTGTCCTCGATGTCATAGCGCATGCTACCCAGCGCCAGCTGCGACTTCTGCGAGTACACCGAGTTGATGGTGTGCCAGGTGGCCAGGTTCATGTGCGTGCTGGTGGGCATGTAGGCGCCGCTTTTCATCCGGCTGCCGTAACCGAACAGCGGCATTACACCTTGCAGGCTCAGTTGCTTGTCGAAATCGGTTCCGCCGATGTGCACGCCGCCGGTGGCCAGGATATCGCTCTGGCGGTCATCGACCCGCCGACGCTGCGGGGACAGGCGTACCAGCGAGAAGTCCGACGTACCCCCGCCGATGTCGACGATCAGTACGAGCTCTTCACGCTCAAGCGTCGACTCATAGTCGAAAGCCGCCGCAATAGGCTCGAACTGAAACGAGACCTCCTTGAAGCCAATCTTGCGTGCGACCTCGGCCAGGGTGTCCTGGGCTTCCTGATCGGCCGCAGCGTCGTCGTCGACAAAATGCACCGGCCGACCCAGTACCACGTGCTCGAACGACTGACCGGCCGCCGCTTCCGCGCGCTTTTTCAGTTCGCCGATGAACAGCCCGAGCAAGTCCTTGAACGGCATCGCGGTGCCCAGCACGCTGGTGTCGTGCTTGATCAGCTTGGAACCGAGCAAACTCTTGAGCGAGCGCATCAGGCGGCCGTCATACCCTTCCAGGTATTCATGCAGGGCCAGCCGGCCATAGACCGGGCGGCGCTCTTCCATATTGAAGAACACCACCGAAGGCAGGGTGATCTTGTCGTCCTCCAGCGCGATCAGCGTTTCCGCTCCTGGGCGCAGCCAGCCGACCGTGGAGTTGGAGGTGCCGAAGTCGATGCCAAGGGCACGGGCTGGGGATGGGGTGCTCATGTTCTGCGTTCCGGTCAAAAAAACGGCCGCGCAGTGTATGCGAGTGGGCGCCGGATTCGTAGGGCGCGACGTCGGTTTTTCGCGCAACAGGCGTCTATTTCACAACGACAGCTTGAATCAGCGCCTGGCACCCCCAATCTTGCAGGCAACTCTTCATTGCATTCGGCCCGGTTTGAAACCCGTTTCAAGCACGTGAGGCCGTGTGCCGATAACCTTGCAACATTCAGCGCGACCGGCGTTCTCATCTGGTAACGCGGTACGCAACTGTGCTGGATACTCCGGAATGGGTGACCGTTAGATGGACTTCAAAGACTATTACAAGATTCTTGGCGTAGAGCCGACGGCGGACGAGAAAACCATCAAGACCGCCTATCGCAAGCTCGCGCGCAAGTATCACCCCGATGTCAGCAAAGAGCCTGGCGCTGAAGACAAATTCAAAGAAGCGTCCGAGGCCTATGAAGCGCTGAGCGACCCTGAAAAGCGCGCCGAGTACGACGACATCCGCAAGTACGGCCAGCAGGGCCGGTTCCAGCCGCCTCCAGGGTGGCAGGGGCGCGGCGCGGGAGGCGGCGGATTCAACAGCGGCGGTTTCGAGGGCGGAGACTTTTCCGACTTCTTCAGCTCGATCTTCGGCAATCGTGGGCAACAGGGCGGGCGTACGCGCAGCACCGGCCGTAGAGGGCAAGACGTGGAAATGGAACTGGCTATATTTCTTGAGGAAACGCTGTCGACCGAGTCCAAGCAGGTCAGCTTCAAGGTGCCGCAGCACAGTGCCAATGGTCAGCGGATGGCCGATATCACCAAGACCCTGAACGTGAAGATCCCGGCCGGCGTCACCGATGGCGAGCGCATCCGGCTCAAGGGCCAGGGTGCACCGGGCATCGCGGGCGGTGAGAACGGCGACTTGTACCTGACCATCCGATTGGCGCCGCACCCCAAATTCGATGTCGAAGGCCACGACCTGATCATCACGGTGCCCCTGGCGCCGTGGGAAGCGGCGCTGGGCGCGAAAGTGGCGGTGCCGACGCTGACGGGCAAGATCAACCTGACCATTCGTCCGGACAGCCAGAGCGGCCAGCGACTGCGGGTCAAAGGTAACGGTCTGTTGAATAAGCAGGGCCAGCGCGGCGATCTGTTTGCGCAGTTGAAGATCGTCATGCCCAAGTCCACCGATGACGCCACCAAAGCCCTTTGGGAGAAGCTGGCCGACAAGGCCGCATTCGATCCGAGGGCTCACTGGAGTAGCTGATCATGAGCGATACCCTGGTCGTAGACATGCAGGAATTCTGTCAGGTGGTCGATTTGCCGGCCGCCTTCGTCATCGAGATTGTCGAGCACGGCATTCTCGAGCCCCAGGGACAGCGACCGGACGATTGGGTGTTCGACACCTATTCGTTGTCGGTTGCCAAGCGCGCGGTCAAGCTTCACAACGATCTGGAACTGGAATGGGACGGGGTGGCGCTGGCGTTGAATCTGTTGGACGAGCTCGAACAGGTGCGCGCCGAAAACCGCATGCTCAAACAGCGGCTGGGACGGTTTCTGGAAGGCTGAGGCGTTCTGCTTCCTGTCCTGAAGCCGGACCGCCTTCAGCCGGGAAGTGGCCGGTTGGCGCACCCTTATATTCGCGGCGTGACGCCCTGCGCTTTCCCGGCTGAAGCCGGTCCTACAGGTCGAGCACGGTGCTGTTGGATTATGCGGCATAGCACCGCAGTTGTGCGCGGGACATGCGTTGTAGGACCGGCTTCAGCCGGGAAGAGGCCGGTTGGCGCACCATCACATTCGCGGCGTAACGCCCTGCGCTTTCCCGGCTGAAGCCGGTCCTACATTCGAGCGCGGTGCACTTGGGTTACGCGGCATAGCACCGCAGTTGTGCGCGGGACATGCGTTGTAGGACCGGCTTTAGCCGGGAAGAGGCCGGTTGGCGCACCCTCATATTCGCGGCGTGACGCCCTGCGCTTTCCCGGCTAAAGCCGGTCCTACATTCGAGCGCGGTGCACTTGGGTAATGCGGCGCAGAGTGCGCGTTTTCCAGGTCAGGCTCTCTTCGGCAACACCACCATAAAGGTGGTCCCGTCGCCGAAGTTCGACGTCACGGTGATGCTGCCGTTATGAGCGTTGACCACTTCCTTGACGATGTAAAGCCCCAATCCAAGGCTGGTGGAGGGGTTGCGGGTGCCAGCTTCTTCGTTGAGCGAGCGCACCAGCGGATCGAAAATGCTGCCGATCGCCTCTTGAGCGATGGGCTCGCCATCGTTGTGCACTGAAAGGCTGACGTGGCTTTCGCTGCCCACCAAGGACACCGTGATCTTGTGGGTCGAGGCGCCGTGTTGCAGGGCGTTGCCGATCAGGTTCTGCAGCATCTGATCGATCCGTGAGCGGTCCCAGTCGCCTTGAGTGTCGCCGCTGCTGGTGAAATCGGGATCGCAGCCCGGATGCCCCGCGCTGGCTTCATCGATGGCATCGCGGCAGGCCACGGTCATCTCCATCGGCTTGCGCTCGATGGGCAAAGACACGCCCAGTCGACTGCGGACGAACTCCAGCAAGTCGCTGACCATCGTTGCCATGTGTCGGCTGCTGCTCTTGATCCGGGTCACGTACGCCATGTCGGCATCGCTCAAACCGGCTTTGCGCATCAGGATTTCCGACGACATGCTGATGGCCTGCAGGGGCGCGCGCAGGTCGTGACCGAGAATCGCGAGAAAGATGTCCCGAGAGCGCGTGACGCGATCGGCGTAGGCCGCGGTGGATTCGGCCAACGCTTCGTCGATGGCCTCGTTGAACCGGATCATGTCGGAAAAATGGCTGATCTGTGGCGCGCCCAGGCTTTCGACCCAGAAACGAATCACGGTGGCGCGCAAGTGCCGGAACTCGGAAGTCATCTGCACCAGATCAAAACCGACCGTGTGACGAAGCTCGCCATGACTGGCGGCTGCCTGATCCAGCGTGGGCGACTTGCCGACGTCCTCTCCCTGAGCCTTGGCGATCTGTTCGGCCTGGGTCTGGGCGGTATTCATGTCCCGCGCCGCAGCAAGCAGGATCGCCTTGGCGTGGTCGCGCAGCTCCACCGAGCTCATCGAATCGGCAGCCGGCGTCAGCGTTGCGGCAAACGTTTCCCATTCGTCGACGATACGGTCCACGTTCCCAACAATGAAATCGGAAAGACGCATGGGGGACTACCTTGCTGGTGGGGCGATGAGGGGCGAGGCGGCCATCTTAACGCCATGTTGTTGCAGGAAGTACAGGGGATTTGTGCATAACCCCCTACATGCACCTGTAGGCCGCGCTCGCCTGCGAGTCGGACTGTCCTGACATGGACGGTGCCGACTTATCGCCATCGCGGGCAAGCGCTTTTGCAGAGAGCTGAGCGTCAGAACAGAAAGTACCGCTGCGCCATCGGCAGTACGTCAGCAGGCTCACACCACAACAACACGCCATCTGCCTTGACCTGGTAGGTCTGCGGATCGACGTCGATCCTGGGCAGATAATCGTTGTGGATCAGGTCCGCCTTGGTGACGCTGCGGCAGCCTTTGACCACGCCGATCTGTTTCTTCAGGCCCAGTTGCTCGGGAACGCCTGCGTCCATTGCCGCCTGGCTGATGAAGGTGATGCTGCTGGCGTGCAGCGAGCTGCCGTAACTGGCGAACATCGGGCGGTAGTGGACGGGTTGAGGTGTCGGGATCGACGCGTTGGCATCGCCCATCAAACTGGCGGCGATGGAACCCCCTTTGAGGATTAGCGTCGGTTTGACGCCGAAGAACGCCGGGCGCCAGAGCACCAGGTCGGCCCATTTACCGACTTCGATCGAGCCCACTTCGTGACTGATGCCGTGGGTGATTGCCGGGTTGATCGTGTATTTGGCGATGTACCGCTTGGCGCGGAAGTTGTCGTTGCCTTCGCCGTCGCCCGGCAGCGGCCCGCGCTGGCGCTTCATTTTGTCGGCGGTCTGCCAGGTGCGCATGATCACCTCGCCGACGCGGCCCATGGCCTGACTGTCAGAGCTGAGCATCGAGAACGCGCCCAGGTCGTGAAGAATGTCTTCGGCGGCAATGGTTTCCCGACGGATGCGGCTCTCGGCGAAGGCCACGTCCTCGGCGATGCTCGGGTCCAGGTGATGGCAGACCATCAGCATGTCCAGGTGCTCGTCGATGGTGTTGCGGGTGAACGGCCGGGTCGGGTTGGTCGAACTCGGCAGCACGTTGGGGAAGCCGCAGGCCTTGATGATGTCCGGCGCGTGACCGCCACCGGCGCCTTCGGTGTGGTAGGTATGGATGGTGCGATTCTTGAACGCGCCAAGGGTGGTTTCGACGAAGCCGGACTCGTTCAGGGTGTCGGTGTGAATCGCCACCTGAACATCGTATTGATCGGCAACGCTGAGGCAGTTATCGATGGCCGCAGGCGTTGTGCCCCAGTCTTCGTGGAGTTTGAGGCCGATGGCGCCGGCTTTCACCTGCTCGATCAACGGCTCTGGCAGGCTGACGTTGCCCTTGCCGGTGAAGCCGATGTTCATCGGGAAGGCCTCGGCGGCCTGGAGCATGCGTTTCATGTGCCACGGTCCGGGCGTGACGGTCGTTGCGTTGGTGCCGGTTGCCGGCCCCGTGCCGCCGCCGATCATGGTGGTCACGCCACTCATCAGCGCTTCTTCGATCTGCTGCGGGCAGATGAAGTGGATGTGCGTGTCGACGCCGCCTGCGGTGAGGATCATGCCTTCGCCAGCGATGACTTCGGTTGCGGCGCCAATGGCGATCGTGACGTCCGGCTGTATATCGGGGTTGCCCGCTTTGCCGATTGCAGCGATGCGGCCGTCCTTGAGGCCCACGTCAGCTTTGACGATGCCCCAGTGATCGACGATCAGCGCGTTGGTGATCAGTGTGTCGACCACTTCGGCGGCGAGTAACTGGCCTTGGCCCATGCCGTCCCGAATGACTTTGCCGCCGCCGAATTTGACTTCTTCGCCATAGACAGTGAAGTCCTGCTCGACCTCGATCCACAGCTCAGTGTCCGCCAGACGCACACGGTCGCCGACGGTAGGGCCGAACATGTCGGCGTAGGCTTGTCTGGAAATTTTCATGCTGCATCCTTAGATGTGTTCTGGTTGACCGCAGCGCGGCCTATCGCGAGCAAGCTCTCCTACAGGGCGTTATGTGACTTGTAGGAGTGAGCTTGCTCGCGATGACGTCAGTTCAGAGGACGGAGATCAGAGATTCCCCATCACGCGTCCGGCAAAACCGAAAACCCGCCTCAATCCGGCCAGGTCCACCAGCTCGACCTCGCGCGCCTGACCCGGCTCGAAGCGCACGGCGGTGCCGGCGGGAATGTTCAGGCGCATGCCGCGACTGGCCGCTCGGTCGAAGGTCAGCGCGTCGTTGGTTTCGAAAAAATGGAAATGCGAGCCAACCTGGATCGGCCGGTCGCCGCTGTTGGCCACGCTGAGGGTGATTGTCCGGCGTCCGGCGTTGAGCTCGATCTCGCCGGGCTGGATCTGGTATTCACCAGGAATCATGCGCTCTTCCTCGACAGTAACTTGTAGTAAATGGCGGTGGCGTGATATTCGCCGTCCGGGTTGCAGGCGTAGTCCGGGAGTTTGCCGGACAGCTCGTAACCCAGCGCGCGATAGAAATCTTCCGCAGGCGAACCCGCGAGGGTATCCAGATACAACAGGCCGCGCTGGTGCTGCTGCGCGGCCTGCTCGACAGCCTGCATCAGTTGCGTCGCCAGCCCTCGACGGCGCGCGTGATGGAGCACGAGCAATTTCTGCACTTCGGCGCGGTTCAGGCCATTGGCCTTTTGACAGAGGGCCAGTTGCACCGTGGCCAGGACCTGTTCTTCCTGCACCACCACCCACATCAATACCTTGCCGTGTTCCACCTCTGTCTTGATGTCTTCCCACCAGCCATAGGCCTCGTCGGCGCCCAGGTCAGCCATGAAACCGACTGACGCGCCGTGATGCACTGCGTCAAGTAACAGCGCCACCAGGCCGTGGCGATAATGCGCAAAGCTTTCACTGGTGACACGTCGGAGCTGAGCGGCGTTCATGAGCAGAAGTCCTTTCAGAGGGGAACGGATCAGGTGTTTGCAGGGGCCTGCGAAGGCGGGGCGGACGCACCCGGCGACAGGTTCAGTTGCATGAAAGTCAGGTCCAGCCAGCGCCCGAACTTGGTACCGACCTGCGGCATCTGGCCGGTGGTGATGAAGCCCTGGCGTTCGTGCAGGGCGATCGACGCTGCATTCCCGCTTTCGATGGCGGCGACCATCATGTGTTTGTCGCAGGCGCGGGCCCGCTCGATCAGTGCGCTCATCAGCAGCGGACCCAATCCTTTGCCGCGTTGATCGGCGCGCACGTACACCGAATGTTCGACGGTGTGACGAAAGCCCTCAAAGGGGCGCCAGTCGCCGAATGACGAATAACCCACCACCTGTTGAAGGTCATCGATTGCTACCAGAATCGGGTAAGCCTGGGCCTGACGCGCGGCGAACCAGGCCTCGCGATTGGCCAGGTCCACGGGCTGTTCGTTCCAGATCGCGGTGGTGTTGAGAACGGCGTCGTTGTAGATGTCCAGCACGGCAGGCATGTCAGTCAGCAGTGCGTCACGAATCGTATAAGTCATGTTCGTTTTCACTTGTTCCAGAGACGTATCAGGCAATCGGTTGGTGCACGGTGACCAGTTTGGTACCGTCCGGGAAGGTCGCTTCCACCTGAATTTCCGGGATCATTTCAGGGATCCCGTCCATCACTTGTTCGCGGGTCAGCAGCGTGGTGCCGTAGTGCATCAGTTCGGCGACGGTCTGGCCATCGCGCGCGCCTTCCAGCAGGGCTGCGGAAATGAATGCCATCGCTTCCGGGTAATTGAGCTTCAGACCCCGTGCCAGCCGCCGCTCGGCGACCAGGCCGGCGGTGAAAATCAGCATCTTGTCTTTTTCGCGTGGAGTCAGGTCCATGTTGTTTTCCGTTTCAAAACCAAATAAATGAAAGCGCTGCGACCTCTGTAGGAGCGTGGCTTGTCCCGCGATCGGTTGCGAAGCAATCGTAAGTCCTACTGGCCGGGTATGTCTGACACACCGCGCTTTCCGGGCTTGCTGCCGGTCCCCGGCAGATCGTGGGACAAGCCACACTCCTACAAGGGAACGGTGTCGTTACGTACTCCAGATCCTCGGCGCCACCGCCTCCCGGCCCAGCAGGGCAGGGCGCAGCAGCTTCCATAGTTCGATCAGCCAGGCCCGCGCATGGAGGGCTTCGTCGGCCAGACAGCGAGCAACGATCAAGCCCGGCAGCTGGCTCAAGTCACCGCGTACAGGCGAATGGTCAGCCAGCGCGCGGCAACGCTCCATCAATTCAGCATCGATTTCGCCAGTCACGATCAGCGTCGCAAACACCGGTTTACCGCCAAGGCCAACGGGAGAGTCCAGCAGTCCATCGTCGCCGGTGATGCGCTGGCGCTCGTGCCACAGCAACTTGCCGTCGCGGCGAATATCCAGATGCGCCTGAAAGTGGCCCTGATCGAAGCGCTCGCCACTGGCCGGGCGCCCCAGTGCAACCACGTCCCAGTAAAGCAGACGAGCATCGCCCTCAAGATCGATCTGCGTCGTGAGTTCGGCCTTGGCCTGACTGAAAACGATCGTCTCCTGCGGCAGCCATTCCAGCGTCGCGCCCGCGGCCACACGGATGTTCAGTTGTTGATACGCCGGGCCCGCTGCGCGATACCACTTGGCAGCGCCCGGGCTGGTCAGTTGCGCCCAGGCATTGGCGCCGACGCTGGCGCTGATGTCCAGACGGTCGCCACCGGCAATGCCTCCGGGCGGATGGACGATGATGTGCTGACAGACTTCCGGACCTTCGGCGTACAGGTGTTTCTGCACCCGAAGCGGACCTTTGTGGCGACGCTGAACAGGTCGCGTGCTGTCGCCGAAGCGCCCATAGCCCAGCTCCAGCTCGGCATGCCAGCTGGGAGTGAACAGCGCGGTGTGGGCAGGAAGATTCATGGATTCATTATCGTTTTAGCGGGCGTCTACCTTATCCGATCGGCGCGTCAAATGGTGACCAGACCACGCACGCCTTCGGCCTCCATGTTTTCGCCGCGGCCTTGCTGGATGATTTCGCCTCGGGACATGACGATGTACTGATCGGCCAGCTCAGCGGCGAAGTCGTAGAACTGTTCGACCAGCAGAATGGCCATGTCGCCCCGGGCAGCCAGCTTCTTGATCACGGCGCCGATTTCCTTGATGACCGATGGCTGAATCCCTTCGGTGGGCTCATCGAGAATCAGCAAGCGCGGGCGGCTGGCCAATGCGCGACCGATCGCCAGCTGCTGTTGCTGACCCCCTGAAAGGTCGCCGCCACGGCGTTGTTTCATCTGCAAGAGCACGGGAAACAGTTCGTAGATGAACGCCGGGACTTCCTTGGCTTCGGAGCCGGGGAAGCGCGACAGCCCCATCAGCAGGTTTTCCTCGACGGTCAGGCGACCGAAGATTTCACGCCCTTGCGGCACGTAGGCAATGCCCGACTGCACGCGCTGATGCGGCTTGAAACCGGTAATCGGCTTGCCTTCCCATTGCACCACGCCTTCCTTGGCGGGCAGCAGGCCCATCAACACCTTGAGCAGCGTGGTCTTGCCTACGCCGTTTCGGCCCAGCAGGCACGTGACCTCACCGATCTTCACGTCAAAGGACAGACCGCGCAGGATGTGGCTGCCGCCGTAGTACTGGTGAAGCTTTTCGATCTGGAGCATGGCTTGTTACCCAGAAACTTGATGATCGTTCCCACGCTCTGCGTGGGAATGCCGCAATGGACGCTCTGCGTCCCCTCTCTGACGCGGAGCGTCAGCGGATGCATTCCCACGCGGAGCGTGGGAACGATCATCCGTGTTGTCACTCACCTGCCGAGATAAACCTCGATCACTCGCTCATCGGCCTGCACTTCTTCAAGCGACCCCTCGGCCAGCACGCTGCCCTGGTGCAGCACGGTGACGTGGTCGGCGATGGTGCCGACAAAGCCCATGTCGTGCTCGACGACCATCAGCGAATGCTTGCCCGCCAGCGTCTTGAACAGCTCGGCGGTGAACTCGGTCTCGGCATCGGTCATGCCCGCCACCGGCTCGTCGAGCAGCAGCAACTGCGGGTCCTGAACCAGCAGCATGCCGATCTCCAGAAACTGCTTCTGGCCGTGGGACAACAGACCTGCCGGGCGCGAGACCGACGCGGTCAGGCGAATGGTTTCCAGCACTTCGTTGATGCGGTCGCGCTGTTCACCGTTGAGCCTTGCCCGCAGACTGGCCCACACCGATTTATCGGTTTTCTGCGCCAGTTCCAGATTCTCGAACACGCTCAGCGCCTCGAACACGGTCGGTTTCTGGAACTTGCGGCCAATCCCCGCCTGAGCGATTTCCACCTCGCTCATCTTCGTCAGGTCCAGCGTCTCGCCGAACCAGGCGGTGCCGTGGCTTGGGCGCGTCTTGCCGGTGATCACGTCCATCAGCGTGGTCTTGCCCGCACCGTTGGGCCCGATGATGCAGCGCAGCTCACCGACACCGATGTACAAATGCAGATCGTTGAGCGCTTTGAAGCCATCGAAGCTGACGCTGATGTTCTCCAGCGTCAGGATGGTGCCGTGACGAGTGTTCAGGCCCGGGCCTGCGACCTGACCCAGCCCGATGGCATCGCGACTGGTGCCGGCGTCGCTGTTAGGGTCCAGCACCGGATCGAATGCCGGAGTCGGAGTGCTTTTCATTGCTCGCCCCTTTTCTTGATCAGGCCGATAACGCCTTTGGGCAGGTACAACGTCACGACGATGAACAGCGCGCCGAGGAAGAACAGCCAGTATTCAGGGAACGCCACGGTGAACCAGCTTTTCATGCCATTGACCAGACCTGCGCCCAGCAGCGGCCCGATCAACGTGCCGCGTCCGCCCAGCGCCACCCAGACCGCCGCCTCGATGGAGTTGGTGGGCGACATCTCGCTCGGGTTGATGATGCCGACTTGCGGCACGTAAAGCGCGCCCGCCAGGCCGCACAACACCGCGCTCAAAACCCAGACGAACAGCTTGAAGCCACGCGGGTCGTAGCCGCAGAACATCAAGCGGTTCTCGGCGTCGCGCACGGCCGTCAGCACGCGGCCGAACTTGCTGCGCGCCAGCTTCCAGCCCACGAACAGACTGCCCGCCAGCAATGCCACCGTGAGCAGGAACAACACGGCGCGAGTGCCTTGGGAAGTGATGCTGAAGCCCAGAATGCTACGGAAGTTGGTGAAACCGTTGTTGCCGCCAAAACCGGTCTCGTTGCGGAAGAACAGCAACATGCCAGCGAAGGTCAGCGCCTGGGTCATGATCGAGAAATACACGCCCTTGATGCGCGAGCGGAAGGCGAAGAAACCGAACACCAGCGCCAGCAGGCCTGGCGCCAGCACCACCAGGCACATGGCCCAGAGGAAATGCTGAGTGCCGACCCAGTACCACGGCAGTTCGGTCCACGACAGAAAGGTCATGAACGCCGGCAGACTGTCGCCGGACGCTTCACGCATCAGGTACATGCCCATGGCGTAGCCGCCCAGCGCGAAAAACAGCCCGTGACCCAGCGACAGCAAACCCGCGTAACCCCAGACCAGGTCCAGCGCGAGGGCAACGATGGCGTAACACAGAATCTTGCCCACCAGCGTCAGCGTGTAGGCCGAGACTTGCAGCGGGTTGCTTTCGGGCAGCAGCGACAGCAGCGGCAGGGCGATCAGCAGGGCGAGGATGACCACGCCCACTGAGATCGTGACTTTGGTGCCAGCGCGTTGCGCGGCGGTGACCATCATTGGCTGGTTCATCAGTCGATCACCCGTCCTTTGAGTGCGAAGAGGCCTTGCGGACGTTTCTGAATGAACAGAATGATCAGCGCCAGGATCAGGATCTTGCCCAGTACCGCACCGATCTGCGGTTCGAGAATCTTGTTGGCGATGCCCAGGCCGAAGGCCGCCGTCACGCTGCCGGCCAGTTGACCGACGCCGCCGAGCACCACCACCAGGAACGAGTCGATGATGTAACTCTGGCCGAGATCCGGGCCCACGTTACCGATCTGGCTCAGGGCCACGCCGCCCAGACCTGCGATGCCGGAGCCAAGCCCGAACGCCATCATGTCGATGCGGCCGGTTGGCACGCCGCAGCAGGCGGCCATGTTGCGGTTTTGGGTCACGGCCCGGACGTTCAGGCCCAGGCGCGTCTTGTTCAGCAGCAGCCAGGTCAGCAGCACCACGAACAGCGCGAAGCCGATAATGATGATCCGGTTGTACGGCAGCACCAGATTCGGCAGCACTTGAATCCCGCCGGACAGCCATTCCGGGTTCGCCACCTCAACGTTCTGTGCGCCGAACACCACGCGGATCAGCTGAATCAGCATCAGGCTGATGCCCCACGTTGCCAGCAAGGTTTCCAGCGGGCGGCCGTACAGGTGACGGATGACCGTGCGCTCCAGCGCCATGCCGATGCACGCGGTCACGAAGAACGCGACCGGCAGCGCCACCAGCGGATAGAACTCGATCGCGCCGGGCGCGTATCGCTGGAACATGATCTGCACGACGTAAGTGGCGTAGGCCCCAAGCATCAGCATCTCGCCGTGAGCCATGTTGATCACGCCCAGCAGACCGAACGTAATGGCCAGACCCAGCGCCGCGAGCAGCAGAATCGAGCCCAGCGACATGCCGCTGAACGCCTGGCCGAGAATCTCGCCGATCATCAGTTTGCGTTTCACTTGGGCCAGACTGGTTTCTGCCGCTAGGCGCACCGTGGGATCGGTTTCGACATTGGGCTCCAGCAGATTTTCCAGCCGCGTGCGGGCCAGCGGATCGCCGGTTTCACCCAACAGGCGCACTGCGGCCAAGCGTACCGTCGGGCTGGTGTCGACCAGCTGCAGGTTCGCCAGCGCAAGGGTCAGTGCCGAATGCACCGCATCATCCTTCTCGCTGGCGACTTGTTGCATCAGCAGTGGAAGCTGCGCCGGACGCGCGCTTTTTTGCAGGGTCAGCGCTGCGGCCAGACGCAGTTTCGCGTCGGCCGCAAGCAATTGGTGACTGGCCAGCGCGGTTTCAACCAGACCGCGCAGGCGGTTGTTCAGGCTGATCGTCTCAGGTTGGTCAGGGTTCGGGGCGTCGGCCAGCGCCGGTGCATTGGGGTCGACCGCCGTGAAGGCGTCGCCATTCTGGATGAAGGCGCGATTGCTGCTGTCAGCGGCGACACGGCCTTCCTGCAGGGCAATCAACAATTCAACGCGCGCCGGATCGGGCCTGGCCGCCCAGTTTTCCAGCAGTTCGGCGCGTTGCGAGGATTCGGCCGCGACAAAGTCACCGGCGTCGCTTGCATGGGCTGCCAAGGGCAGCAACAGGCACAGCGCGAGGATAAGGTGGTGGATATATCTGAGCATATCGGTGTCCTGAAAGCACCCGCATGACATGACGCCGCGGGAAACTCTGTAGAAGCGAGGCTTGTCCCGCGATCGGCGGACCCGTCGTAAAACCTGCAAACACGGTATGAGAGATACACCGCATGTGATGGATTTACTGCCGCTTCGCGCCAGATCGCGGGACAAGCCGCGCTCCTACAGGAGGTGTCGGGCGCGGGGCCCGACAATGTGTCAGTTACTCTTCACCGCGTAATCAGGCTTCTTGTCGTTGCCTGGAATGAACGGGCTCCAAGGCTGGGCACGGATTGGCTCTTTGGTCTTCCAGACGACGTTGAACTGGCCGTCGGATTTGATCTCGCCAATCATCACCGGCTTGTGCAGGTGGTGGTTGGTCTTGTCCATGGTCAACGTGAAGCCCGACGGCGCTGCGAAGGTCTGGCCGGCCATGGCTTCGCGGACTTTGTCGACGTCAGTGGACTTGGCTTTCTCAACCGCCTGGGCCCACATGTGGATGCCGACATAAGTGGCTTCCATCGGGTCGTTGGTCACTGCCTTGTCAGCGTTCGGCAGGTTGTGGGCTTTGGCGTACGCCTTCCAGTCTGCGACGAACTTGGTGTTGACCGGATTCTTGACCGATTCGAAGTAGTTCCAGGCAGCCAGGTTGCCCACCAAAGGCTTGGTGTCGACGCCGCGCAGTTCTTCTTCACCGACGGAGAACGCAACCACCGGAACATCGGTCGCTTTCAGACCCTGGTTACCCAATTCTTTGTAGAACGGTACGTTGGAGTCGCCGTTGACGGTGGAGATCACAGCGGTTTTGCCGCCTGCGGAGAACTTCTTGATGTTCGCCACGATGGTCTGGTAATCGCTGTGGCCGAACGGGGTGTAGACCTCTTCGATGTCGCTGTCCTTCACGCCTTTGGAGTGCAGGAAGGAGCGCAGAATCTTGTTGGTGGTGCGCGGATAGACGTAGTCGGTGCCCAGCAGGAAGAAGCGCTTGGCTGCGCCGCCGTCTTCGCTCATCAGGTACTCGACCGCAGGAATCGCCTGCTGGTTAGGCGCAGCGCCGGTGTAGAACACGTTCGGCGACATCTCTTCACCTTCGTATTGCACCGGGTAGAACAGCAGGCCATTGAGCTCTTCAAACACTGGCAGTACCGATTTACGCGATACCGAGGTCCAGCAGCCGAACACCACTGACACTTTGTCCTGAGTGATCAACTGACGGGCTTTCTCAGCGAACAGCGGCCAGTTGGACGCAGGGTCGACGACCACCGCTTCCAGTTTCTTGCCGTTGACGCCACCTTTGGCGTTGATTTCATCGATCGTCATCAGCGCCATGTCCTTGAGGGACGTTTCGGAGATGGCCATGGTGCCGGACAAAGAATGCAGAATGCCGACCTTGATGGTGTCAGCGGCCTGAGCCGTCCAGGTCAAACCCATCGCGGCGATCGATGCGGACAAGGTGAACGCTTTAAGCAAACTACGACGCTTCATTGGCTAGCTCCATTCTTTGATTTTTTAATAATGACGGCTGTTGGCGGTGCAGATGTTGAGTCTGCTTAGGCTTTAGCAAAGGCTGGGCCAAGCGTGTAAACGTCGCAAAATCGAATGAAAGCGTCGCGAAAGCGGCGCCGGTCGCACCAATCTGGGGTCTGGCTGGCGGGATGGTGCGCAAGGTGCGCTGAACTGGTGCGCAGATGTTGTCCGGGTCGACAGGTTTTTACGGCATCAGGAGCGTGATACGCGCCGCATCAGTGAGCGGGCAAAGAGAAGGGCGGGGCCTGAAACCGGAAATGAGGAGGAATTCATCACTAAACCACCCAAAAGGTACCAGGCCCCGCAGGACGCAATCTAAGCTGTTGTCGCCGTTTTGGCAAAGCGCGAAATGGCTATCCGATCGAGCAACCATATTGCCATCATGGAAATCCCGACGAGCGGAAAGGCTACGCCGAGGATCACCATCACGGTCGTCGCGATTTTCCAGCGAGGAAGGTCATGGCGCAGCGGCGGAACACCGAACCCGTTTTGTGGGCGACGCTTCCACCAGATGACGATGCCACTCACCGAGCTGAGCAGCACCATCAGGCAGATGAACAGAATGATCGCCTGATTCACCCAGCCGAACATCTTGCCCTCATGCAGCATGACGCCCAGTTCGGTCGCTTTCGACACCGCGCTGTAATCGGTGTATCGCACGTCCGCCAATACCTTGCCGCTGTATTGGTCCACATGCAGCGTGGCGTCGTTGCGCGGGTCGTCGGCAAAGACGGAAACGGTGAAGACGCCATCGGCCGTTTTCGGCGCTGTAATGCTGTAGCCAGGCTCAATGGCGCGCTCGCGCGCGATGTCGACGATACGCTGCAAGGTGATCGTCGGCGCGGCGGGGGCGCTGGACGTACCGTGATGATGCATGTGTTCGGCATGGTCGCCCCCGGCAGAAACCGGCATCGGGGTGTTTTCCATCGCCCAAGGCACGGTCTGGACGCTGGCGTTGTTCAGATCCCCTGCCTGCTTGTCAGATTTCGGCACCTCGTTCCACATGGCGGCCGGGAAGGTGTTCCAGACATCGGCGTACATTTTTCCCCACATGCCGGTCCAGGTCATGCCGCTGAGGAGCATGAACAGCAGCGCCACCGAGCCCCAGAATCCGGTTACTGCGTGCAGGTCTCTCCACAGCACACGGCCCCGGGCCGAGACGCGTGGCCACAGCACGCCGGCCGACGAGCGTCCGCGCGGCCACCACAGGTACAGACCGGAAACCACCAGCACGATCCCCCAGCCCGCTGCGAGCTCCACCAGCCGATCACCGACAGTGCCGATCATCAGTTCGCCGTGCAGCTCGCGGGCGATGGCTTGCAGATTGTCCTTGGCATCCTGGGTGCCGAGAATCTTGCCGGTGTAAGGGTCGATGAACAGGTTAACGTCACGCCCCTCGCGCTTGATCACGAACTGGGCACTGCTCTGGGCATTCACGGGCGGCAGGTACTTGCTGATCGGCGCATCAGGGTAGGCTTCAAGGACCCGCTTCTGCTGATCATCGGCCGTCAGCATGTGGTGACCGGGTTTGACGGTCAGCAGCTCGCCGTACATCAACGGATCCAGCTGCGGCTTGAACAGGTAAATGATCCCGGTCAGCGCCAGCAGGATCATGAAAGGCGCGACGAACAGACCGGCATAAAAATGCCATCGCCACGCGAGGTTGTAGAACGACACATTTGTTCTGGACATGGTGAAGCGCTCCCGTCAGGGATAAACACGGCGCAATACGCCGTGCCCTGATGGGGCAGCGATTGCGGATTGTTCGAATCAGGTGACTGACGAAAGCGGAGGGGCGCGGCTGCGTGCGTTCGCGAAGACATTGCGCTGGGCATGGCCCCGTTGCGGAACGGCGTTGTAGAAATCGGCGGGTCTGGGTGGAACCGGTGCGACGACGGCCAGCGTCTGGGTCAGCGCCGGGCAACTGAACAACAGCGTGCAGTATCCGCACTTGGCCCAGATGACATGATCGATATCGGCGGCGGCGTCGTTGCTCTGTTGGTGTGCGCTGTGTTCGCTTGCGCCCATCTCCATCGCGCCGGGCATGTCCATGCCTGACGGCATCGACATGTCCATCGTGGCGGGCATCCCGGGGTGATGTTCCATCGGCATCGACTGGGAAATCAGCGGCCCGATGAAGATCATGAGCATCGCAAACAGGCTCAGCCACGCGCCCTGCATTCTGCGAGGAGCGTTGGCTGTTCGGTTGCGTGCTGCGGGTGTGGTGCTCAAGCGTTTTCAGAGCCAGCGTGGTGAAGCGTTAATGGGCGTGGGTCGCAGCAGTGCTATCCGGGGCCTGCTTCTGCACCTGAACGTCGACGGTCACATCGCCGCTCTTCTCGAAATGCAGGGTCAGCGGGAAGCGCTGACCGTCAACCAGTCTGGAGCGGTCTTTGAGATCCAGCAGCATGACGTGGTAGGCCATCGGCGCGAACGTGACCTGACCTGCGGGCGGGATTTCGACGGTCTCGACGTGCTGCATTTTCATCAGACCGTCCTTGCTCACGTGCTCGTGCAACTGAGCGGATCCTGCGATCGGGCTGTCCACGCCGGTCAGGCGATCGGCCGCACCGGTGTTACTGATCACGAAGTATGCGGCCACGGTAGGCGCATTCGGCGGCAGCTCCATCGACCAGGGCGAGGCGATCGTCAGCGGGCCCTTCGTAAAATCATGAGCTTCGGCATAGCAGGTCGGCAACAGCAATGCCGCCAACAGCGTGAATATCTTCAACACAACGCAGTCTCCATTTCATTCAGTACGCAGGTTACAGCGCGAGCGAACGGTCAGACTCTTGGAGACGCACGCGGATTGAGCGTCGGCCACTGCAGGCGCGGCGGGGCATGAAAGACCACCACCGCCGTCGGGAAGCGTACGGGTTCAACGAGTGAAAACAATCCGAAACCCATGCCCGTCGGGACCGCGACCATCGTCAGAGAGCCTGAGCAGCAGGCGCAGTGCTGCATGATCGTGTGGGGCTGATTGGCAGGGAGGTGCTGATCGCCGGTACTGATTTGCGTGGCGAGCACACGGGAGCCGCCACTGCCGGTACAAAAACTGCCCCATGCCCATTGTTCGCCCTGCGAACGCGGCATGGTCGGCGTCATCGGCATCGCCAGCATCCCGAACAGCAGCGCGAAACACGCAATCCAGGCGATAGCTCGGCGACGTTTAAGGCGTATGACGTTCTTTTGTTGTTCTTTCATGTCGGCCATTTAGCCTGAACGGTCTTGATAAGTAAAAAACTGAGGTGCGGCGTTGTGTCGCACATTGCTCATTGGGCTGGCACAGCGGTCACGCGAATCTCGACGTTGAGCCAAGAACGCATCGCCCCGAATATCGCTGCCAGATTATCCATGCTGGGGTTGCCGTGAGCAGAGAGCATCCGGTGCAGACTTTTGCTGGGCCTCTCGGTTTCCTTCGCCAGTGCCTCGAATCCCAAGGTTGCGTTGACCAGATCACGGAGCAAGATCCGGGCTACTTCCGGCTCGCCATTGAGAAAAAGGGTCGCGGCCTCATCGAGCAGCCCTTGGGCAAACTCGGGGTCGCGCTGACTTCGCTCGATTGTGGTGGTTCTGTAGCTGCGGGTCAGAGCCATCAGGCGCCTCGCTCATGTCTTTGCTTTTTATGGGCCTTGAAGTCCGCAATCATTGTTCGGGCGCGCTTGATGTCCGCGCTTTGCCCTGACTTCGTCCCGCCTCCGAACAGGATGATCAATCGCTCGCCTTCCCGGATCAGGTAAATTCGATATCCAGGCCCCCAGTTGATCCGGTATTCCCCTAATCCATCGAGCCATTTGATGTTTGAAGTGTTGCCGGACTCCATTCGCGCCAGTGCTGTACTGACTTTCACCGCAGCCGCGGCTGGGAGAGTAGAAAACCAGGCGTTAAACGGGCTTTTCTGATCGTTGGTTAAGTATTCTCGAACATCAATCATCGAAGTGATGGTAACGCTTAAGTTACCTTTCCGGCCATCTGCTTTTTGGGAAGTGAGTGTCTCCTCAATCGATCAGTTCGGTGCGGTACATATTTATTGTCTTGCCAAAAAGCTGTCCAACGCCTCCCGCAACGCCCCTACATCTCCAAACATGCTGTCCGCCTCAGGCAAGTCCGGTCGCTTGAGTATCAGCACTGGCAGCCCGCGTTCCCGTGCGACTTCAAGCTTGGGTTCGGTGGCGCTGCTTCCGCTGTTTTTGCTGATGAGCACGTCGATGTCGCGACGCGCAAACAGATCTCGCTCATCGGCCAGAAGAAACGGCCCGCGCGCCCCGATCACTTCGCATCGTGCGTTGCCAGGGCAGGCTTCGAGCGCCCGCATCGTCCAGAATTGATGCTCCGGAATCTCGTGGATGTGCTGCAACGGTTCGCGGCCGAGGGTGAACAGCGGACGCTGGAAAGGGGCGAGGGCGGTCATTAATTCTGCCCAGTCGCCGACCTCTCGCCAGTCATCGCCAGGACCCGCCTGCCAGGCGGGGCGGCGTAGCGCCCAGCACGCGATGCTGGCGATCCGGGCAGCGGCCACGGCGTTGCGGCTGATCTGCGCGGCGTAAGGATGAGTGGCATCGACTATCAGATCGATCCCCTTGGCGCGGATGAATTGCGCCAGACCTTCTGCGCCTCCGTATCCGCCCACGCGCACCTGACACTGCAGATCGTTCGGTACTCGCCCGACGCCCGCCAGGCTGTAGATGTGCCGCGGGCCCAAGGTTCGGGCGATGGCGAGTGCTTCGGTCACGCCGCCCAGCAATAACACGCGTTTGTCTGCCCCGGCGCTCACTGGAAAGCTCCGGCGCGGCCGACGATGCCGCCCTGGCGATCGATGGCGAACACTTCGACCTGAACCTGCGCCGGCACGACGCTGCGGGCAAAGGCCAGGGCGTGCTGGCAAACCGCATCCCCCAGCGCGATCCCCGCCGCGCTCGCCATCGCCAGCGCCTGTTGGCTGGTATTGGCTTCACGGATGTTCAATTGCAGCGTCTGATCAGCCCCGACATCGGCGGCCCACTGCGCCAGTTGCTCAAGATCGATGCTGGAGTGCCGGCTGTGCAGGTCCATATGCCCGGCAGCCAGTTTGCTGATTTTGCCGAAGCCTCCGCACAGGCTGAGTTTGTCCACGGGCACTTTGCGCAGGTGCTTGAGCACCGCGCCGACGAAGTCGCCCATCTCGATCAGTGCGATGTCAGGCAGCGCATACACGCGGCGCATGGTGTCTTCGCTGGCGTTGCCGGTACAGGCGGCAATGTGCGCATACCCATTGGTCTTGGCGACATCGATGCCCTGATGGATCGAGGCGATATAGGCCGCGCAGGAAAACGGCCGAACGATGCCACTGGTGCCCAGGATCGACAGGCCGCCGAGGATTCCCAGTCGAGGATTCATGGTCTTGAGCGCCAGCTCGCTGCCGTTTTCGACGCTGACCGTGACCTCGAAGCCTGCGCGATAACCGGATTCGTCCGCCAGGCGCGTCAGGTGTTCAATCATCATTCGGCGTGGCACCGGGTTGATCGCCGGTTCCCCGACGCCCAGCACCAATCCCGGCCGGGTGACAGTTCCTACGCCCGGACCCGCGACAAACCGCACGCCGGGTTCAGGTATCAGACGAACCCTTGAAGACAGCAGGGCGCCATGGGTGACATCGGGATCATCACCGGCGTCCTTGATCGTTCCGGCTTCGGCGCCATCGGCAAGCAGGCGACAGAACTCCAGGCGCATCTGAACCTGCCTGCCCTTGGGCAGTGTGATGTCGATGCCGTCGTGCGCTTGCCCCGTCAGCAGCAGTTGCGCGGCAGCCAGCGACGTCGCGGTGGCGCAGCTTCCCGTGGTCAGGCCGCTGCGCAGCGGCGCAGGTTGCTCGCCGGTCTCTTCGCGCATCAGGGCTTGATCGCTTCGAGCAGGGTGATAGGCAGCGCCTGACGCCAGGTGTCGAACTCGCCCAACGGCCTGGCGTGCGCCACGTGGATGCGGGTCAGCTCGCCGCCGTGGCGTTCGCGCCAGTTGACGAGCATCGCTTCGCTTTGCAGCGTGACGGCATTGGCGATCAGCCGACCACCGGAGCGCAGTTGCTGCCAGCAGGCTTCCAGCACGCCCTCGCGGGTGACGCCGCCGCCGATGAACACAGCGTCCGGCGGCTCGAGGCCCTGCAGTGCGTCCGGCGCTCGACCACGCACCAGCTGCAGGCCGGGAACGCCCAGCGCATCGCGGTTGTACTCGATCAGCTGCTGACGGCCCTCGTCGGACTCGATCGCGACCGCGCGGCAACCCGGATGTGCTCGCATCCATTCGATGCCGATCGAGCCGCAACCCGCGCCGACATCCCATAACAGTTCGCCTGGCACAGGTGCCAGGCGGGCAAGCGTGATGGCGCGGACGTCGCGCTTGGTGAGCTGGCCGTCGTGGCGAAAAGCCTCATCCGGCAAACCGCCCACTCGCGAAAGACGCATGGTGTCTGGTTGTGCGCGGCAGTCGATCGCGACCAGATTCAATGCCGCGATTTCGGGGTTTCCCCACTCGCTGGCGATTGCGTCAACGCGTCGCTCGGCGTCGCCGCCCAGATGCTCCAGTACGCTCATTTGACTCGGCCCGAAGCCACGTTCGCTCAGCAGCGCGGCAATGGCCGCCGGGCTCTGGCCATCATTACTCAGCACCAGCAGGCGTACGCCGTCATGCAGATGGGCACTCAGCGCTGCCAGTGGCCGGGCGACGACCGACAGCGTCACGACGTCCTGCAACGCCCAGCCCAGGCGGGCGGCGGCCAGAGAATAGGAAGAAGGCGCGGGAATCACGCGCATCTCATCCGCGGGCACCTGGCGTGACAGGCTGACGCCCACCCCGAACAGCATCGGGTCGCCGCTGGCCAGCACGCACAGCGGTTCGCCGCGCTGCTCCAGCACAGGCTGCAAGGAAAAAGGACTGGGCCACAAGCGACGTTCAGCCTGGATGCAGAGCGGCAAAAGGTCGAGCTGGCGCGAGCTGCCAAACACCTGACGCGCCTGCAGCAGCGCGTGCCGGGCATTCCTGCCCAACCCTTTGTAGCCGTCTTCTCCGATTCCCACGACTGTCAGCCACGGCGCCATGTATTGCCCTCAAACCCGTTGCATGCGAAGGGCCTTTTACAGGACCTGCGAATAAGGTCGGCATGATACCGCGCCGACTGGCCCGATTCGTAAGGCTTTATGTACGCCGAAGTGGGTGATTTCCGAAACTTTCGTAATCGGGCCGGTTGGCGAGCGGTGTTTGCTGACGTCACACACGGCGCTTTCCTATCGTCCATCGCTCTTGGAGCAGCAGAACCCTGAAGCCATGTCCGAACCTGAGCGTTCATCACCACGATTACGCCCCATCCGACAGACCGTCTTTTCATGCCTGCATCCAAAGCAGGCATAATACGGCCCCTGTAACCATCCGTTTCACGACTGCCCAGTCCGATCCCATCAGGTGAACCCTTGACCGAGCCGCTGTCCGCTCGCCCGCTTGCCGCACCCCTACGCCCCTCGGCCTGTCCGGGGTTGTTGCGTATCGTGCCGGCGCTGGATGGCGGGATCTGTCGGATCAAACTGCCCGGCGGGGTGATTTCGGCTGAGCAGGCGCAGGCTGTCGCTGACGCCGCCGAGCGGTTTGCAGGCGGGGTGATCGAGGCAACCAATCGCGCCAACTTGCAGATTCGCGGCATCGGAACGGACGCCGACAGTTTGATTGTGATGCTTCTGGCCGCCGGTCTTGGGCCCAGCAATCCTGCCAGCGATGACGTGCGCAATCTGATGCTCAGCCCAATGGCTGGCGTCGATCCGCGGCAGGTGCTTGACGTCCGGCCACTGGGCGCTCGCATTTTGCAGTCATTGGAAAATCACCCGCGCCTGCACGAACTCTCGCCCAAGTTTGCGTTGTCGCTGGATGGCGGTGAAGGCTTGGCGATGCTCGAACATTCGCACGATCTGTGGATGTCTGCGCTGGTCATCGGCGGCCAGACGCGCATTGGTTTCGGCCTTGCCGGTTGTCCGGCGAGCCATTCGCCGCTGGCGGCCGTGACGCTCGATACGGCGCACGAAATGGTCATCGCCGTGCTCGAATTGTTCCTCGATCAGGCGCGTCCCGATCAGGTCCGGATGCGAGATCTGCTCAAGGACATCGGCGCGTCGCGTTTCATCGAGCTGCTCGCCGCGCGATTGCCACAGCCGCTTGATACCGACCCGCGTATCACCGGCTGGCAACGGCGTCCCGCCCAGACCAACGCCCACATCGGTGTTCAACCTCAGTTACAGCCGGGCCTCACCTCCGTGGGCGGCGTCGTGCCTTTGGGGCGTTTGACGCCGTCCATGTTGCGCAGCACAGCGAAGCTGTCTGTCGAGCTGAGCGACGGCACGCTGGCCATGACGCCGTGGCAGAGCGTCATGCTGCGCAATGTCCCGGCGCACCTGTCAGGGTCGGCACTCGACGGCCTGCGGGCCGCGGGCCTGTCGTGCGACGCCGATGAGCCGCTGTCGAAACTCATCGCTTGCACAGGCTCGGCGGCGTGCGCAAAGGGGCTGGCGGACACCAAGGCCGACGCCCTGAAGCTGGCAGCCTTGTTGCAAAGCAACGGCGTCAGTCAGGCGATTCACCTGTCCGGATGCACGCGCTCATGCGCCGCTGCGCACGTCGCGCCGGTGACCTTGCTGGCCGTTTCCGACGGCCGCTACGACCTCTATTTTCGTCACGCAGACCAGCCGGGATTTGGCCAGCTGCGTGAGCGTGACCTCACTATTGAAGCAGTTGGCGCGTTGTTGATCGCCGACTCACGGAGCAGCACCGATGATTGATTACATTCGCGACGGTCAGGAGATTTATCGCAACTCCTTCGCGATCATTCGCGCCGAAGCCCGGCTTGAGCACATCCCGGCCGATCTGGAAAAACTCGCCGTACGCGTGATTCACGCCTGCGGCATGGTCGATGCGGCCGAAGGTTTGCGCTTCTCTCAAGGCGCGGGCGCGGCGGGGCGTAGGGCTTTGGCCGCTGGTGCTCCGATTCTGTGCGATGCGCACATGGTTGCCGAAGGTGTCACTCGCGCGCGGCTGCCGGCCAATAATCAGGTGATCTGCACCCTGAAGAACGAAAGCGTTCCCGAGCTTGCTCGTGAGCTGGGCAACACCCGCTCGGCGGCGGCGCTGGAGCTGTGGCGTCCTCATCTGGAGGGCGCGGTGGTGGTTATCGGCAACGCGCCCACCGCGCTGTTCTATTTGCTGGAGATGATCGACGCCGGGGCGCCGAAACCTGCCCTCATCCTGGGCTTTCCGGTGGGCTTCGTCGGCGCGGCCGAGTCCAAGGACATGCTTGCGGCAGACAGTCGCGGCGTGCCTTACGTGATCATGCAGGGGCGCCGCGGAGGCAGCGCCATGGCGGCCGCCGCCGTCAACGCCCTCGCGACGGAGATCGAATGATGCAGGCTCGCGGTCGTTTGATCGGACTGGGTGTCGGGCCGGGTGATCCGGAGCTGATCACCGTCAAGGCGCTGCGTCTGCTGCGCGAGTCGCCGGTGGTGGCGTACTTCGTCGCCAAGGGCAAGAAGGGCAACGCCTTCGGGATCATCGAGGCCCACCTGCAGGCCGCGCAGACGCTCATGCCGCTGGTGTATCCGGTGACCACCGAAACGTTGCCTGCACCGATGTCCTACGAACAGATCATCAGTGATTTCTACGACACCGCCAGCCTGGACGTTGCCGCGCACCTGGATGCAGGTCGCGATGTGGCGGTCATTTGCGAGGGCGATCCGTTCTTCTACGGTTCCTACATGTACCTGCACGACCGGCTGGCCGAGCGATACGAAGCCGAGGTCGTTCCCGGTGTGTGCTCGATGCTTGGCGGCGCTTCGGTATTGGGCGCGCCGTTGGTGTACCGCAATCAGAGCTTGTCCGTGCTCTCTGGCGTGCTGTCGGCCGATGAGCTGAAGCGCAAGCTGGTGGACGCCGATGCGGCGGTGATCATGAAGCTGGGTCGCAATCTGCCGAAAGTGCGCCAAGTGCTGGTCGAGACCGGGCTGGCCGAGCGGGCGCTGTATGTCGAGCGCGCGACCATGGCGAACCAGAAGGTCGTGCCGCTGGCGGAAGTCGATCCGATGTCGTCGCCTTATTTCTCGCTGATCATCGTCCCGGGCGAAAGGTGGCAAGGTTGATGGGCGCCTCTGACGGCAAGGCGCCGGCAATCGTCGTGTTGGGCAAAGGTGCGTTGGCCACGGCGCGACGAATTCAACAGCTGTATCCGGACGCGCTGATCCACGGCCTTGCCGAGCGTGTCGACGGCGTGGACCGCACCTATTCGGAGTTCGGCGCAACGCTGCGGCAGCTGTATCAGCAGGACACGCCTATCGTCGCTTTGTGCGCGGCAGGCATCGTCATCCGCACGCTTGCGCCGGTCTTGCTGGAGAAGGGCGCCGAGCCGCCGGTCCTGGCGGTCGCTGAAGATGGCACCGCTGTGGTACCGCTGTTGGGCGGGCTGGGCGGGGTCAACGTCATGGCGCGGGAAATCGCCGCTGCGCTGAACACCTCAGCTGCGATTACCACCAGTGGCGAGCTTCGGTTCGGCACTTGCCTGCTGAACCCGCCTCCAGGCTACGCGCTGGGCGATCTGGAACTGGGCAAGCGATTCGTCAGCGATCTGCTGTCCGGCGAAAGCGTCCGCATCGAGGGTGCGGCGCCGTGGCTGGCGCAGGCTCAACTGCCTGAAGACGAACATGCCCAGCTTGCGATTCATGTCGATTACCGCGAGCGCGACCCCTCAACTCGTGAGTTGCTGATTTATCCGCGCAACGTTCTGGTCGCCGTGGATGGATCGCTGCCCGATCCGGCCGATGCGGTGAAGACTGCGCTGCACGATTCGCGCATCGCATTGCAGGCGCTCGCCTGTCTGGTGGCGAACAGCGGCGAGATGGCGAATGCTGCGCTGCACGCCGCCGCTCACGCACTGGGCGTACCGCTGCGCTTCGTGGAGCAGGCGTCGGCCAGCGAGATGGCGCAACAGGCGTTGCCGCAGCTGTTGCCCCCGTTGACGCCGTTGAAAGGGCTCGCGATCGCAGTCGCGGCACAGCCGCTGGATGTTCAACGGATAGGCCGTAGCCGTGGCCGCCTGGCTGTCATCGGCCTCGGCCCGGGCGCTGCTGAGTTCATGATCCCTGCCGTGAAGGCCGAACTGGCGCGTGCGAATGACGTGCTGGGCTACGAAACGTACGTGCGCATGGCTGGTCCGTTTCGCGCCGATCAGGTGCTTCATTGCACGGACAACCGAGAAGAGATGCAGCGCGCCCGGCATGCCTTCGAGTTGGCCGCGCAAGGCCGTTCGGTGGTTGTCGTTTCATCCGGTGACCCCGGTGTCTTTGCGATGGCGGCGGCCGTGCTTGAAGCGCTGCATGAATCCGATAACAGCGAGTGGCACGCGGTCGATCTGGCAATCCTGCCGGGCGTATCGGCCTCGCTGGCGACCGCGGCTCAGGCTGGCGCGCCGCTGGGGCACGACTTCTGCGTGATGTCCCTGTCCGACAACCTCAAGCCTTGGGGCATCATCGAAAAGCGCCTGGACCTCGCCTGTCAGGCCGATCTCGCACTGGCGTTCTACAACCCGATCTCCCGTTCTCGTCCCTGGCAACTGGGGCGGGCGCTGGAAATCGTGCGTCAGCACCGTAGCCCGCAGACCCCGATCACGCTGGGCCGAGACATAGGCCGCCCGGGGCAGACGTTGCGCATCATCACCTTGGGAGAGCTGACGCCCGAGCAGGTCGATATGCGCACGATGGTGCTGGTGGGTTCATCGACCACGAGCGTGTTCCCCCGCGCCGACGGCTCGCACTGGGTCTACACGCCACGTTGGTATGGCGATAAACCGGTCAAGTGAGCACGTGACCCGCAATGGGTGAGGGGCTCTCAACTGCGGAAGGGGAAACGACTGGTGTTTCTGTAAGCCGTTACCCTGACTTGCGAAGGACAAAAGACCTGCGTCCGTAGGCCGGAACAGCGGTAAGCGTCTGCTAAGAATTGGTGACATGTGGAGGGTGGAGTGCGTGGGTGGTGTTTGTTAGCTTGAGCCCACCCATGAAGGGCAATCTGCTAAAAGGACTTTTTTATGATTCACACCCTGTACGATCGTCAGCCCCTTGACCTCGACACTACCCGCCACCCATCAGCCCTGGATGCAATCGATGCTTCATCCGGACGCCTGAGCCCAAGCTTCGACTCGTCCGAGAGCAGCGGTCCGCAAAGTGCGGTGGTCGCTCCAGAACATCTCATCATTTTCAGTGGCAACATGTCGGCCGAGCATAAGGACTACGTCACCAACTCGCTGCTTTATTCGGACCTGGCCGCGGTGCATCGCACGCGTAAGATCGCCAACCTCTCCGAGCGCCGCAAGGCGTGGTACAAAGACAAGACCGACATCATGAAGGGCCTGGGATGGGCGGGTTTTGCTGATTCCATGCGCGCGCACTCCGCAAGCTCACGCAAGTTCACAATGGACCAGGTTGGCCTGGAAATCCTCGCCAACGCGCTCGCCGCGGCTGCCGTTCCGGGCATATCCACTGCAGTACTGCTGAATCTGGCGTCAGATGCGGTCAACAGCCTGCGTCAGGGCGGCGAGCCGCTTCGTTTGTTCCAGAAAGAGTCCCGTACTCATCAGGATGGCAAATTCAACATCGCTGTCTGCATGGAGTCTCCACAGGGCGACGTGGTATTGGTCAGCACCAATATCTACTTCATTACATCCCACAGCGTCTCGAACGTTCTGTTCTGGGAATGGCAGTCCAGCGATGTGGATGTGGCGTCAGCGGGTGACAAGCTGGTGCTGAACGAAGGGCGGTTTCAAAGGGGCAAGCAGCGACTGGCAGACCGCCTGGATGACTACATGTTCGATAACATCCTGAACCTGCCGCTGGGTGGCTGACATGTGCGAGCGCATGGTGCCACCGGCTGGCCCATGCGCCTTCTTTGCCGACAACACCAGGAAGGTGTGCAATGGCTTCACAGCGCGTAGAAGCCGCGTTTGCTTACGGTAACCTCATGACCTTTTCCCCCGGCATGTCGGCCGAGGAGAAAAGCTCGATTCTGAACGTGATCACCGTGGCAGACATGGCGGCCAGCAACACGTACGACAGGGATGAATTCTGGTCGGTCTGGATGCACGTCTATACCCAGCGGCTGGCAGCCTACGGCTTGCAGCGCACCAGCTTCATTACCCCCGAATCCAGAGTCCTCGGTCATCCAGACGATTGGGCCGACGAGCTCTTTCAGATAGTGGGCTCTTACGGGTCGGGGCAACTTGCTCAGATGGTCCGCAGGTGTTTTTCCGCCGCCCGGCTGAATCGCACCGTGAGCGCTTTTTTCGATCACTCGGCCGTGGCCGGCAAGGGGCGATTTTTGCAGCTGGCGCCTTGCGAAAAAACCACTGGCGGAGAGGTCGTGGTGCTGATGTGCGGCGTTTATCTGAGTTTCAATACCGATGCGGTGCACGTCGGTGGCAAGCGGGTGATTCTGCACGTCAAAGGAGGCCGGTATGTGCTCAACCGAGACATCAACCAGGGTCGGCGCGACGAGTTGGCGCGCTACCTCGACAATCGGCTGGAGCACGTGCTCACCCGCGCTCTGGTGTGAACTACGGCAGCAGGTAACCCCTGATGCCGGTAAAGATGATCTGCGCGGCCAAGGCGCAGACGAACAGCCCCATCAGTCGGCTGACGATTTGCAATCCCTGGTCGCCGAGGATGCGCTCGATGCTGTTGGACAGATACAGCACGACGCCGACGGTCAGGCTCGCCAGCGCGATACTGACGATGGCCGTGAGCTTGTCATCCCAATGAGGCTGGCTCACGCCCATGACCAGCAATGCCCCGATGGTCCCGGGGCCCACCGTGATAGGAATGGTGAGCGGAACGATCGCCACGTCCTGCTGGACGTTGTCGGTCTGGACCCCTGATTTGCCTTGTGCCATGCCCAGTGCGGAAATGAACAGCACGCTGCCGGCGCCGATTCGGAAGGCGTCCGCGGTAATGCCGAAAACGCCGAAGATCACACGCCCGAAGAGGTACAGCAACACGCTGGAGACCAGGGTCGCGAGGGCGATTTTCCACGCCAGGTGACGACGCTCCTTACGTGAATATCCGCGGCTCAGAGTGATGAAGCAGGAGAGGACGAAGAATGGGCTGTAGAGCACCAGCATCTTCAAATAAACGCTGAACAACACGTGAAGCATGGTTTTGGCTCATCGCGGCAGACTGGGACGGGGGCAAGTCTATCAGGCGCCACAGCCCGTTGAGCGTCAGTTTTGCTGATAACGGTCTTCGTCGTGCGCCTGTCGGGCTGCCTGGTTCAGGGCACGTTGCTCGACCCAGTACTCCACCAGCTCGCGCAACTGAGACAGTTCGACCGGTTTGGACATATGCCCGTCCATTCCCGACTGGCGCGCGCGGTCCTTGTGTTCGGCGAGAATATGCGCCGTCAGCGCGACCACGGGCGTACGCACTCGCTGGTTGCCCATCTCCCAGGCGCGCAGCTGTTGAGTCGCCGAAAAACCATCGAGAATGGGCATTTCGCAGTCCATCAGCACCAGGTCATAGCGCTGGGCTTTCATGGCGCTCAGGGCTTCTTCGCCATTGCTGGCGGTGTCGGGCTGCAGGTTCAGCTTGCCGAGCATGCCGCGGATGACTTTGGTGGAGATGCTGTTGTCCTCGGCCACCAGAATCCTGAAATCCGAAGGCACGTCGACTTCGTTGTTCACGGCCGCAGCAGGCTGGTAGGTCGCGTTGCCTTTGTTGCGCTGGTTCAACTCATCGGCCAGCGTGGTCTTCAGGGTATAGCCCGCCACCGGCTTGGCGAGAATGCGTTTCACGCCGGCATTGCGGGCGATAACCTTGCTCGGCGCGTTGCTGATGCCGGTCAACATGATCAGCAGGATGTCGTGGTTGAGGCTCGGGTCTTCCTTGATCTTCGCGGCCAGTTGCATGCCGGTCATGCCGGGCATGTTCTGATCGAGCAGCACGATGTCGAAATAGTCCCGCAGGTGAGCCTTGGTTCTGAGCAGCGCCAGCGCTTCCTTGCCCGACGGCACGGCGCTGACGTTCAGCCCCCAGGCGCTGCATTGCTGCACCAGCACCTTGCGGCACGTGTCGTTATCGTCGACCACCAACACCCGCGCGCCCTTGAGCGGGCTGTCCAGGTCCGCTGCCGGTTGCTCCAGACGTTCGGCGTCCAGCGGCAGGCTCAGCCACAGCGTGCTGCCCTGATTGGTACCGCTTTGAATACCGAATTCGCCATTCATCAGCAGGATCAACTGCCGGGCGATCACCAGCCCGAGATGGCCGCCGACTTTACTGGCCGCCAGGAAATTCTTGCTGTGCAATTCGGCGTGCAGCAGCGCGTCGCGCTCCTTGGGTGTCAGTGGTGTGCCGCTGTCCTGCACGGCGATGCGAAGGCGCGGTTTTCCGCCGCGTGAGTCGAGGGCGACGACCAACAGAATCTCGCCCTCGTCGGTCTTCTTTAACGCGTTCTCCAGCAGGCTGAGCAGGGTCTGTCGCAGGCGCGTGGGGTCACCGCTGATCACCCGCGGGACCTGAGGCTGGATGAAGCTGATCAGCTCGACACTCTGCTGCTCGGCCTTGGCGCGGAAGATACTCAGGCAGTCTTCGATCATGGCGTTGAGGTCGAACTGAACGTCATCCAGCTCGATCTGCCCCGATTCGAGCTTGGTGATGTCGAGGATTTCGTTGATCAGCGTCAGCAGTTCGTTCCCGGCGCTGTGGATCGTCTGCACGTAATCGCGCTGTTTGACTGACAGCGGCGTACCCAGAAGCAGCTCGGTCATCCCGAGCACGCCGTTCATGGGCGTGCGGATCTCGTGGCTGATCTTGGCGAGAAACTCTGCTTTGGCGTTGATTTCGGCTGTGCTGGCCGCCAGTTCGCGGCTGATGCTGAAATTGTTTTCGGTGATGCTGCGATGGCGCTCGCTCAGGGCAATGCTCATCAGCAGGCCGCACAGGCAGAAGACGGCCAGCACAGCAATGATCAACGTCTGCGCCGCGATGCTGGTCAGCCACAGCATCGCGGGCAGTATCACCAGATTGCCCAGGTTGAACACGATCATCGCGATGACAAAGGGACGCGCCGGTGAATAGCCCTTTTGCAGGTGGAAAACCGAGACCAGCGTGATCGTCACGGTCGTCAGCGCCACCAGCAGGAAGGTCAGAATGTTCAATGGCAGGGTGTCGACGAACAGCACCAGCAGCGCGCCGAAGCCGACGATCAACAGCACGCTCATCAACAAGCGGTTAAGCGCTTCGACGCCACGCTGAACGAAGAAACAGTAGGCGAACATCAGGCCGGTGGCAGCGGCGAGCAGCAGCGCAAGGTGCGCGCTGGGTGTCTGGGCCAAATGCCAATGAGGCAACCAGGGCGCCTGCAGGTTGAGCAATAGCAGCGCGCTGAGCCCCAAAAACGTTTCGCAGGCCGCCAGCCACAGGCTGCTGACCGATCGCGATTGGGCGAAGCGCGTGATGTTCTGCACGATCAGCATCGCCAGGGAGCCAAAGAAGAGCCCCAGCAGCAGCGGGCGTCGTTCATCGGCTGCGCTGGAGACGGCTGATTCCAGCGAAATATTGGGACGCAGCTCCTGCTCGGACTTCAGCCGCAGATACACATCCAGCGGTTTGTCGCTGAGCGGGACGGGGAGTAGAAAGTCCACGGAAGGTAAAGGTTGCGCCTCGCGCGGCACCTTGTTGCCGGAGCGTGAGTGGCCGATCAGGCTGTCGCCCTCGAGCACATACATGTCCACGGTGGCGAGGTCCGGCGCGAAGATGCGCACCAGTTTTTCGTGATTCGAGGGGGCCAGGCGGTAGCGCAGCCAGAGTGCGGCGTCACGCTCGGTGGCGCGAACCTTGTCGAGCTCTACCGGGCTGAATTGGGAATCGTAATGGGAGGAGCGGATGTCGCTGAGTTGCAGGTTCGCCTGATCGTCGACAAGCGC
The DNA here is from genome assembly GCF_030209235.1 of Pseudomonas sp. efr-133-TYG-103a. Taxonomy (NCBI): domain Bacteria; kingdom Pseudomonadati; phylum Pseudomonadota; class Gammaproteobacteria; order Pseudomonadales; family Pseudomonadaceae; genus Pseudomonas; species Pseudomonas sp. efr-133-TYG-103a. The sequence continues at coordinate 99,195 of NZ_JARVSK010000012.1, forward strand.
TGACCATCCTGCGCTGACCTCGGCCGATGCCGATGATATCCAGAGCAGGGTCAGCAGGGTAACTGTCAAACGTGTGGCAATCCTGAGCCAGCGCACGGCGAAATCCCTTCGTGAATGAAGCCAGTTAACTCTGGAGGCCACCGCAAGAGCGGGCAGTCATCTGCGATAACAGAGATGGCTGCCCGAACCGAGACTTACTCCAGATGTTCGCCGCGTTCCCGGGCAATGGCACGGTAGCCAATGTCCTTGCGGTAGAAACAGCCTTGCCAGTCAATCTTTGCAGCCAGTTCGTACGCGTGTTTCTGAGCGTCGCCTACGCTGTCGCCCAGCGCGGTCGCGCACAGAACCCGACCACCCGAAGTCACGACCTGACCCTCTTTCAGAGCGGTACCGGCGTGAAACACTTTGCCCGACAGCTGGGCTGCCGCATCCAGACCATTGATCTGCTCACCCTTCGCGTAATCGCCAGGGTAGCCGCCTGCGGCCAGTACGATTCCGAGGCTTGGGCGTGGATCCCACTGAGCTTCGGTGGTATCCAGCGTTTGCGCCAATGCTGCTTCGACCAGCTCGACCAGGCTCGACTGCAGGCGCAGCATGACCGGCTGGGTTTCAGGATCGCCAAAGCGGCAGTTGAATTCGATGACCTTCGGATTGCCTGCCTTGTCGATCATCAACCCAGCATAGAGGAAGCCGGTGTAAACGTTGCCTTCGTCGGCCATGCCTCTGACGGTCGGCCAGATGACCTGGTCCATCACGCGCTGATGCACATCGGCGGTCACGACCGGAGCAGGGGAGTAGGCGCCCATGCCGCCGGTATTCGGGCCGCTGTCGCCATCGCCGACACGTTTATGGTCCTGGCTGGTGGCCATTGGCAACACGTTCTTGCCATCCACCATGACGATGAAGCTGGCTTCTTCGCCATCGAGGAATTCCTCGATCACGACGCGTGAGCCGGCATCACCAAAGGCGTTACCTGCGAGCATGTCGCGCACGGCTTCTTCTGCTTCCTGGAGCGTCATGGCGACGATGACGCCTTTACCCGCAGCAAGGCCATCGGCCTTGATCACGATAGGCGCGCCTTTTTCACGCAGATAGGCCAGGGCAGGCTCGATCTCGGTGAAGTTCTGGTAGTCGGCGGTGGGGATCTTGTGGCGCGCCAGGAAATCCTTGGTGAACGCCTTCGAACCTTCCAGTTGCGCCGCGCCCTGGGTCGGGCCGAAGCATTTCAATCCACGGGCGCGAAACAGGTCCACGACACCGGCGACCAACGGGACTTCCGGACCGACGATGGTCAGTGCGACGTTCTTCTCGGCGAAGTCAGCCAGTTGTTCCAGCGCGAGGACGTCGAGGGCGACGTTCTCGCACTTGGCCTCGATGGCGGTGCCAGCGTTGCCCGGCGCGACGAAGACCTTCTCGACACGAGCGTCCTGCGCGACCTTCCAGGCCAGAGCGTGTTCACGGCCGCCGCTGCCGATGATCAAAACATTCATTTCAAAAACCTCGATGACGCTAATTCTGTGGGTGTCGCTGGCACGTCGACGATCTGAGCGTCGCGTACCAACTCTGGGGGAGCGAGCTTACTCGCGAAAGCGGTGTGTCAGACGACATGGTGTCTCTGACCGATTGCATTCGCGAGCAAGCTCGCTCCCACAGTTAATCGCTGTATCAATGGCGGAAGTGGCGCATGCCCGTGAACACCATTGCAATCCCGGCTTCATCGGCAGCGGCAATCACTTCGTTGTCACGCATCGAGCCGCCTGGCTGGATCACCGCAGTGATGCCGACCTTGGCCGCGTTGTCGATGCCGTCACGGAACGGGAAGAATGCGTCCGATGCCATGACCGCGCCCTGAACCTGCAGACCGGCGTGCTCAGCCTTGATGGCCGCGATGCGCGCAGAGTTCACACGGCTCATCTGGCCTGCGCCGACGCCGATGGTCTGGCGATTCTTTGCGTAGACGATGGCGTTGGATTTGACGTACTTGGCCACTTTCCACGCGAAGATCAGGTCATGGATTTCCTGCTCGGTTGGCGCGCGTTTGGTCACGACTTTCAGGTCGTCCGCGGTGATCATGCCGATGTCGCGGCTTTGCACCAGCAGGCCGCCGTTGACACGTTTGTAGTCCCACGCCGGGGCGCGCTCGGCATCCCACTGGCCGCTGGTCAGCAGACGCACGTTGGCTTTGCTGGCGACGATGGCCTGAGCTTCGGCGCTGACGCTCGGGGCGATGATCACTTCGACGAACTGGCGCTCGACGATGGCCCTGGCGGTCTCGGCGTCCAGTTCGCGGTTGAAGGCAATGATGCCGCCGAATGCCGACTCGCTGTCGGTGGCGTAGGCCAGTTCGTACGCCTGGCGAATGCCGCCTTCAGCGTCAGGGCTGACCGCCACGCCGCACGGGTTGGCGTGCTTGACGATGACGCATGCCGGTTTGACGAAGCTCTTCACGCACTCGAGCGCTGCGTCGGTATCGGCGACGTTGTTGTAGGACAGTTCCTTGCCTTGCAACTGAGTCGCTGTGGCGATGCCGACTTCGGCCGGTTTGGCTTCGACATAGAACGCCGCGCTCTGATGCGGGTTCTCGCCGTAGCGCATTTCCTGCGCCTTGATGAACTGGGTGTTGAAGGTGCGCGGGAACTCGCTGCGGCCTTCGGTCGACAGGGTTTCAGCGCTCTGATCGACGCTGCCCAAGTAGTTGGCGATCATGCCGTCGTAGGCCGCAGTGTGTTCGAAGGCCTTGAGCATCAGGTCGAAACGCTGAGCGTAGGTCAGGCCGCCAGCCTTGAGGCTTTCCAACACTTGGCCGTAATCGCTGGCGTTGACCACGATCGCGACGTCTTTGTGGTTTTTTGCAGCCGAACGGACCATGGTCGGGCCGCCGATGTCGATGTTCTCGATGGCGGTCGGCAGGTCGCAGCCTGGCTTGGAAACAGTCGCTTCGAACGGATAGAGGTTGACGGCAACCAGGTCGATCGGCTTGATGCCGTGTTCGGCCATGATGGCGTCGTCGGTGCCGCGACGGCCCAGGATGCCGCCGTGGATTTTCGGATGCAGGGTCTTGACGCGACCGTCCATCATTTCTGCGAAGCCGGTGTAATCCGCGACTTCTACCGCTGCGACGCCGTTGTCCTTGAGCAGCTTGAAGGTACCGCCGGTGGAAAGGATCTCGACGCCGAGGGCTTCGAGTTCACGGGCGAATTCAAGGATCCCGGTCTTGTCGGATACGCTGATCAAGGCGCGGCGGATCGGCAGGCGGGTAGTCTGGTCGGTCATCTCAACTTCCATCAAAAGCAAAAGAATTCAGCAAAAAAGCGACCCGGTCAGGTCGCTTTTTGTGTTTTGGATGCTTACAGCAGATCGTACTGCTTGAGTTTCTTGCGCAGGGTGCCACGGTTCAGCCCCAGCAGCTCGGACGCCTTGGTCTGGTTGCCCTTGACGTAGTTCATCACGCACTCGAGCAACGGCGCTTCGACTTCCGAGAGCACAAGGTTGTAGACATCAGTGACGGCAGCACCTTCAAGGTGAGCGAAATAATTGTGCAACGCCTTCTCGACGCTTCCGCGCAGGGTCTGGCCCTCTTCGCTTGGCGTATTCAGGTGTTGTTTCAAATTGACGTTGTCGCTCACGGGCGTTGTTCCACTCACTAAAGTCTCTGTCATCATCGTCATGCGGCCACCTCTTCTTCGTTCCCTGCTTCCGGGCTTTTATCGCGTTGGGAGAAGAACTCCCGAACGTTGGCGCACTGTGCTTCCGTATCTTCCAAACGATTGAAATGGGCGCGAAACTCCCTGGCGCCCGGCAAGGTTGCGAGATACCAGCCGACATGCTTGCGTGCGATCCGCACGCCCATCACATCGCCATAGAACGTGTGGAGCCCGGCCAGATGCTCTAGCAGAATGCGTTCCACTTCACCCATTGGCAGCGCAGGAAGTTTCTCCCCGGTGCGCAGGTAATGTTCTATCTCGCGAAAAATCCATGGGCGCCCCTGGGCGGCCCGGCCAATCAACAACCCGTCTGCACCGGTCGCGTCGAGGACGTGCCGGGCTTTTTCCGGTGAATCGATATCGCCGTTGGCAAATACCGGAATCGACACCGCCTGCTTGATCGCCGCGATCGTGTCGTACTCGGCTTCGCCGGTGTAGAGATCCGCGCGGGTCCGCCCATGTACCGCCAATGCCTGTATTCCGGCTTGTTCGGCGATCCGGGCTACCGTCAGACCATTTTTGTTCGCCCGGTCCCAGCCGGTGCGAATCTTCAGGGTGACCGGTACCTCGACTGCTGCAACCACTGCATGCAGGATTTCGGTCACCAACTGTTCATCTTTCAACAGCGCGGACCCAGCGGCCTTGTTGCAGACCTTCTTTGCCGGACAGCCCATGTTGATATCGATGATCTGTGCGCCAAGTTCGACGTTGGCACGTGCTGCATCCGCAAGCATCTGCGGGTCTCCGCCGGCGATCTGGACCGAGCGTGGCTCGGGATCACCTTCGTGAATCATGCGCAGCCGGGATTTGCGGCTGTTCCACAGGCTCATGTCACTGGTGACCATTTCCGAGACCACGAGGCCCGCGCCGAGCTGGCGGCAAAGCTGCCGGAAGGGCTGGTCGGTGACGCCCGCCATGGGGGCGAGGATCAAGCCGTTTTGCAATGTGTATGGGCCGATGCGTACCGCCGACATAGGGTGACCTGTTGTGGGGCCGAATCACGAGGTCTGGTCCGAAAAGTGCTTCTGCACCCAATCAGACGGGACCCAGAGTATGAAAAAGGGTGGGCATGATACCCGCTCTCGATGACTGGATAAAGGCTGAATTGGATAAAATCTGAACAGCTGCTTTCTTATCGCGAACAGTTAGGTTCGGGTGCGCATTGTCATAAAACTGTCGTCGGATTTCGGGCGGCGCTGGCCTGATCGCGCTGCCGCATTTCAGTGCGTGGGACAGGCGGCCATCAAACCCGGATTTTACTCCGGCGAGCGAAAACTCAAACTGTAATTCACCGCCTTCGCTCCCGGATCGAGAATGTCCAGCGCGATGTGAATAGGCGTCTGCGGCGGCATTTCATCCTTGCCGGCGAGTTCGCCGCTCAGGTATTCGCCGGGCTTGAACCGACGACTGGCAATCAGCTGACCACTGGCATCGGCAAATCGCAGTTCGAGCAGCGGGAAGGGCTGCGAGAACGATGCGCGATTGTAGATGATGGCGTCCACCACCAATGCGCCCTGGAATTCAGGATGGCTGCGCACCACCAGATTGCTGCTCTTGAGCAGCTTGATATCGACTTTCGACGGAACTTTACACCCCACTTCCGGGCAGATCTGCTGGAACCAGGGACGATATTGATCCTGCCGCGCGAGCTCATCGAAGTGATACCAGATGTACTGGCCCGCCAATGCGGCCAACGCGATCAGCACCAGGAACATCCACAGTATGCGCCGGCCCCAGCGGGGTTTGGGTTTCTGCCAGGCAAGTTGCAGCGGGTCATCCGTCAGATCCAGCAACGCCTGATCGCGCAGCCCGGGTTCGCTTCGCCCACGTTTGCCGTGAGGCGGCTCTGGGTGGTCGTCTTCTTCATGGTCATGGCGATCTCGCTCGTCATCATCGTCCAGAGCAGAAAAGCGCTCGGAAGTGTGCGGCTCGTCAGGCTCGACATCGTTCCGCAACCGTTGAGCGTGGGCGGGCTCGTCGTCCAGGTCATCGTCAGGAGTCAATGAGAAGGAAGGCTCGGTGCGATGGTCTTCGTGCTCATCGACGTGCGGATCTGCCCGGTCTTCATGGAGGTCCGGGCCGTCGTGGTCTTCGATCACCTCTGCGCGCAGCTCGGGCAGCTGGCTGACATCGTCGTGGCTGAGGCCCTGATCCCACGATTCCTGACCGACATCCGGCTCATCACGGCGCGCGCTGAATGATTCGACGGCGTCGTGATCGCGGGGCTGGCTCGCGCGCCCGAAGGATTCCGGCAGCTGGATTTCCCGCTGTTCGAGACGGGCGAGCTCGACATCCAGATCATCCAGGTCAAGGCTGTCGAGGTCGACCGGGCGTGGGTCCTGCCTGACCGGCAAAGGCGCGGGCGGAGCAAGCACGACCGACTGCGGCGCAATGACTTCGGGCCTGGCCTCGACTGGCTCCGGCGGCGTTACCCCTGATTCGGTGGTTTGAGCAGTGTTCTGCGCCCCGGCGCGTTGTTCCAGCAGTTGTCTGGCAGCGTTGAACACTTGCAGGCACGAGCCGCAGCGAACCATGCCTCGTGCCACGCTCAACTGGGCGTGGCTGACACGGAAGCTGGTCTGGCAATGCGGGCACTGAGTGACGAAACTGTCGGTCATGCGGGTATCCGGGGTTAACGAGCGCCTGAAATCGGGATCTTAGGGCAAATGGTTTCTAGCGACGACGACCGGTGATCCGCACCCAGCCATCGCGGTTGGCGATCGGGTCAAGGTCGAATGTGTCGGCATAGGCGGCAGCCACTTCATCGCCTTGCTCGGCAAGAATACCGGACAGCGCCAGGCGGCCACCGGGTTTGACCAGGCTGGCCAGCTGAGGTGCCAGAGAAACCAGCGGTCCGGCCAAAATATTCGCGACCAGTACGTCAGCCGGTTCTTGCGGCAGGTCTTCAGGCAGGTACAGCGGGAATTTTTCCGGCGCGACATGGTTGCGTCCGGCATTGTCGCGGGAGGCTTCCAGCGCCTGAACATCAATGTCCGTGCCTATGGCGTGCGGGGCGCCCAGCAGCAGCGCAGCGATGGCGAGAATGCCTGAGCCACAGCCGAAATCCAGCACGTTGCAATTGCTCAGGTCCTGACCGTCGAGCCATTCCAGGCACAAGGCCGTGGTCGGGTGTGTGCCAGTGCCGAAAGCCAGACCCGGGTCGAGCAGCAGATTGACTGCGTCCGGCTCAGGCGCGGCGTGCCAGCTGGGCACGATCCACAGGCGCTGACCAAAACGCATCGGCTGGAAGTTGTCCATCCAGCTGCGTTCCCAATCCTGATCTTCGATGACTTCGTGCGTATGTTCCGGTAGCTCGGCGCCTGTGAGCAGGGTCAGGTGGGCCAGCACCTGATCAGCGTTGGTGTCCGCTTCGAACAGCGCGAGCAGGTGAGTGTGGGACCACAGTGGCGTGGTGTTCAGCTCGGGTTCGAAGATCGGCTGGTCCTCGGCATCCATGAACGTGACCGATACGGCGCCGACTTCGAGAAGGGCGTCTTCGTAGGTTTCGGCTTGTTCTGGGCTGATGGCGAGACGGACTTGCAGCCAGGGCATGGCGGGTTACCTTCGAATTTGAAAAGAATGAGCGGCGCAGCGCCACGAAAGACCGGCAAGTTTACGGGGTTCGCGGGGAAACAACAAAGTGGGTGTCGCGATCTGTGAGGTGCCTGTGATCTGGCGGGGTGGTGAACACGCATGACCGGCTTTGGCCGGGAAAGCGTCAGGCGTCGTAACGCAAGGTTGATGACGTCTACACCGAGGGCTTCCCGGCTGAAGCCGGTCCTACGGGATCGCGCCCCTCAAACACAACAAAGCCGCTCGAAAGCGGCTCTGTGGTCTGTGGCACGTGCTGGCGGATCAGTGTTTCTCACCGGCCAGTTTGTGTTCCAGGTAGTGGATGTTGACGCCGCCTTTGCAGAAGCCTTCATCACGGGTCAGATCACGGTGCAGCGGAATGTTGGTCTTGATCCCGTCTACCACGATTTCGTCCAGGGCGTTGCGCATGCGCGCCATGGCTTCGTCGCGGTCCTTGCCCCAGGTGATCAGCTTGCCGATCAGCGAGTCATAGTTCGGTGGAACCGCATAACCGCTGTACAGGTGCGAATCGACGCGAACGCCGTTACCGCCCGGTGCGTGGAAATGCTTGACCGTGCCTGGGCTCGGCATGAAGGTTTTCGGGTCTTCGGCGTTGATCCGGCACTCAAGCGCGTGACCGTGAATCTTCACGTCATCCTGGGTGTACGACAGCGGATTGCCAGCAGCGATGCTGAGCATCTCCTTGACGATGTCGATGCCGGTGACCATTTCCGAAACCGGGTGCTCGACCTGTACGCGGGTGTTCATTTCGATGAAATAGAACGCGCCGTTCTCGTAGAGGAATTCGAACGTACCGGCACCGCGGTAACCGATGTCGATGCACGCCTTGACGCAGCGAGCCAGCACTTCGGCGCGGGCTTTCTCGTCGATGCCCGGAGCCGGCGCTTCTTCAAGCACCTTCTGGTGGCGGCGTTGCAGCGAGCAGTCGCGGTCGCCCAGGTGGATGGCGTGGCCCTGGCCATCGGACAGTACCTGAACTTCCACGTGACGTGGGTTGGTCAGGAACTTCTCCAGGTAGACCATCGGGTTGCCGAACGCTGCACCCGCTTCGCTGCGGGTCAGTTTGGCCGAGGCGATCAGGTCCTCTTCCTTGTGCACCACGCGCATACCGCGACCACCGCCGCCGCCAGCGGCCTTGATGATCACCGGGTAGCCGACCTTGCGGCCGATACGCAGCGCTTCTTCTTCGTCTTCCGGCAGTGGGCCGTCAGAGCCCGGAACGGTAGGCACGTTCGCTTTGATCATTGCGTCCTTGGCCGAAACCTTGTCGCCCATCAGGCGAATGGTGTCGGCTTTGGGGCCAATGAAGGCAAAACCGGATTTCTCGACCTGCTCGGCGAAATCGGCGTTTTCAGCCAGGAAGCCATAGCCAGGGTGGATCGCCGTGGCGCCGGTCACTTCGGCAGCCGCGATGATCGCCGGGATGTGCAGGTAGGACTGAGCAGCCGATGCCGGACCGATGCAGACGGATTCGTCGGCCAGACCCAGGTGCATCAGGTCCTTGTCAGCCTTGGAGTAAACGGCGACGGTCTTGATGCCCAGCTCTTTGCAGGCACGCAGGATCCGCAGGGCGATTTCACCGCGGTTGGCGATCAGAACTTTTTCCAACTTCGCAGGTTTCAACATCGTTGGCTCTCCGCGGTTCAAACGATGGTGAACAGCGGCTGGTCATACTCAACCGGCTGGCCGTCTTCGACGAGGATGGACTCGATCACGCCGCTGGTTTCGGCTTCGATGTGGTTCATCATTTTCATCGCTTCGACGATGCAGAGGGTGTCGCCTTTCTTCACGGTCTGGCCGACTTCAACGAAGGCTGGCGAGGATGGCGAAGCTTTGCGGTAGAACGTGCCGACCATTGGCGAGCGGGCAACGGTGCCGTTGAGCTTGGCTGCGGCTGGCGCTTCGGCAGCGGCAGCGGCGGCTGGAGCAGCGGCCGGAGCAGGTGCAGCAGGCGCTGCGACCGGGGCCGGCGCGTAGTACTGCTGTGCCGGAGTCTTGCTGTGACGGCTGATACGAACGGATTCTTCGCCTTCACGGATTTCCAGCTCGTCGATGCCAGACTCTTCCAGCAGTTCGATCAGTTTCTTGACTTTACGGATATCCATTAATCATCAACTCCCAGGGGACGGTCAGGGGTATTCGGTAGCCGGTTCAGGCTGTGTGGCTCAGTGCGAAACTGCGCCGTTCACGCCTTTGAACGGGTGGCCAGTTGTTCCAGGGCGGCCTCCAGGGCCAGTCGGTATCCGCTGGCGCCAAGGCCGCAGATCACTCCTACAGCGACATCTGAAAAGTAGGAGTGATGGCGGAAAGGTTCGCGTTTGTGCACGTTCGAGAGGTGCACTTCGATGAATGGGATGCTCACTCCCAGCAACGCGTCACGTATTGCAACACTTGTGTGAGTAAAAGCGGCCGGATTGATCAGGATAAAGTCCACGCCTTCATCGCGGGCAGCGTGGATGCGGTCGATCAATTCGTACTCGGCGTTGCTCTGCAGATACATCAGATGGTGACCGGCTTCGCGCGCACGCTTTTCCAGATCCTGGTTGATGTCGGCCAACGTGATCGAGCCATAGATGCCCGGTTCCCGGGTGCCCAGCAGGTTCAGGTTAGGTCCGTGGAGAACCAGAAAAGTCGCCATCGTGTGTTCCTTGTTGGGTGCGTTTTCGACGCTCGCATCAGATGCGAGCCGTTGATGCGCAGCGACTATGCCGGAAACCGCAATGGACTGTCCAGTTACCGGCAATATTCAGCACGATGTCCGATATTCACGCAAAGTTTGTGACTATGAGGCTAAATTTGGTCATTTGCTCTAGACAGGCGCTCAGAGAAGGCCTGAACGTTGATTTCGCCGACGACACGAACATTTTCCAGCTCGTTTCCATCTTTTCCGAAAAACAGCAGTGCTGGCGGTCCGAACAATTTGTAACGGTCGAGCAGCGCGCGTTGCTCTTCATTGCTGTCGGTCATGTCAAAGCGAATCAGGCGAAACCCCGTAAGCTGGCTGACGATCTTCGGGTCCGGCAGCACGTCATGTTCGATCACTTTGCAACTGATGCACCAGTCGGCGTACCAGTCCACAAGCACCGGTTGTCCGGCGTTTTTCGAATCTTCGAGGATCTGTTCCAGCTCACTCGTCTTATTGATTGTCTGCCAACGGCCGGTCATATCCGGGGCGGAAGTCTGTGGTCCCGAGGCCGCCTTGTCGTTGCCCAGGGGGCGCAACGGGTCGGTGCGCCCACTCAGCGCGCCGTACCAGCAGGACAGAGCGTAGACCAGCAAAAACAGGCCCAGCAGTTGCGCAAGACGGCCACGGGTGGATTTTTCGCCGAACTCCAGCGCACCCAGAAACAACGCGACGCCCGCCCACAGCAGGCCGATCAGCAGCAAGGTGGCCTGGCCGGGAATGACCCGACTGAGCAAGCCGATCGCCAGCGCCAGCAGTAAAACGCCAATCGCGTTCTTGACCGTGACCAGCCAAGGCCCGCTCTTCGGCAGCCAGGCCGCGCCACCCGTCGCGACTAACACCAGCGGTGCGCCCATGCCTAGCCCGAGCGCGAACAGTTTCAGCGCGCCGCCCACGGTATCGCCGCTGGCACTTATATAAAGCAGCGCGCCCGCCAGCGGAGCCGACACGCAAGGCGAAACCAGCAGACTCGAAACCACGCCCAGCACTGCGGCGCCCCACAGCGAGCCGCCCTGCGTGTTGCCGGCGATGCGGTCCAGACGATCGTTCAGGGCGCGAGGCAGACGCAACTCGAACGCGCCGAACATGGCGATGGCGAATATCACGAAGAACAGCGAAAAAGGGACCAGCACCCAGGCCGATTGCAGTCGTGCCTGCAAATTGAGGCTTGCGCCGAACATGCCCATCAGCGCGCCAAGCATGGCGAAACAGATCGCCATCGGCAGCACGTAAGCGAGTGAGAGCGAGAACCCGCGCAGGCCGCCAATCTGCCCGCGCAGTACCACGCCGGAAAGAATCGGCAGCATCGGCAACACGCACGGCGTGAAGGTCAGGCCGATTCCGGCGAGGAAAAACAGCGCGAGTTGTTTCCAGCTGAAGTCCGCCGCGCCTGCGCTCGGGGGTAGCGAAGGGTCCGATTTGGCAGCGGTTGCCCCTGCGATGCTCAGGCGTTCTGTTTCCGGCGGGTAGCACAGGCCTTTGTCGGCGCAGCCCTGATAGGTCACGACCAGCGTGAAGGGGCGTGTGTCGCCAGCTTTGCGCGGCAGGTTGATGTCCAGAATGCCGTGATACACCTCGACATCGCCGAAGTACTCATCGTGCTTCTTCTCGCCGTCGGGTAACTGGGCCGCACCCAGGCCAATGTCGGCCGGTTCGGTGCGGAACTGAAAGCGGTGGCGATAGAGGTAATAGCCTTCGGTGGCGACGAATTGCAGCTTGATCGACTCGGCAGTGCTGTCGATGAGGTTGAGCTGGAATGCCTCACGGACCGGGAGAAAGTCCTTGCTGTTGTCGACGGCGCTGCCCAGTGCCGGGCTGCCGAACGTCGAGCCAGGCCTGTTATCCAGCAGACTCGCGCTGAAGGCGGGCAGGGCGAAGGTCAGCAGTATCAGACAAAACAGGCGGCGCATGGTGGTCTCGCATGACAAAAGTCCGCGCATGATAGCGGAGTGTTTGCAGGCGTGCAGGCGCACCGAGTCGTGCGGGATATTTGCGTGCGGCCGAAGCCCGTGGCGCGGGCTCGCTGGCGATGGCGCGGGTGACTAAACGATATCAACCTGCGTGTGCTTGCTCGCGCCGGACGAGGTGAATCCTTCCTGCAACCCATGCACCTGATTGCGGCCGGCCTTTTTCGCCCGGTACAGCGCCTCGTCGGCCTGAGACGCCATCATCAGTGCATCGTCGTGTTCGCCCAGCTCGACGACACCGGCGCTGAACGTGCAGAACAGGTCGACAGGCTGAGCGGGGTAATGGATTTCGGCGAAGCGACGACGGATTTCATCGAGGACGTCATGAGCGGCCTGCAGATCGGTGTCGGGCATGACGACGGCGAATTCCTCACCGCCGTAACGACCGATGTAGTCAGTCTTGCGCAGCCGCTGCTTGAGAAACAGCGCGAGGCTTTTGATCACCCGATCGCCCATGGGGTGGCCGTGGCTGTCATTGACCTTCTTGAAATGATCGATATCGAGCATCGCAAAGCTCAGCGGCTTGCTTTCGCGACGCGCCCGAAAGCTGCAGTCTTCCAGCAATTGCAGGATGTGCGTGTGGTTGTACAGCCCCGTCAGACTGTCGCGCACCATCCGTGCCTTGAGGTTGCGCGCTCGCGCGGCGCGGTTGCGAACAGTGGTGATCAGATGACGCGGCTTGATCGGTTTGGTCAGGAAGTCGTCGCCGCCTTCGCTCATGGCGTCGAGTTGTTTGTCCAGATCGTCTTCGGCGGACAGATAAATGATCGGCACGCTGACGTAGCGATCGTTGTGGCGAATGACCTTCGCCAGTTCGGTGCCCGTGCAACCGGGCATGTACATGTCGAGAATGATCAGGTCAGGCTGGAAGTCCGCCAGCTCGGCCATCGTCTGGATGGGATCGAACAATGTCCGCGTGACGATCCCGGCGCTGTTGAGCAGGCGCTCGGTGTGCGTGGCCTGGGCGCGGGAGTCATCGATCACCAGCACCTTGTAGGGCTCATATTGGGCCACGCGGGTGAGGATTTCGATCTTCTCCAGCAGGCTCGAGGCTTCGAGTGTCCCGGTCAGAAACTCTTCGCCGCCTGCGCGGACGGCGGCCAGTCGCGTCGGTGTGTCGGTCTCGTGATGACTGAAAAACAGCAGCGGCAGTTTCTGCTCAAGCCCTTCCTGCATTTTCGACGCGAGCTTGAGGCCTTCGCCGACGCCGCCGAAGTCCACGTCCATCACCACCGCCGCAGGCAATCGCTCGGCTAGCGTTGCGTGGAAGGCGTTGACGCTGTCCAGCGACTGCGCGCTCAGGCCGAAGAATTCCAGCTGTTTGGCCAGCCGTTCGCCTCGTTCGTGGTCTTGCAACACGATGTAAATCGGTTTGCGAAGGGGCGGCAAGGAAGTCTGATCCAGTCGATCGCCATGCCTCAGACCGGTGCGGGACAGCCGCTGCATCAGGCGATTGAGGTCCGTGATCAGTACGCTGCTCAGCCGGCCGCGATTGGCTTCCACATCGGCCAGCGACTGCCCGATTGCCATCGCCAGCTGCGCATGCTCGAACTGCTCGAAGCGCTCCGCAAAGCGCAATAGCCGCTGATTGGCCTCGCTCAATTCCGCCATGTCCGACGCCGACCATTCGCTTTGCTGCAGGCGCTGCCATACCTCCAAGATCTGACGTGCCTGGTGGATGACGCGCTGGGCGAAGTGGTGTTTGAGGCGGTCGCGGCTCGGATCTTCTGCTTCAGTCATAACCTGACTACTTATAGGGGAAACCCCGATACAAATGCTGGCGCTATGCTAGCACTACTTTTATCGCCCAAGTGCACCGCAAGTCATTTTGTTGTCATTTTTTCAGGCCTTGGGGCGTCAATTTTCCAGCTTTCATTGCGAGTTCTGTGCCAGCGCTGACGGAAATTTGATGAGTGGCACGTAAAAACAGGCGCCTCAGCTTTCCGGCTTGACCCGGGAAATCCCTGAGTTCATGCGAAGAGCGTCGGGCAGGCCCCGGTCTGACTAACGGCCCAGCAGCTTCGCTTTGCGTCTGATGGAACATGCAGGTCTCCATGCGCAGGCGCGACGATGACGTTCCCGGACGCGTCGGTAACGCAACTGGACAACGGGTCGCGTTCCTGCCAAACGCACCTTGCTGTAAGGTTGCGGTCAGAAGCACTGAATTCGTGACTGAAAGGACAAGGCCATGCTGGATTGGAAGAAGCGCTCGGGCAGCGCGGGAACTGAACGCGTTGACGAGAAGCCGGTGGGCAAGGCGCCTCGGGGTTATTGGGGCGGTCTGTTCTTCAGCCGTGCGGTGGGCGCGGTGGTTGGCATCTATCTGGTCGTGACCATCGTGCTGGGTATCTGGTGGAGCAGCGAACCGGCGCTGTTCCCGGTTCAGCAGCAGGCGCAAGCGGCCGCTGAGCGCGAAGGCAAGCAGATGGTGATCGGTTACACCACCGTTGAAACCCTCAAAACCGTCGCTTCGACGCTGCTGGACAAGCCCGGCGGCTACATTTCCAACGACCGTTTTCCTCCGGGATTGTGGATGGACAACACGCCAAGCTGGGAATACGGCGTGCTGGTTCAAGTCCGTGACCTGAGCCGGGCCCTGCGCAAGGACTTCGCCCGCTCCCAGTCGCAGTCGGCTGAAGATGGCGATCTGGCGCGCGCCGAACCGCTGTTCAACTTCGACAACAAAAGCTGGGTGCTGCCTTCGAGCGAATCGCAGTACCGCGATGGTATCGCTGCATTGAGCCGATATCAGGCACGCCTGTCCGACCCGAACCAGAAAGGCGCACTGTTCTACACCCGTGCCGACAACCTCAATAACTGGCTGGGCGACGTGGGCACGCGCCTGGGTTCGCTGTCTCAGCGTCTGTCTGCCAGCGTTGGCCGCGTCAAACTCAACAGCACGCTGAAAACCGAAGCGCAGTCCACCGTGACCGTGAAGCCGGGCGAAGTGCCGCAGGTGGACGAAGAGATCGTCGAGACCCCATGGATGCAGATCGACAACGTGTTCTATGAAGCACGTGGTCAGGCCTGGGCGCTGTCGCATCTGCTGCGTGCAATCGAAGTGGACTTCGCTGACGTGCTGGCGAAGAAAAACGCAACGGTCAGCGTGCGTCAGATCATTCGCGAGCTGGAGGCTTCGCAGGAGCCGATGTGGAGCCCGGTGATTCTCAACGGCAGCCCGTTCGGCGTGTTCGCCAACCACTCTCTGGTCATGGCCAATTACCTGTCGCGAGCCAACGCGGCGGTTATCGACCTGCGCCAGTTATTGTCCCAGGGCTGATCGGTGCCGGTTTCGGATCAGGAAGTGGCTCATCGTGCGGCCTCCGATGCCGAGCTGATCGCGTGGGTTGATCGGCAGGATCAACTGCTCGGTGCGCTGCCGCGTGCCGAGTTGCGCGAACGAGGACTGATCGGGCGTGGCACCTACATCCTGCTGTTCAATTCCTCCGGGGAACTTTGCGTGCACCAGCGCACGCTGAGCAAGGCGATCTATCCGGGCTACTGGGATGTGGCGGCCGGAGGCATGGTTCAGGCGGATGAAACGTACGCGGAGTCCGCCGCGCGGGAGCTGGAGGAAGAGTTGGGTGTGTCGGGCGTCGAACTCACGGCCCACGAGCGGTTCTTCTTCGATCAGCCAGGCAACCGTTTGTGGTGCGCGGTGTTTTCAGCGGTCTGGGACGGACCGTTGATATTGCAGCCTGAGGAAGTTATCCAGGCGCGGTTTATCGGCATCGAGCAGGTGCTGCTCGAAACCGTCGAAAAGCCTTATTGCCCGGACTCTCTGGCCGCGTTGAAGCGCTATTTGGGCGACGTCGCAAATGTCCCGTAAATTGGCGCATATTTGCACTTAGCAACGCCGCTTTTTGCCGTTACACTGCGCGACTTTTCAAGCTGGACCGCCCTTGCGGTCCAGTAGCGCTGCCCCTGCCTGAGTGGGGCTTCGCGGTCGGCCCGCAGACTGGTGTTCTGACGCTCTGCCCGACCAGACTTTGGTCCTCAAGAAGAGGATTGCCAGTGGCCAAAAAAGCCGCATCGTTCGCCGCCCTCGGTGGCCTGGTATTTTCAACCGACGCCGGTCGGCATTGTCCCGAATGCCGTCAGCCTGTCGACGCCTGCACCTGCAAAACGTCGGTCATCCCGCAGGGTGATGGCATCGCCCGTGTTCGCCGCGAAAGCAAAGGCCGTGGCGGCAAGACGGTGACGACCATCACCGGCGTGCCACTGGCCGAAGACGCGCTCAAGGAATTGGCGACTACGCTCAAACGTCGATGCGGCACCGGCGGCGCGCTCAAGGATGGCGTGATCGAGATCCAGGGCGATCACGTCGAGACGCTGCTGGCTGAGCTGGTCAAGCAAGGCTTCAAGGCGAAAAAGTCGGGCGGCTGAGTCGTCTGGTCTTCCCGCCCCGGTTTCCGCTGTCGGTCTGGCGCTGCCCCGTTAAAGCAAACTCTGTCTGTTCTCGTGGGTCTACTGCCCCATGCGAGCTGGCGCCAAACCGTCATTTCCACTCTTTACACTGCGCCCAGCCGGTCATGGCTGGCGCTTTATGACTTCTATATAGGGGACTTCGATGTCCGTACGACGCACACGCAAAGACGATGGCAGCCAATGGACCGTGGCGGACAGCCGCAGTGTCTACGGAATTCGTCATTGGGGGGCCGGTTACTTTGCAATCAACGAAGCCGGCCGCGTTGAAGTTCGCCCCAATGGCCCGGGCAGTTCGCCCATCGACCTGTACGAGCAAGTCGACGAGCTGCGCAAAAGCGGCTTGTCTCTGCCGCTGCTGGTCCGCTTTCCTGACATCCTGCAAGACCGCGTGCGTCAGTTGACCGGTGCGTTCGACGAAAACATCGCGCGCCTCGAATACCAGAGCAAGTACACCGCGCTCTACCCGATCAAGGTCAACCAGCAGGAAGCGGTGGTCGAGAACATCATCGCCACGCAAGACGTTTCCATCGGCCTGGAGGCCGGCTCCAAGCCAGAACTGATGGCAGTGCTGGCGCTGGCCCCCAAGGGCGGCACCATCGTCTGCAACGGTTACAAGGACCGCGAGTTCATCCGTCTGGCATTGATGGGTCAAAAGCTGGGCCACAACGTTTTCATCGTCATCGAGAAAGAATCCGAAGTCGAGCTGGTGATTGAAGAGGCCGCTGAGCTCAAGGTGGCGCCACAGGTCGGGCTGCGCGTGCGCCTGTCGTCGCTGGCGTCGAGCAAGTGGGCTGACACCGGTGGTGAAAAATCGAAGTTCGGCCTGTCCGCCGCGCAATTGCTGTCGGTGGTCGAGCGCTTCACCAGGGCGGGCCTGGACCAGGGCATTCGGCTGTTGCACTTCCACATGGGTTCGCAGATCGCCAACCTGGCGGACTATCAGCACGGCTTCAAAGAAGCGATTCGCTACTACGGCGAGCTGCGCAATCTGGGCCTGCCGGTGGATCACATCGACGTGGGCGGCGGGCTGGGTGTGGATTACGACGGTACGCACTCGCGCAATGCCAGCTCGATCAACTACGACATGGATGACTACGCCGGTGTCGTAGTGGGCATGTTGAAAGAGTTCTGTGATGCCCAGGGTCTGCCGCATCCGCACATTTTCTCCGAAAGCGGCCGCTCGCTGACGGCGCACCACGCGATGCTGGTGATTCAGGTCACCGACGTCGAACGTCACAACGACGAAGTGCCGGAAATCACTGACAAGGAAAGCCTGCCCGAAACCCTGCAGTGGCTGGTTGACCTGCTCGGCCCGACCGACATCGAGATGGTCACCGAAACGTACTGGCGTGCAACGCACTATATGAGCGACATCGCGGCGCAGTATTCGGACGGCAAGATCACCCTGGCGCAAAAAGCGTTGGGCGAGCAGTGTTATTTCGCGGTCTGCCGTCGCCTGCACAACTCGCTCAAGGCGCGTCAGCGTTCGCATCGTCAGGTGCTGGACGAGCTCAATGACAAGCTGGCCGACAAGTACATCTGCAACTTCTCGGTGTTCCAGAGCCTGCCGGACACCTGGGCGATCGATCAGGTACTGCCGATCATCCCGCTGCACCGTCTGGACGAAGAGCCGCTGCGTCGCGCGGTGTTGCAGGATCTGACCTGTGACTCCGACGGCAAGATCAACCAGTACGTCGACGAGCAAAGCATCGAAACCAGCTTGCCCGTTCACGCTTTGAACGAAGGCGAAGACTATCTGCTGGGTGTGTTCCTGGTGGGCGCGTATCAGGAAATTCTGGGCGACATGCACAACCTGTTCGGCGATACCGACTCGGTGAACATCTACCAGAATGCCGACGGCAGCGCCTACTCGGCCGGTATCGAAACCCACGACACCATCGAAGACATGCTGCGTTACGTGCACCTGTCGCCGGAGGAGCTGATGACCCATTACCGGGACAAAGTCGCGAGCGCCAAGATCAGCCCGCGCGAGCGCACTCAGTATCTGGACGCGCTGCGTCTGGGACTGACGCGGTCCTCGTACCTGTCTTCCTGACACGCCTGCCGGCTGAACGAAACGGGCCCTTCACGGGCCCGTTTTTTTTGGCTGCCGATGATCAAATGCGACGTTGGCTGAGCCGAAAGGAAAGCGACTCCTACAGATTTTTCCTGCATTGCTGTCCTCTGCTGTAGGTCCTTTCCTGTTCTGCATTTGTGCCCTCTACTTGGTGCATTTTCTCCGCCAGAATCCGCGGCCACTCATCAGCCGAGGTCATCCGCGCCATGCAATCCCTTGTCAACGCCACGCGTCTGCGTCTGGACATTCAGCGCCCCAAACGCTCATTCGAGGTGCTGTCATGCAAGGGCGCCGAGCCGTTCAACCGCCCTTACTTCTTTGAGCTGCAGATCATCACCGAGCAAGGTCCGCTGGACGCGCACGAGTTCCTGTTCAGCGCGGGCTTCCTGCATCCGCACCCCAGGCAACCCTGTATCCACGGGCACATTCAGAGCATCGTGCGCAGCAGCGGCGGGTCAGGGCAATCCCAGTCGCCAGGGCAGGCGCCGATCCGATACGACATTACGTTTGGTCCTCGACTGGGCCTGATGGCTTTCCGGCACAACCGCCGGATCTTTCAAGGCATGTGTGCCAGAGCAATCATCGCGCAGCTGTTGCACGAGCATGGCATCGCCGACGGCCTTTACCTCTGGCAGCGCGCTCAGCCCTGCGCAACTCGTGACTACTGCGCGCAGTATTTCGAGAGCGATCTTCAGCTGCTTCAGCGGTTATGCGAAGAGGAGGGCGTGCACTATCGCTTCGAGCATTCGCCGAAGCGGCACGTTGTCATCTTCGTCGATGCGCCGCCTGATCGTCCGAGTGCGCAGCCGCCCCGCGCAAGCAGTCGATCGCGTGGCCATGCGGCCGGCAAAACCGCCTCGCCCCTGCGCAGGCGCGCCACCCTGCAACGCGCCTGTGTGGCGGGCGAGCTGTTTTCGCTCGCCACACACGATGAAAAGGGCCGGATAAAAGTGCGTTTTGAGTGGGGCCATCAGGGCGAGGGCGCGCGTTTCAACGATTGCTGGATCGTGCTGGCCGACCACCTTGATCGACGCCCCGAGCAGTGGTGGGGCGGGATGGAGGTCGTGGTTGATTTCGTCGATGGCGATCCGGATCGTCCTTACATCAGCGACAGACTGTGGGACCCCGACATCAATCCGCAGACATGCCCCGATCCGGACGCATCACGGCGCATGATCACCACGCGGATCAACCCTTCCATGCTGATGGGTGACACGAACGAAGTGTGCGTCGACGACAGACTGGTCGTGCGCATGGCCGAACATTCGGAAATGCGTTTTCGGGTCGGCAACAGCGAAGTGACTATCGATTCAAAGAGCATTTCCCTGAGCGGGCTGAGGATCATGCTGACCTCCATCGCCGATGCCGCCGAGCGCCGCAATGACCACACGCCATTTCCAGGCTCGGGCGCGGGACCGTGTTAATCGAACCATCCGCCGCTGCTGTTCAGGCGTCTGGCGATGTACCCCAGCGTCAGCGCACGCAGCGTCATGAACAGCAGGAAAACCAGCCATAGCCCGTGATTGCCGAAGCCGCTCGCCATCCAGGCGAACGGGACGGTCAGCGCTGCGGTGACCAGCATTGCATTGCGCATTTCCCGGGCGCGGGTGGCGCCGATGAACAGGCCGTCCAGCAGGTAACTCCAGACGGCCAGCAGCGGCAACACGGCCAGATACGGCAGGTAAACGAAGGCGATTTGACGCACGGCTTCGATGTTGGTCTGCATCTCGACGAACAGGTGCCCGGCGAACAGAAAAATCACCGCGAAGGCGACACTGCAGATCAACGACCAGCCACCGGCGACATTCAGCGAGCGACGCAGCGCGTCCCGATCCTTCGCCCCGATCGCGTGTCCGCAAAGCGCTTCCACCGCATGGGCCAGGCCGTCCAGTGCGTGGGCCATTACCAGCAGCCCGTTGAGCAGCAGCGCGTTGGCGGCCACGGTCGCATCACCCAGCCGCGCACCCTGCACCGTGACCAGGAAGAACACCGATTGCAGCACCAGGCTGCGAATGAAGATGTCGCGGTTCACCGCCAGCAGGGGCCGCCAGCTTTGCCAACGCTTGAGGGCCGACAGCGCCAGTTGCCCCGGATAGTCGCGCAGGCCCTTGTGTGTCAGCGCCAGGCCGAGCAGCGCGCCGACCCACTCAGCCAGCACCGACGCCCGCGCGCTGCCGACGACGCCCCAGTCCAGTCCGATGACGAACCACAGGTTCAGGGCGATGTTGACCGCGTTGGTGGTGAGCAGAATCACCAGCGGCGCCCGCGCGTTTTGCAGTCCGAGGAACCAGCCGACCAGCGCATAGCTGGCCAGTGCAGCTGGCAGGCCGAACAGGCGCGTGTGAAAGAACTCGCGGGTCAGGTCGTCAAGGTCGGGCGAGGGCTGCATCATTCCGAGCGCCAGATGCTGGAAGGGCAAACCGATCAGGCCCAGCAGAACAGCGAACCCCATCGCCAGCAGCAGCCCTTGCAGCAGGACCTGGCGCAGCGCCGTGCCGTCGTTGCGGCCTGCCGCCTGCGCAGCGAATCCGGTGGTTCCCATGCGCAGAAAGCCCATGGCCCAGGCCAGAAAGCTGTACAAGGTACCGCCCACCGCCACGGCACCCAGCTGATGGGCGTGCGGCAGGTGGCCGATCACGGTGCTGTCCACCAGCGAAACCAGTGGCACCGATATATTCGACAGAATCATGGGCGCCGCCAGCGCCCACACCTGTCGGTGAGTGACGCGGTCGCGCCAGTCAGTGATGAAATTGAACATGAAGACTCCCGCAGAAGGCCGGCATTGTAAGCCGACTGGCATGAGAACGAACGCACAAAGCCACGGTCTATTCCGGCGCCGCGCTTCACGAACGGGATTGCGGTGCTATAACTTCTGCTCCCTCATCACTGCCGCCCAATGAGTGCCTCATGCTTAACAAAGGATTGTTCCTGGCCTGCGCGCTGGTACTGCTCAGTGCCTGCGATTCCTCCACGTCCGATAAACCCGCACCCGCCCCGGCCCAGCCTGCGGCCCCTCAAGCAGCGGCGGTCGAAACCGCGAAACCCAAACCTGCCGTCGACCTTCCTGCGCTGAGCAAGCGTTACGCCGGACGCGAGCTGACCGTGGTCGATGTCTCGGAAGTTCAGCTCGACGGCGCCAGCACGCTGTCGTTGAGTTTCTCGGTGCCCCTGAATCCGGATCAGAAATTTGCCGAAAAGGTGCACCTGGTCGACAGCAAGGACGGCAAAGTGGATGGCGCATGGGAGCTGTCCGACAACCTGATGGAGTTGCGACTGCGGCACCTGGAGCCCAAGCGCAAGCTGGTGCTGACGATCGATCCTGGCTTGGTGGCCGTGAACAACAACGCGCTGGCTGCCGAGTATTCGGCCCGGCTCGAGACGTCCGATCTGCAAGCCACGGTCGGGTTTGCCAGCCGCGGCAGTCTGCTGCCGACGCGCCTGGCGGAAGGTCTGCCAGTGATCGCGCTGAACGTCGACAAAGTGGACGTTGAATTCTTTCGCATCAAGCCTGATTCATTGCCTGCATTCCTGAGCGCGTGGGAAGGTTCGTCCAGCCTTCAGAGCTACGAGTCCCAGGAACTGCTGCCCATGGCCGATCTGGTCTACGGCGGCCGGTTCGACCTCAATCCTGCGCGCAACACCCGTGAAACGGTGTTGCTGCCAATCGCGGGCCTCAAGCAACTGCAGCAGCCCGGCGTCTATCTGGCGGTGATGCGCGCGTCGGGCACTTACCACTATTCCCAGCCCGCGACGCTGTTCACGCTCAGCGATATCGGCTTGTCGGCGCATCGCTACGCCAACCGGGTGGACGTCTTCACTCAGGCGCTCGAAGGCGGCAAAGCGCTCGGCGGCGTCGATCTGGAACTCTACGACGACAAAGGCCGGGTGGTCGGCCAGGGCAAGACTGACAACGCAGGTCATGCTGAACTGCCGCTGCCCGCCAAGGCTCAAGTGCTGCTCGCTCATCAGGGAGAACAAACCAGCCTGTTGCGTCTGAACACCGCTGCGCTGGACCTGGCCGAATTCGATATCACCGGCCCGCAGGCCCATCCGTTGCAGTTCTTCATTTTTGGCCCGCGCGACCTGTATCGGCCGGGCGAAGTGGTGTTGCTCAACGGTCTGCTGCGCGACAGCGACGGCAAAAGCGTGAAACCGCAGCCGATCACAGTGGAAGTGCGTCGTCCGGATGAGCAGGTCAGTCGCAAGTTCGTGTGGGACGCCGATCCTTCCGGACTGTATCAATACCAACTGCAGTTGTCGGAAGAAGCCCCGACCGGTCGCTGGCAACTGGTCTTCGATCTGGGTGACGGCAAGCCGCAGCTTTACGAGTTCCAGGTTGAGGATTTTCTGCCAGAGCGCATGGCGCTGGAGCTCAAGGGCAGCGAAACGCCGTTGACGCCTGACGCGCCGCTGGACGTGGCCATCAATGGTCGCTATCTCTACGGTGCCCCGGCATCGGGCAACCGGCTGACTGGCCAGCTGTACGTGCGGCCGCTGCGTGAAGCTGTTCCGGCGCTGCCGGGTTATCAGTTCGGTTCCGTGACCGAAGAAGACCTCAAGCAGGATCTCGAGATCGAAGACAGCACACTGGACGCCAACGGCAAGCTCGATCTGAGTATCGACAGCCAGTGGGCCAAGGCTCGCTCGCCGCTGGAGCTGGTGCTGCAGGCCAGCCTGCAGGAGTCGGGCGGTCGGCCGATCACACGGCGCCTGACTCAGCCGGTCTGGCCGGCTGAAACCATGCCGGGCCTGCGCGGGCTGTTCGACGGTGAGGCCACCGACGGTGACGCTCCGGTGGAGTTCGAAGTGCTGATGGCCGATGCCCAAGGGCACAAGCTGGCTGCCGACAACCTCAAGGTGCGCCTGGTGCGCGAGCGTCGTGACTACTACTGGAATTATTCCGACAGCGATGGCTGGAGCTATCACTACAACGAGAAATTCCTCAATCTTTCCGAAGAGACCCTCAGCGTGAAGAAGGACTCGACGGCAAAGATCAGTTTCCCGGTGGAGTGGGGCCCGTATCGCGTTGAAGTCGAGGATCCGGCCACCGGTCTGATCAGCAGTGTGCGGTTCTGGGCCGGTTATCGCTGGCAGGACAACGCCGAGGGCGGCGCGGTGCGGCCTGATCAGGTCAAACTGGCGCTGGACAAACCGGCCTACGCCGACGGCGACACCGCGAAGGTGACAGTGACGCCACCCGCTGCGGGCAAAGGCTACCTGTTGGTCGAGTCCAGCGAAGGCCCGCTGTGGTGGCAAGAGATCGACGTGCCGGCTGAAGGCAAGGCCTTCGATGTTCCGCTGGACAAGAAATGGGCGCGGCATGACCTGTACGTCAGCGCCCTGGTGGTGCGTCCCGGCGAGCGCAAGGCCAACGTCACGCCCAAGCGCGCCGTGGGTGTCCTGCACCTGCCGCTGGACCGTTCGCAGCGCAAGCTGGCAGTCAATATCACCGCGCCTGAGAAGATGCGGCCCAAGCAGCCGCTGAAACTCAAGGTCAACGCGAAGAACGCCGATGGCTCGATTCCCAGGGATGTGCACGTGCTGGTTGCAGCGGTGGACGTCGGCATTCTCAATATCACCGAATACGCCACGCCGGATCCGTTCGCCAGCCTGTTCGGGCGCAAGGCGTATGGCGCCGACCAACTGGATGTCTACGGCCAACTGATCGAAGCCGGTCGCAATCGTCTGGCGAGTCTGGCGTTCGGCGGCGACGCTGCGCTGGCCAAGGGCGGCAAGCGTCCCGAAACCAGCGTGACCATCGTCGCGCTGCAAAGCGCGCCCGTGACGCTGAACGAGCAAGGCGACGCCGAAGTGAGCGTCGACATTCCCGACTTCAATGGCGAACTGCGGATCATGGCGCAGGCCTGGACCGACGAGCGCTACGGCATGGCTGAGGCTAAAACGGTCGTCGCAGCGCCGCTGATTGCCGAGCTTTCAGCGCCGCGCTTCCTGGCCGGAGGCGATCAGACCAAGGTCGCGCTGGACCTGTCGAACCTGTCTGGCAAGGCTCAGAAGCTCAACGTGCAGGTGACTGTCGACGGTCAGTTGAGTCTGGCCGAAGGCGAAGGCAGCAAGGCACTGAGCCTGAGCCAGGGGCAGCGCACGACGTTGCAGATTCCGGTGAAGGCCCAGGGCGGTTTCGGCCAGGGCGTGATCAGAGTCACTGTCAACGGGCTGGATCTGCCGGGCGAGAACCTGCCGGCGTTCACCCGCGAATGGACCCTGGGCGTGCGCCCTGCATACCCGGCGATGCTCAGGCAGTATCGCGCGGTGCTCAAGGATCAGGCGTGGAGCTTGCCGGAAGGCGCACTCGAGGCGTTCGAACCCGCGGGGCGCGAAGCCTTGCTGTCGGTGTCCAGTCGTCCGCCGTTGAACCTCGGTGAGCAGATTCGCGCCCTGAAAGCTTACCCCTACGGATGTCTGGAGCAGACCACAAGCGGCCTGTACCCGGCACTGTACGCGGATGCCGCGACGCTCAAGCGTCTTGGTCTGGAAGGTGAGTCCGATGCCGAGCGCAAACGCAAGATCGAGCTTGGCATCGAGCGCCTGCTCGGCATGCAGCGTTATAACGGCAGCTTCGGCTTGTGGGGCGCGGACGGCGAAGAGGAGTACTGGCTCACGGCCTACGTCACCGATTTCCTGTTGCGGGCTCGCGATCAAGGCTACGCGGTGCCGCCGGATGCCCTGAAGAAGGCCAACGAGCGCCTGCTGCGTTATCTGCAGGAGCGCAATCAGATCGAGGTCAATTACAGCGAAAACGCCGATCACACTCGCTTCGCGGTGCAGGCCTATGCTGGCCTCGTTCTGTCGCGCAGCCAGCAGGCGCCGCTGGGTGCGTTGCGCAGCCTGTTCGAGCGCCGCACGGACGCTCGCTCTGGCTTGCCACTGGTGCAGCTGTCTATCGCGCTGGAAAAAATGGGCGACAAGCCGCGCGCCGATCAGGCACTGATGGCCGGTCTGGCGGCGGGGCGCAAGGCCGATGACTGGCTGGCCGACTATGGCAGCCCGCTGCGTGATCAGGCGCTGATTCTGGCGTTGCTCGAAGAAAACAAACTGGCGTCCAACAAGGTCGAGGAGCGGCTGTTCGCACTGTCCGATCAGGTTGCCGCTAGCCGCTACCTGTCGACACAGGAGCGCAACTCGCTGTTCCTCGCCGGGCGTGATCTGCTCGGCAAGCCGGAAGGCCAGTGGGCCGCGACGCTCAATAGCGGCAGCAATAATCGTGAACTGAGCAACGACCAGCCTGGCGTCAAACTCGACAGCTCCGTGCTGGCGTCGCCGTTGACCGTGCAGAACGGCGGCAGTCAGACGCTCTATCAGCAGATGACGATTTCCGGCTATCCGTCCCAGCCTCCCGTGGCGGGCGGCGAGAACCTGGGCATCCGTCGCGAGTACCTGGGCATGGATGGCGAGGCGTTGAACCTCAACGCGCTGAAAAGCGGTGAGCTGGTGCTGGTGCATCTGGAGGTCAAAGCCAAGGAGCGTGTGCCGGATGCGCTGGTCGTGGACCTGCTGCCCGCAGGTCTTGAGATCGAGAACCAGAATCTTGCGCAAAGCTCCGCCAGCCTCGAGGACGCCAGCGAGTCTGTGAAACAGTGGCGTGAGTCCATGGAGAACGCGGGGGTCAAGCATCAGGAATTCCGCGGCGATCGCTACGTTGCGGCGCTGGACCTGCAGGGATTCAACACCGTGCACTTGCTGTACCTGGCGCGAGCTGTGACACCGGGCACCTACCGTGTGCCGCCGCCGCAAGTGGAGTCGATGTACCGGCCAAACTGGCAAGCACTGGGCGATGCGCCTGCTCAGTTGGTGGTGAAAGGGAAGAAGTAGGACGCGCAGATGCGATGTTCTGTTGGAGCGTGGCTTGTCCGGCGATCGGCGACGAAGTCGTCGTAACCCTGTGAATGCGGAGTCTCAGACAGACCCCGGCGCAGGGTTTGCTGCCGGTTCCCGGCAGATCGCGGGACGAGCCACGCTCCTACTGGGCAAATCTGTTGATCAATGAATAATCCAGCTCAGCAGCCACAGCCCGAGAAACAGCCAGATGATCCCCATGATGATCGAGGCGCGCATGAAGGCGCGGATGGCCGAGTAGAGCAGCATCAGGCCGATGATCAGCGCGACGATGCTGATCAGCGACGTGTCCATGCCAAGCGTACGCGACAATCCTTCGACAAAATTGCCACCGGCATGAGTGAACATGTTGAACAACCAGCTGAGCCCGTCGACGACGAAGCGGATCACGGCACCGATTACCTGGCCGAGCCATTCGAAAACGCTTTCTACCTGCATATCTGCTTCCTGATGAAAAAGAGGGATCGAAACAAGGACTGTTCGCTTTGGCCGTTCCTGCCCGTGGCGAGTTCCGTGAAGCATAAAGGCAGTCGGGCATGAAACGCGGATTTCTTGTGAACGGCTGCAGGACGTCGAATCTCTGGCTGGCCTCTCGTCGCGCACTGCGGTGGGCTGTTGCAGGGTTTTTGCTGGTATGTCTGCTGCTCTGGCTCGCGGACCGCATCTGGCCGCTGCCGCTGCCCAAGGACGATCTGGCGCGCGTGGTGCTGGCTGAAGACGGCACTCCCCTCTGGCGTTTTGCCGATGCCAACGGCGTCTGGCGCTATCCGGTGACGATCGATCAGGTCTCGCCGTATTACCTTGAGGCGTTGCTGACTTACGAAGACCGCTGGTTCTACCAGCATCCGGGGGTGAACCCGATGGCGCTGGCGCGGGCGACCTGGCAGAACCTCAGCGGCGGTCACGTGGTGTCTGGCGGCAGCACGCTGTCGATGCAAGTCGCCCGGCTGCTCGATCCTCATTCACGCACGTTGCCCGGCAAGTTGCGCCAGTTATGGCGTACTGCGCAGCTGGAGTGGCACCTGTCCAAGCAGGACATTCTGCTGCTGTATCTCAATCGCGCGCCCTTCGGCGGTACTTTGCAGGGCGTCGCCGCAGCGAGCTGGGCGTACCTTGGCAAATCGCCCCGGCAATTGACCCGCGCCGATGCCGCCCTGCTGGCCGTGTTGCCGCAGGCGCCGAGCCGGCTGCGTCCCGATCGGCATCCGCAACGTGCCCAGGCCGCGCGGGACAAGGTGCTCAGACGCCTCGCCGAGTTTGGCACCTGGCCGCAGCAGGCGGTCGACGAAGCGCTCGAAGAACCCTTGTTGCTGGCGCCGCGGCAGGAGCCGAGTCTGGCGCCGCTGCTGGCCCGTCGCTTGAACCGACCCGACAGCCCGCCGCTGATTCGCACCACGCTCGACGCCGGCTTGCAGCGCAGGCTCGAAGACCTGCTGATGGGCTGGCGTGCGCGGCTGCCTGAGCGGACTTCGGCGGCGATTCTGGTGGTCGAGGCGCAGAACATGGCGGTGCGAGGCTACGTCGGTTCAGTGGACATCGGCGACGCCAGACGCTTCGGTCATGTGGACATGGTCAGTGCCCTGCGCTCGCCCGGCTCTACGCTCAAACCCTTCCTGTACGGCAAAGCCATGGACGCCGGGCTGATCCACTCCGAATCGCTGCTGCAGGACGTGCCGAGGCGATATGGCGATTATCGGCCGGGCAACTTCTCTTCAGGTTTCAACGGGCCCGTCGCCGCCAGTTCGGCGCTGTCGATGTCGCTCAACCTGCCCGCGGTACAGCTGCTCGAAGCCTACGGCCCGAAGCGCTTTGCGGCCGAACTGCGCAACGGCGGCGTGCCATTGACCCTGCCGCCACTGGCCGAGCCTAATCTCGCGTTGATTCTCGGCGGCGCGGGCAGTCGTCTGGAAGATCTGGTCGGCGGTTACAGTGCGTTCGCGCGAGGAGGGCGCAGTGCCGATATCCGCTTGCAGCCCGACGATCGCCTGCGCGACCGACCCATGATGTCGCCGGGTGCGGCGTGGATCATCCGGCGCATATTGAGCGGTCAGTCACGCCCTGATCTGGACCCGCACGCAGCGCTCGTACAACGTCCTCAACTGGCGTGGAAAACCGGCACCAGTTATGGCTTTCGCGATGCGTGGTCGATCGGCGTGGGCCCCAGATTTCTGATCGGTGTCTGGATTGGCAGGCCAGACGGCACACCTGTGCCGGGGCAATTCGGGCTCGCCTCGGCTGCACCCTTGATGTTGCAGGTTCACGACCTGCTGGTTAACCGCGATGCTCAGCGCAACATTGCTGCGCCGGTGTTGCCGGTGCCGTTGAGCGTGGGCGTCGCGGCGGTTTGCTGGCCGCTGGGGCAGCCGATGAGCAAGAGCGACCCGAACTGCCGACGTCAGCGTTTTGCGTGGACGTTGGACGGCACGACGCCGCCGACGCTGCAGGCGACCGACCAGCCACTGGGGTTGGGCCTGACGGAAAAAATCTGGGTGAACCCGGCCGGCCTGCGCGTCGCGGCCGGGTGTCCACAGGCGCAGCCACGCGAGGTCGCGCTCTGGCCTTCGGCGCTGGAACCGTGGTTGCCCAAGGCCGAGCGGCGAGAGGCGCGCTTGCCTGCCAGTGATCCCGCCTGCCCGCCGCAAGGTTTGAGCCTTGCGCCGGCGCTGTCCATCGTCGGTGTCCGTGAGGGCGATCAGTTGCGCTTGCCGGCCGGCAGTCAGCAATTGCTGCGTCTGAAGTTGTCGGCGCTCGGCGGCACGGGTCGCCGCTGGTGGTTCATCGATGGCGCGCCGGTTGGCGACACGGCGAACCAGGACAGCTACAGCCACACGTTCACCCGGCTGGGGCGATATCAGTTGAGCGTCCTGGATGAGAGCGGGCAGACGGCGCGGGTAGAGTTCAGCGTGGTGGATTGAAGCTGCGCTCATCGTGACGGCCGACGAACCCATGCAATGGTCATCGGCCGCCGGCATCACTTTTTTAGCCTCTTCGGCTAGTCAATTACGACTATATAACTTTCGTTCGATCCCCTTCCTGAAGGCTCGTTGACTTTATCTATCTTGCTGATTTCGTTGGACAAATGTTCGTCAGGCGTTGCTGTCATGCGCATTCATACAAGTTGTTAATACCAAGTTATGGATTGCTGGATCCGCGCCTGAGGGCTGATATGAGCCCCAAGGGTAAATGCTTTTCGGCGGGCGTCGGAGAGCAGGATAACGATGCGTTAAGGAAGGATTCTCCCTATGAAAAC
Source organism: Pseudomonas sp. efr-133-TYG-103a (assembly GCF_030209235.1). Classification (NCBI taxonomy): domain Bacteria; kingdom Pseudomonadati; phylum Pseudomonadota; class Gammaproteobacteria; order Pseudomonadales; family Pseudomonadaceae; genus Pseudomonas; species Pseudomonas sp. efr-133-TYG-103a. The sequence continues at coordinate 128,752 of NZ_JARVSK010000012.1, forward strand.
CCGGATGTTTTATGCCTCATCGGCATTGGCGCTGGTTCTCGCAGTCAGCCTTGGAGGCTGCAGCAGTGGCGGGGGTGGCTCCAAAAGCCACGTCAACGGATCTTCAGCAACCACGGATACGTCTGGAGGCACTGCCGGCGGCGGCAGTGGCAGCGGTGGAGGTGGCAGCACGGGCGGGGGCGGAACGGGCGGAGGTGGAGGCACCACCACGCCAGGCACGCCGGTCGTACGCAGCACTACTGCGCAGACCAGTATCGATCTGGGCACCGTACTCGGCCAGGTCGGCGATGCGGTGGTTGGCGCAGGCGAGGGCGTTTCGTCTCTTTCAATCGCAGGCACCGGTGACCTGACGGCTGGCGCCGGTGGTCTGGTGTCCTCGGTGGGACACGCCACCAACAGCGTGAGCAGCGGCCTGGTGGACGGGCTGGGCACGCTGGGCACCGACAGCAATGCCCTGGGCACAACGCTTTCCAGCGTCGGCGGCGCGACCGGCGAGTTGGGCGGCGGCGTGTCGTCGTTGGGTTCCGGCGTCGCACGGTTCGCCCGCAATTCGGCCATCGAACAGGTGCCGCTGGTGGGCACAGTGGTCGGCGGCGCAGGTGATCTGGTCGACGGCGTCGGCCAGAAAGTCACGATGCTCGGCGACACGTTGAGCGTCGCCACCACGACAGGTCCGCTGGGTTCTGCCACCCACGCGCTTGGCGACAAACTGGTGCCTGTGGTTGCGATGCTTGAGTCGACCACCACCAAAGTCGGCGCCGCCACGGGCCTGGGCCAGCCGGTCAACGGCCTGCTGCAGAACGTCAAGGGCACGCTCAATAACGTCGGCAATACCCTGAAAGACGGCGCGCAGAACAACCCGGTGACCGGTGGCTTGGGCGGGTCGCTCAGTGGAGTGGGTGACGTGCTCGGCACCGCCGCAGGGTATGTCCACGCCAATGCGGGTTCCGGCGGCAGCGGCAGTTTGCCGGGCTTGCCAGGCCTGCCTGCCTTGCCGTCGCTGGGTGGTGGCCTGCTGGAAAATGTCGGCGGTGTCGTGGTTGCCGCTGGCAGCGGGCTGACGGCAGGCTCGGGCGGCAATCTGCTGGGTGCGGTCGGCCTCAACGGCAGTGCTGGCGGGGTAACGGTGGCTTCGCTGGGACCGATTCTGGGTGGCAACGGCGTGGCGAACACTGCGATCGGTGCGCCGGTGGCAGCGCTGACTCAGAACGTATCCGTTGGCGTGACACCCGTGCTTAACGGCGTGACCGGCCTGACCCAGAACGTCGGCGCAGCCACAGGCCTGGGTGGCCCGGTAAGCGGCCTGCTGGGTCAGGTAGGCGGTGCCGTCAGCGGCCTGGGCGGACAGATTGGCGCCAGCAACGGCAGCCAGGTGACGACCGCGCTCGGCGCAACGGTTTCAAGTGTCGGCAATACCGTGGCGCAAACCGGCGGCGTGGTGAACGGCACAGGCACGAATGCGGGTGGGCTGGGAGGTCTGCTCAACGGGGTTACAGGCGCTTTAGGCGGCGGTTTGAACGGTGCGTTGGCTAACCGCAAGTAAGTAGTGCTGGGCAGTGTGAGAACTATCGCGAGTCCGTTGTCCGCGATGCAGTGTTCTTTCTCCAGCTTGCTTGGGTAGCGACTTCTCGTACAACGCCTACGCTTGTTTCAGACAGGGGAGTCGGATGATCCCCTGTCTTTTTTATGCCTGTGCAATGCCGCTGCTGTATGGCCATGGAGTGTCCTCATGCGTGCTTGTATGCCTGTGCTGGTGCTGGGTATTTGCGTCGCTCCGGTAGTCGCGAATGCCGAACCGCTTCCTGCTTTCCTCAACAGCAACGACCGCGAACGAACCCTTCCTGTACCCAACCTGCCCGCTGACGCTTATCGTCCGCAGACGCCCGCGCTGCAAGTCCCGACGCCTCCCGCCGACGCAACGCCGCTGATGATGGGCACCAGGGTGGCGGTGCGCAAAATCCGCATCGAGGGCGGTACGGTCTACCCGCTGGAGCAATTGGGCGCGGCCTATCAGGCATTGATCGGTCGCGATGCGACGCTGGCGGAACTGATCGACGCAACTCGCGCGATCACCCGGCGTTATCAGGAGGACGGCTATCTGTTGTCGTACGCCTTTCTGCCGCAGCAGGGCTTTGAGGAGGGCCTGGTGCGCGTGGTGCTGGTCGAAGGCTACGTGCGGGATTACCGGCTCGACGGCGACGTGGGTAACGTCGCGGGTTATCTGCAGCAACTGGTGGACAAAATCAGACAGGAGCGGCCGCTCACCCGCAAAACCTTCGAGCGTTACACCGCATTGATGAGTCGCGTGCCAGGCCTGACGCTGCAAGCTCAGGTGCCGCCTCCGGGAACCACCGATGGCGCGACGACGCTGCTCGCGCAGGCGGCGCGCAAACCCTTCACCAGCACGTTGAGCACCACGGATGACAGCCGCGACGGCTTGCAGGCGTTGCTTGGTCTGAGCAGCAATGCGCAGACCTCGATGGCCGAGCAGTTGACCCTCAGCGGGCTGTTTCCGCCGGGCGATGACAAGGAGCATTACTACCGCCTCGACTACACGCAGTACCTCAATGCCGAAGGCACGCAGCTCAGCGTTTCAGGCTCGCGCTACCGCAGCGAGCCCAGCACCCGTGTAGCGCTGGACAACGGGCTTGAGCTCAGGCAACGCCGCGACAACGATCGTTTTTCCGTGGGCGTCACTCATCCGTTGATCGCCGCGCAGAACGAGTGGCTGAGCGCCGGCGCGCGTCTTTATGCCGTCAATGACAAGACCCGCTACAGCGTCATCGGCGCCCCTCTGAGCGTTGAAAGCAAGACCGACATTCGTGCGCTGGCGATCGAGGGCGACTGGCGCAAATCCACGGATCGCCAGCTGCGTATTCTCAGCGCGGGTGTCTATCAGGGCATCGATGGCATGGGCGCGAAAACCGATGACAACGTCTACGACCTGGATTTTCTGCGCGCGAGGCTTTCCGGCGTGCAGAGCGACAAGTTCTTTGAAAACTGGCAGGGGGTATTTTCAGCGGCGCTGTACTGGAGCGATGACACCTTGCCGGACAGCGAGCGTGCGCAGTTCGGCGGGCAGAATTTCGGGCGTGGCTACCCCACCGATCAAGCGTCGGGCGACAAAGGCTGGGGGGCGGCGTATGAGGTCAACTACAGCTTCAAGCGAGATGGCGACTGGGTGAAAGTGCTGCAGCCCTATGTCGTGCTGGATGCGGCGCGCAGCTGGTTCAACGACCTGCCGGTCAAGGATTCGAAGCTATCGTCATCGGCCGTGGGGCTGCGGTTCGGCGATGCCCGCTACTACAACATCGCGCTTGAGGCCGCCAAGCCGATGTCCGACGTGGGCCTGGACAGTAACAACCGCAACCCCAGGTTCACACTGAGCTTCAGTTATCAGCTGTAAGAAATGCACCTTCTCTCACTCGGCCGGCAGGCGAGTGAGAGGATGCGGAAACGGAGACTGCGAACCGACAGACGCTCAAAGAATCAGGCGCTATTGGCCGACTTGATAGACCTTGGGTTCTGGAAACAGATTGTTGAGCGTTTCCAGCAAGCGAACGTGATAGATGGGTTTGCGGAACAGGTCGAGCACCTGCAGGCGCAGCAGGTCGCTGACGTCCTCCATGTCTGCATGGCCCGACGTGACGATCACGGGCAAATGCTGGCGCGATGTGTGTTCGCGCAGTCGCTTGATCAGCGAGATGCCGCTTTCTTCCGGCATCCGCAGATCGGTGATCACCAAGGCGATATCCGGATGAGCGGTCAATAGCTGCAACGCGATTTTGACGGACGACGCCGTGAAGCAGCAAAAGCCTTCGCCCTCCAGCAGCTCGGCCAATTCCTCGTTGGCGTCCTCTTCATCGTCAACGAGCAGTAATTGTTGGCGTGTGGGCTTGGAGAGCATCGTCATTACCTTGCCGGGAACATGGAAGCGTAAACCTGAGTGGGGCGCTGAATCGCTAGATAGTCTTCCCGCCGAGGCCTTTGACTATATCGTTGAATTTGTCCTTTACCGCGTCGCCCAGCGGCGTGACAAAGCTGATTACCACAATAGCGACCATCGTCGCGATCACGGCGTACTCGATGGCGGAAGCCGCTTCTTCATTCTTCACGAAACGGCGAATGTGTGCGGAAATATATAACCAAAGGAACATCAGACTTCTCCTCGGCGCCAGGGGGCGCGGCAAAACACGCGTGAAGCGTTTAACAATCCGTCGTGCTGACAGCATTGACCCCGTTGCGCCACTACACAATCACGAGAAAGCATTAATCAGAAAGTATTAGTGGCCAGGACCGGCCTATGCCTTACTGCCTTCGAACGGATTCCCTCAGCGGAAATTTCCTACATCTGATGGCGTTTTGGATGACGTGAACTAACGTTGATATCGAAATGGATGAATGTTCGAAGCCCACTGAGTGACAGATGGACTGCCAACGTTTTCGAAGTTGTAGTAGGCACGGGAGGGCCGTATGAACAGTCGCGTCACCATGGGGCTTGCTGTGCTGTTCTTGCTGGGCGCCCTGTTCGCAGGGTATTGGGGACTGGTACTGAGCCGCCAGACTGCGCCTGCTCCTCAAGCGCCGCTGGATCCGGCCGCCGCGCCTGCTGCCACTCCCGTCGTTGCGGAAAAACCCTCGGAAGATCCCACGCGTCAGTCCGTTCTGGTTCTGGGACGGGATGTCCCTGCCTACCAGCCGATCACTGCTGACGATCTTATCGTCGAACGCCTGAAGGTCGCGCCGCCCGGCAGTTTCAGCAAACCCGAAGACGCCGTGGGGCGCATGTCCTGGCGGCCACTGTCAGCCGGCACCTGGTTGACCGACAGCAGCTTCGAGGCCGGCGGCACCCTGGCCCGGATGATTCGCCCGGGCGAACGCGCGCTGGCCCTTGGCGTCGATGAAATCATCGGGGCGGGAGGGCAGTTGAGCCCTGGCGATTACGTTGATGTGCTGCTCTATCTTCCGCCCGATCCGGCAAACAACGACCGCAGCGCGCAGACCGTCGTCCCGGCGTTGCGCGTGCTGACCGTCGGCGCCTTGATGGGACCTGTGAATCCGGGCCAGGACGATCTGAGTGTCAGTCGGCAGGATCATGAACAACAGCAGACCCTCAGGTCCAATGCCCGCAGCGTCGTGCTTGCAGTGCCGGAACAATTGCTTAACCGGCTGATGCTCGCCTCGCAGGCCGGGCCGCTGCGGCTGGCCGTGCGCAGTGCCGAGGAGAAGAACCTGCAACGTTACTGGGCGGGCGACGGCAACATTGCCACGCAGCGGGATACCGCCAATCGCAACATCACCCACTTCAATCAACTGAGCCTGGGCTCAACGCGCGGCACTTCCGTGACTGACGGAGCGCCCCGTGGCCCGCGCCCGGTCGAGATCATTCGCGGCAACCAGACTTCGCAGCAAACTCCCTGATCGAGCAAGGATTGCACATTCATGAGCAGCCGTTTCAAGCCGGTTTTAAAGCACTTCGCGTTAGCCTTTTTATCTGTCGGGGGGTATCAGGGATTTGTCGTGGCCGCGCCCAGCGGCTGCGCGGCACTGTCATCGGCGCCTTCGGTCATGGAGATCGGCCAGGGCGTCCAGCAGGACATTCGTTCGCCGGTCGCGATCACGCGTCTGGCGGTGGGCGATCCGAAAATCGCCGATGTCCACGTCAACGGCAATGACAACGGCGGCTTTCTGTTGACCGGCGTTGGTGCGGGCACCACCAGCCTGATGGTCTGGACCGCCTGTTCGTCCTCGCCGCGTCAGAGCATGGTGTTCGTGCGTGGGACGGCCATTTCAGCGATGACCGACCCCAATCTTCCTCCCTCCGAGGATCCGCTGCTGCCCAGTCAGGTGCAGACGGACATCCGCTTTGTCGAAGTCAGTCGCAACAAACTCAAGGAGGCGAGCACGTCGATCTTCGGCAAAGGCTCCAACAACTTTCTGTTCGGCTCGCCGGGCACCGTGCCCGGCGTCACCGTTACGCCCGGAACGGTCAGCGGCACGCGCCCGGCGATTCCGTTGAACAACAATAATTTCAACATCGTCTGGGGCGGTGGCAGCAGCAAGGTGCTCGGCATGCTCAACGCGATGGAAAGCAGCGGGTTCGCTTACACCCTGGCGCGACCGAGCCTGGTGGCCCTGAGCGGACAGAGCGCGAGCTTTCTGGCGGGCGGCGAATTCCCGGTGCCGGTACCCAATGGCGAAGGCAATGGCATCTCCATCGAATACAAGGAATACGGCGTGCGCCTGACGTTGACGCCGACGGTGGTCGGCAGCAATCGCATTGCCCTGAAAGTCGCGCCGGAGGTGAGCGAGCTGGACTTCTCGAACGGCGTGACGATCGCCGGCACCACCGTGCCGGCGCTGAACGTGCGTCGCACCGACACGAGCATCTCACTGGCGGACGGCGAAAGCTTCGTCATCAGCGGCCTGATCAACACCCGCAATGTCGCGAGCGTGGACAAATTTCCAGGCCTGGGCGACCTGCCCATTCTCGGCGCGCTGTTTCGCAGTTCGCAGATCAACCGTGATGAGCGCGAACTGTTGATGATCGTCACGCCGCACCTGGTTCAGCCGCTGGCCGCCAACGCGCAGTTGCCGACACTGCCAGGCGAGGGCCTGCGCAATTACGATCCGAACTTCTTCAAGATGTATTTCCTCGAGAACGGCAATTTCGATCGCCGGGGCGGGTTATCGCAATGAGTCAGGGACCGAGCCTGAGCCAGACATTTCTGGCCATTACCCGCAATCCCACGGATTTCGAGTGGTTGCAAGGCGCGCTGGCGCCCTTGGGACAAGTCGTCAGTGCCGGCACCGGCAGCCTCGATGAACTGCTGGCGTTGGTGGACGTGACCTTCGCCAGCGTGGTGTTCGTGGGGCTGGATCGCGAGCATCTGATGAACCAGAGCGCGTTGATCGAAGGAGCCCTGGAAGCCAAGCCAATGCTTGCCATCGTGGCGCTCGGCGACGGTATGGACAATCAGTTGGTGCTCAACGCCATGCGCGCAGGTGCTCGGGATTTCGTTGCTTACGGCTCGCGCTCAAGTGAAGTGGCCGGCCTCGTGCGACGCCTGAGCAAGCGCCTGCCGGCGGTAATGCCAAACCCCAATATGGGTGGATTGACGGTCATTTACGGTTGCCAGTGTGATGGCGATGGTGCGCTGGTGTCGGCGCATCTGGCGCTGGTGGCGCAGCAAAAAGGGCAGCGCACGCTGTTGCTGGATCTGGGCATGCCGCGAGGCGACAGTCTGGCGATGCTGAGCCTGGAGTCGTCGTTCAATTTTGGCGACGCCGTGCGCCACCTGCGTCGGCTCGATTCGACCCTCATCGACAGCGCCTTCACGACCCACCCCAGCCAGCTGCGCATTCTGGCGTACGCCGAAGATGATCAGTCGCTCGAGCACACCAGCGCCGCCGAGTTGTACATGCTCCTCAGCGCGCTGCGTCAGCATTTCCAGCACGTCGTGGTCAATCTCGTCGGTCAGCCGGACAGCGAATCGCTGCGCACCTTCGTCGCTCACTGCGACCAGCTGCTGTGGTACACCGACCAGAACATCATCGAGTGCCGACGCAATCTGGCGATCCTCAACCTGTGGCGTGAGAAGGGACTCAAGCTGCAACACGCAGGCCTGCTCGTGGACAAGTACTTGCGCCAGGTCACGCCTAATTCCGACGCGCTGGAAAAGACCTTCGGCCTGCCGGCCATGGCGGTGCTGCCGCTGAGTCCCGAGCTGCGGCTCAACGCCAAGAATCAAGGCCTTTCGTTGTTCGAGCTGTCGCCGCGCGAGTCGCTCAGTACCGGCCTGCGTCATCTAGGAGAGCGTCTGGCGACGCATTCCGAAGCTGCCGACAAGCCCCGTGGCGGCTGGCTCAGTCGACTGTTGAGGAGCAAATAATGAAAGGCGAAAAGCTGTTCGGCGTGTCCTCAAGACCTCAGGAAAGCGGTGGCGACGGGCAAGGCCTGAAGCTGGTCCTGCACCGCTACATCATCGACGCCATTGAGGAGAGCGGACGCAACCTGCTGGAAGGAACGCGTCCGGCGCTGGCGCAGTTCGTCACTGACAAGGTTGCCGAATACGTCGCCCGCCTGCGTCTGGCCATTTCTCGTTACGAGATGGAGCGTCTGGCTGAGGAGCTGGTCGACGAACTGACCGGCTTCGGCCCGCTGGAGGTGCTGCTTCGAGACAAGTCGGTCACTGAAATTCTGGTCAACGGGCCCAACAAGGTGTTCATCGAGCGTGAGGGCGTCCTGCATCATTCCGACCTGCGCTTCATCGATTCTCACCACGTCGAACGGGTCATTCAACGGATTCTGGCGCCAATGGGCAGGCGTCTGGACGAGTCGTCGCCGATGGTCGATGCGCGTCTGCCCGATGGCAGCCGGGTCAACGCAATCATCCCGCCCATCGCCCTGGACGGGCCCTGTGTGTCGATCCGGAAGTTTCGCAAGGACATGCTCAAAAGCGCAGACCTTGTGGCGATGCAGACGATCGACCAGCCGATTTTCGATTTCTTCGAGAGCGCCGTGAGCAAGCGCTGCAACATCCTGATCAGCGGCGGGACGGGCACCGGGAAGACCACCATGCTCAACGTCCTGAGCCAGCTGATCAACACTCAACAGCGTCTGGTGACGATCGAGGACGTCGCCGAATTGCAACTGGCGCATCCTCATGTGGTGCGGCTGGAGACCCGTCCGCCCAATGCCGAAGGTCACGGCGAAGTGCGCGCCAGCGATCTCATCCGCAACGCCCTGCGGATGCGCCCGGACCGCATCATTCTCGGCGAAATCCGTGGCGTCGAAGTCCTCGACGTGCTGACCGCGATGAACACCGGCCACGATGGCTCCATGAGCACGGTGCACGCCAACAACGCCCAGGATGCGCTGTTGCGTCTTGAGACACTGGTGGGCCTGACCGGGCGGCACATTTCCGAGAAAACGCTGCGGCAGATGATTTGCGCGGCGCTCGACGTGATCATCCAGCTGACGCGCATGCCCGATGGCCGCCGCTGCGTCAGCGAAGTGGTGGAAGTGGTGGGCACGCGCGACGACGTCTACGTCACCAACACCCTGTTCAGACTGGACCGGCGAAGCGGCTTCGGCTTTCTTCGCGAGGCCATCAATCCGGCCGGCGACAAGCTGCGCCAGCTCGATTACTAGCGGGCAGGGGAGACTGAAGGTGAAGGGAGCCATCGTCCTCGGACTGATTTTCATGCTGCTGATGGGCGTGTCGATGTACCTGTTTTATCGCGGCCTGAGCAAAGGGGCGAACGAGCGGATCATGGCACGTCTGGCTTTCGGGCAGCCTGAGCCCAAGACTGCCCGGCCCGGCCTTGCACGGCTGGAACGGGCGTTTCTGCGTGCAGGCCTGGGCAAACCCACTGAACGGCTGCCGCTTGCGCTGTCAATCTGGCTGGCCTCGGTGCTGTTGGGGTATCTGCTCTACGACGGCTTCGGTGCGGTGCTTGGGGTGTTGCTGCCCGTGATTGCGCTGCGCTTTTTCGTCGGCATTCGTTATCAGCGCAGGACGCGCCGTATGGTCGCGCAGCTGCCGCAGTTGCTCGACCATACGGTGCGCAGCCTGAAATCAGGCCGCACGCTGGGTGATGCGGTGTTGCTCGGCATCGACGCATCGGCCAGTCCCTTGAGTGACGCGATGTCCCGGATCAGACGCAACGTGCAGATGGGCATCAGCCTGCCCGATGCCGTGCAGGACTTCGCCGACCTTTACGAGCGTGAGGAATTCCGCCTGTTCGCGTTGGGGCTGAGGGTCAACCACCGTTATGGCGGTAACGCCAGTGAGCTGCTGGAAAACCTCATCAGGCTGATCCGCGAGCGCGAGCAGGGCGCCCGCCAGCTGCGCGCCGTGACCGGTGAAACACGCATGAGCGCGGTGGTGCTGGCGTCGCTGCCGGTGGCGATGGTGGGTTACTTCATGGTGGTCAATCCCAGTTATCTGCTGCACATGTGGAACGACACCACCGGGCAGAAAATGCTGATGGTTGCGTTCGCAATGCAGACGCTGGGTTGTCTTGCGCTGTGGCGCATGTTGAAGAGTATCTGACATGGCCTTGCTGCTCAGCGCCTTCCTGTTCGCCGCCGCCGGTTTCTTTCTTCTGCTGTCGGTCGCCCGGCAACGGCGCAACGACCGTCACGTCATCTCCCGTTTGCAAGGCAAGGTCGCGCGCGACAGCCGGGTCGGCAGCCTGCTGCGGCTGTTGGGCGACAGCCGCTTCGGGCAGCGCTCGGTCAGTCTGGACAGCGAAACGCAGATCCTGCTCAACCGGCTGGGCTGGCGTCGTGCGAGCCAGCGTTCGCTGTTCGCGGCGCTGCAGATCGGTGTGCCGATTGCGGCGGTGTGTGTGGTGATGCTGGTGCAGACGCTGTTTTTCGCTGACACCGCTTACCCGCTTATGGCACCGATGTTCGCGCTGGGGCTTGGGTATCTGGCGCCCAAGCGCATTCTGGCCTCGGCCGCTGCACACCGGCAGAAGCGAGCAGGTGCTGAAATCGGTACGTTCATTCCTTTGCTGCGCATTCTGTTCGAGTCCGGTATGGCCGTGGAACAAGCCCTGCGCGTGCTCAGCAACGAAGGGCGGGAATTGCTTCCGGTGCTGTCCTCGGAGCTGCGCGTGTTGCTGGTGCGTGTCGATTCCGGGCTGGAACTGGGCGAGGAGTTGAACAAGATCGCGGCCATGCTGGCGGTGGATGAGTTCAGCGACACCTGCGTGATCCTCAATCAGCTGATCCACCAGGGCGGCGGCGCGATGAAGTCGCTGCTGTCGCTCAAGGACCTGATCGACGATCGCCGCCTGACCCGCTTGCAGGAGTACATCTCCAAGCTCTCGGGAAAGATGTCGGTGGTAATGATGGTGTTTCTGTTTCCCGCCCTGCTGATCGTGATCGCGGGGCCGGGATTCACTGCAATCGGCAAAGCGCTGTCTGCCAATTAGGGAGCTCGTATGAAGAGTGTCATCGCGATATTGGGATTGGTCCTGCTCAGCGGCTGCGCGAGCGATGGCAGCGCGCGCTGGCTGGCGGGGACGAATGCGGGCGGCTGTGGCAAGCCGACGTCCGACCAGGAGCTGGCGCTGAACATGGCTCAGGACATGGCCGACGAAGGACGCCTGCACGCCAGCCTCGCGCATCTGGAAAGCCTACCGCCGGACCTTGCCGACGTCAGGCTGCGCAAGGCCCGGGTGCTGCGTCTGTTGGGCAGCAACGAGGCCGAGCCGCTGTACAAAAGCCTGCTCGGCACCTGTCGCGCGGCTGAGGGCGAACACGGTCTGGGGCAACTGGCGGCGGCGCGCGGGGACAACGGTCAGGCATTGATGCACCTGCAGGCCGCCGTGAAGCTGTCACCCACCGACGAGAAAATTCGCAACGATCTGGGCGTCGTTTACCTCAACCAGTTGAAGCTGGAACAGGCACGGTTTCAGTTCCTGACCGCCATCGAACTGAAGCAGTCGGACTCGCTCGCCGCACTGAACCTGGTGACGTTGCTGATCTACCAGGATGACTGGACGCATGCAGCCGAACTGGTGTCGCGGGCAGGGCTGACACCCGATCAGGTCAATGCCGCGCAGGCGCGTGCCGACCAGCTCAAATCCGCTCCCGGCAGCTCGCCCGTCAAGGCCGACAAGGTGGCAGCCATGATTGATTCCACCGTCGTTGCAGGGAGACAGCCATGAGAGGCGTTACATTGCTGGGATGGTGCCTGCTGGTTTCGGCAGGCTTGGTGCACGCCATTGAGCCCGGGCCGTCCTCCGACACGCAAAAGCAGACCGATGCCTGGCTGCAATTGCAGGCCAGCGGCAGGGCGGCGTCCCCCATCCCACAGCCTTCCAGTCCGGTCGAACGCGACCTGAGCATGCAACGCTGGCTGAACAGCTATCAGCATCCGATTCCTGATTTCTTCAAACAGGACACAGGTGGACAAGTGTCGAATGGCGGCTCCGGCGGCAATTGACTTGATTCAGATAAATCTAAAGCCGGCCCTACGAAAACACCCCCTTCGAACTACGCGTACCACCCGACGCTTTCCCGGCTGAAGCCGGTCCTACGGAGAGCTTGAGATATCTGTAGGACCGGCTTCAGCCGGGAAGAGGCCGGCATAGGCTGTGGAGAGGCAGCAGGCGTGAATCTTCGCGAGCAAGCTCACTCCCACAGGATTTGTGCTGGCCGGGGAATTCGGGAGGCCC
>NZ_JARVSK010000005.1:0-131600 GCF_030209235.1 Pseudomonas sp. efr-133-TYG-103a
ATACGTGAGCAAAACGGCCTGAAAACCGTTGTTTGCAACCATAGAATCTCCCACAGGTCAGGCGTCTGGCCGAAGCCCGGTGACGTCCGCAGGTTTGCTTGTTGGAGCGAGCTTGCTCGCGAGGAGGTCGGTACCTCCAACACATAGTTGTCGCCTGTACCCGAGGGTCGCGAGCAAGCTCCACCTGTTTCGCGGGCTGACACACTCTGGCGAAACACCACAAAACGGGTGGGAGCGAGCTTGCTCGCGATGGCTGATGACGCTGCAACTCCATAGCCTGTACCGGTTTTCCCCGGCTAAAGCCGGTCCTACAAATGCTGCAAGTTTGTCGTAGGACCGGCTTTAGCCGGGAAGGCGTCGGATGTTATGCCGTTGATCGCAGGTGGGTTTATAGAAAGTTGGCTCACGTCTCCAGGTCAGACGTCTTACCGGAGCCGCGTGTGAGTACTGCATTTGTGGCTGGTTTGAATCAGTGGCTCTGGACCTTCTGCAGGGCCTGTTGGGTCAACGAAACACATTCCCTGGCGCCGTCATCGTTATGCCGGGCGAGCGCGGATTCGGCGCGGTGCACAGTGGTGTCGACGTCGCTTTTCACGGCATCGCTCAGGTTCGGATTGGCGACTTTGGCGTCCCGGATTTTGCTCAGGTTAATCTGGCACAGGCTGTTGTCATCGTTGGCAGACGCCGCGAAGGGCAGGGCGAATGCAGTCAGGAGCAGGCCGGTGAGCAGGGCGTGTTTCATGTTGTTTTCCGCAGAAAGTAGGTAAGGGGTTCGTGGTCTGTACGAACTTGCTGCATCAGACAGCAGATTTCGGATTTCTGCCATCTCATCCCGATCACCTGCCGCTCCTCCCACAGGCATTTTGCGCACGCGCCGTTCAGGGCGTGCGTTACCATGGCGCAGCCCCCACACCGCCAGAAGCCGAAACGCACCGATGGACATCGATCTCGCCCGTACCTTCCTCGAAATCGTTCGCCTGGGCAGCCTCATGGCGGCCGCCGAAAAGCTCCACGTCACCCAGACCGCCATCACCGCGCGGGTGCAAAAACTCGAAGGCCATCTGAACTGCAAGTTGTTCATCCGCAATCGCACAGGCGCCCGCCTGACCTCCGATGGCGAAGCTTTCGTGGTTTTTGCCAATCAGTTGGTGCAGACCTGGGACGCTGCGAGACGAGACCTGCCGTTGCCCGACGGCTATCGGCATGTGCTGCGCATTGGCGCGGAAATGAGCCTGTGCAACCCGCTGATGTTGAGCTGGGTGAGGGAGATCAGAGCGTCGATTCCAGACTACGCGCTGCATTCCGAAGTCCGCGAGGGCGAAGCGCTGATGAAGGATGTCGAGCGGGGCGTGCTGGACGCCGCGCTGGTCTACCAGCCCGCCTACTGGCCGGGCCTGCAGGTGGAGGAGTTGCTGGAGGAAAAGCTGATCCTGATCCGCGTGGTCGACAAGCCCGAGCCTTACGTTTACATCGATTGGGGCCCGGCCTTTCGTCAGCAACACGACGCCGCGATGCCAGAAAAATCCAAGGCGGCTGTCGCCTTTAACCTCGGCCCGCTGGCGCTGCAATACATTCTGGACAACGGCGGCTCCGGTTACTTTCGCACGCGGGTGGTGCAGTCCTACCTTGATCGCGGAATCATCGAACGAGTGCCAATGGCGCCGGAATTCAGCTATCCGACGTATCTGGTTTACGCGCGGGACAATCCCTCGCCGACACTGCCTCGGGCGTTCGAGCTGTTGCGCACGATCGCCCGGGAGAGCGAAGACTGGTCGCAGCGCTGGGATCCGTTGATCTGAGACGGCGCACCTGCGTCAGTTCACCAGACTGATGATGCCGATGACCTTGCGATCAGCGTCCAGCACCGGCAGGTGTTTGCTTCCTTGCGCGGCAAGCAGCTTCATGGCGTCTGCCATTGAATGCTCGAGGGACAGGCTGTGCGTGCTGCGGGAAATCACCTGTGCCGTGTCGATATCATCCCGGTTGCGCCGCAGCGCGTTGGCCTCGGTCTTATGCAGAATGGCCTGAAGATCGTCACGGGAAACGTCGACGAACGCTCCGATTTCATCCAGCGCTTTGTCGAGATCCGCCGCGATGAAACCTTCGACCGCCTGTGGGCCAGAAATCGACGCCGCTTTGGCCTGCGCTTTGGGATACCGCACCCGCGTCAGGTTGTTGTAGACCAGCGCGGTCAATAACAGGCAGCCCGCGTTGAGCATGACCGGCGCCAATACGTGCATGCCCATCGCTGACAGCTCGTGTTTCGAGGTGACGATGCAAATGGCGATGGCCGCGCCCGGCGGATGCAGGCAGCGACACACGCAGGTGAGCAAAATAGCCGAACACACCGCGATGCTCGCCGCGGTAATCGTGTTGCCGAACAGATGAATACATGCCAGCGCAGCGAGCGCAGAAATCAGATAACTGCCAAGAATCGACCACGGCTGGGCGAGCGCGCCGGTCGACACTGCAAACAGCAGCACTGCCGATGCACCGACGGGGCCGAGCAGATGCAGCGCCACGTCAACGCCGAACACCTGTTGGCAGACCAACGCACTGATAAAAAGGCCAAGACACGCGCCAATCGCCGCGCGCGACCATTCCGCCGGGTGAGTGTTGAGCGAGTGGGGGATGAAGCTGCGCAGAAGCGTTTTCAAACGAGACTTTCCAGGGGTGAAAAACGGAGCCCGTCCATGTGGACAAGCTCCTGCACAAGGGGCGAGTGCCAGATATTTCAAAGGTATTACGAACGGGAAGGCTGTTGCGGCAGCTTCCCATCGTGGCAAAGCTCGCCAATTGTGGTGAGAAATACGCAGGCAGGCAAATTCGAAATTTTGCAGATTCAGTGCAAAATTTTTGAGTTAAATGCCGGGGAGTCGCCGCGGCTTGTCGAGAAGATCAACCGCCGTGAATTGAGAGCGCTCGATTGAGCTGGGAAAGAGCAACAGGCCATTAACGCAGCGGGGGATCGAGCACTGGCTCGCGCTGCGTCAATGGCCTGTGATTACAGGCTGCGCGACTGACCCATTTGACGAGCTCGCTGAGCAGGTCGCGCTTCTTCAACTTCCAGCAGATGCATGGCCAACACATCAGTCAAAAAGCGGAACTGATCGTTGAAGCCCACCACCTCGTTACTGAAGTGGTTACCCGCCGACGGCATCATGAAGGCGTCGAAACGCGTGTCTTCAATCAGGCTGTGGCGAGCTTTGCGGGTGATGACATGTTGTGAGTAATAGTTATTACCAAATTTGGGAAAACTAACGTGCAAAGTGACGTCTCGGGTCATGTCGATTACTCCGCATCAAACAGAAAGTTGAACATTAAAAGATGCTGATAAGTGTCAGCTACTTGGCCTTAGTTGGCCCGTGCCATAACACGACTATCGTTTTCGTCTGCGGTAACAGGTACCGACTCCAGATCGAAAAGTTTGAGGGCGACGACGTAGCTGGTGAAAGCTGTCAGCGTCAAGCAAGTAAGGATATGTACGATCATTTTCCTGCCCTCGGTTCGTGTTTGGGTGTGAGGCGATATTACGCTCCTGAATTTTGAGCGAAAGGCAAAAGCAGGAATGTTGGATATCGACAGGAATGATGATTAGCCGCGGAACGTTTCATTCGGGCCGTCTGGCAGCACGCCAGACCGTGATGATGCGGGCATGGCGCCTGACGCGGCGCCATGCCGATAGCGCGTCTGGGTTACGCGCGGATGGTTTCGCCGTAGCGATAAGTCGCCAGGCACGCCAGCAAAAGGCCGCTGATGGCGACCAGCCCGCCCACCAGTCCGACGTTGGCGATGCCCAACTGGCTGATGACCATGCTGCCCAGCAACGCACCGCCGCCAATGCCGATATTGTAGATGCCCGAGTGCAGCGACATCGCAACGTCCGTCGCATCCGGCGCCATCGCCAACACTTTGGCTTGCATCACTAGGCCAAAGCACATGATCGCCATGCCCCAGACAATGCTCAGCGTGGCGATCCAGGATGCCTTTCCGGACAGCGGCAGCAACAGAATCAGACACAGCGCCAGCGCGCCGACGGCGGTAATCAGCAGCCCGCGCGGATAACGGTTGTTGTAACGGCTGAACACGATCGAGCCCAGAATCCCGGCGCCGCCGAACAGCAGCAGCACGATGGTGGTCATCTCGCCGCTCATCTTCGCGACGACCTGCGCAAACGGTTCGATGTAGCTGTAAGCCGTGAACTGCGCGGTGATCACCAGCGCCGTCAGGACATACAGCGACACCAACGCCGGACGCTTGAACAGAATCGGCAGACTGCGCAGCGAACCCGAGTTCTGGCTGGGCAGCAGCGGCAGGGACTTGATCAGCACCAGCACGGTCAGGCCCGAGGCCACCGCAATTGCCAGAAACGTCGTGCGCCAGCCCAGAGCCTCGCCCAACACGCGACCCAGCGGAATGCCCAACACCATCGCCAGCGACGTGCCGGTCGCCAGCAATCCCAGCGCCTGAACCTGCTTGCCCGCCGGTGCGACACGCACCGCCAGCGACGCCGTGATCGACCAGAACACTGCATGCGCCAGCGCGATACCGACCCGGCTGACCAGCAGCATCCCGAAACTCGACGCCATGCTGGACATCACATGGCTGACAATGAACAGCAGGAACACGAACGTCAGCAACTTGCGCCGCTCGATATTGCGCGTCATCAGCATCATCGGCAGCGACGTCAGCGACACGATCCACGCATACACCGTCAGCATCAGACCGACCTGCGCCGTGGTCATGTCGAAGCTGTGCCCGATGGCGCTCAGCAGCCCCACAGGCACGAACTCGGTGGTGTTGAAAATGAAGGCCGCCAGGGCCAGCGCAATGACGCTGAGCCAACTACCAGTGCGAGCATCGGTTGTGTTCATTGAATGACGCATCAGCCTCAAAAGGAGATAAAGCGGTAAGAGCCACGCCTTCCCCATAAAACGCCGACAAGCAGAAACGCCGCACAAGGCTCGGCGCCAGGGCGGTGCATGCGATCAGCAAACTATTATGAGTATGGGGAGGTACGGCCAGATGCCGCGGATTCTACGCCGCTGATAACGTTGTGACAACCGAGGTCAAGGGGGGCGCATGCCCTCAAAAACACCTCATCGGCTTTCTGGTCTGGGCATCGTGCTTGATACCAATGGGCGCGCAGTTAACTTGTCCTTGAAAGGCGGTTATTCGACGGCTGTCTCCGAGCGTTGGTCTTCGTCCGCGACGTTGGCGCCGGCGTGGGGTGGCAGGAGTTTTTGAGAGCTTCAGCCTTTTCCTGGAGGCCGATTACGACATCCACCTCGACAGCGAACCGCTCGAAGGCCGCCGTGGCACGGTCGGGGTTCGGGAGAGCTGCTTACTCGCCGTCCGTCTGGTCCCGGGCACTCACCACCCGCCATGGCTTCGAACCTCCATCAGCAGGTATTTTTTTGTTTGAGAATGGAGGTTAATCCCATGGCAACTGATCCATCAACCACTGAAAAACCAACGCCCGAGAACGAAGATGAGCTGGGCTTTGATCCGGATTCACCCGATCTTGACGACCCACAAGTCGACCCGACCCATCCAGCCCGCACCAGCAACGATCCCGAGCCCACGCCGCAGATCAGGGGTGGGGAGAATGATGTGACTAAGCGGGGGAATGGGGTGGTTTAGTTGGCAGGAATTTAGGGGGCGTTTTGGACCGCAGAGAGTGTGATACACAATTCCAGCCGCAAAAAAGAAGACGTTCTAGGACGTCTTTTTTTGTGAGCGTCGGCCGGGATAATTGAATTGGTAGGCTAAGCCTCGCTTTTGGCTGAAAAGTTTTTTCGAAAAGTAATTGTGGAATACCAAATGGAATTCCGAAAGCCAGATTTCACGACATGCGGGCTCATCTAAGGCTGTGATGATGATATTTCACCTTGAAGCTTTGAGTCTCAGATGCTGTGCCACAAGGTGCTGACGGTCAGGATCAGAGAATATGCTGCCTAGTGTTGAGTGCTGGTAAAGACGCAGTTACACACTGCGGAACTCGCATGAACTGTCTCGACCTCAGCGAACCTATTCCTGCCGGACGGCGTAACCCTCTTGCAATAGACACGTTCAGTGAGAATCGGGTAGAGTCGCAGGCGAATTTGCTGCCGCGTTTGATCGAGCAACAATGGCAGCTCATCTCCACGCTGAAAGCCTCAGCCTAGATACGGATAGCCAAAGGAACAAGGAATGTTATATACCACGTCCGCCTGGAAAGTTGTGCACCACTTAATGTATATCAAGAGTTACCTGTTCATGAAAAGTAAGGAGCATTGATGGATATCTTATGGTGGGAAAAGACAGTTGAGTACTTTTTCGTTCAAAAGTATGTGGATCTCAATATGTTTATTGCGCCATTGGACGGGGATCACGAAAAAGCTGGTGATGCTATCTTCGCTAACGTAAATAAATGGGTTTTGATAGAGTTTAAGCGTGACAAAAGCACCATTGCGGATGAAGTTGGGAAATTTACAAATTATGAGTCAGCTAAGAGTGCGTTGGAGTCAATTGGAAGTCATCATTTAATTATTTATGGTGTTGCCGAAAACAATAATTTCCTTTTGAGGTGTAGGCAGTATTTTTCTGGAAAGGACGTGGCGATTGAGCAAGCTCTTGTTTCAGGAGCAACAAAAGATAGCTTTATTAACTATCTTAGAAAATTTGTGGAGTTTAAAAAAACGTCAAAATCTGGTGCGGGTGGCTATTCGTTCGTTGCTGGTATAAGTCGTGATGGGACTGTGACAAAATGTATGAAGGTATCTGAGTTTGCGGAGGCCTTGCAGCTTGAAAAAGCTTTACAGCAAAAACTTCAACAAAAGCAGGGGCAAAGCTATTCGGGCCCCAGCAGGGGCATGTAAAACAGCAAGCAAGCTGTTGCGCGCAAAAAAAATTACTCGTTGCATTAATAATTTGCCGATAAGTAAGGCCCTGTAGTAATTAATCGGACTTCGGTGAAGCGGCTTGACTATATGTGTTGTAATTATGCTAATCCTGTCAATCGCTAGTGGGTTTATTTCCGCGGGAAGTTGGTTGTACGCAAGCATTGTAAAAGTCAGCCATGAAAAAGAGCTGGAGCGCCGTCGGAGAAAAGCTGAAAGGAAAGGCGTAAAACCAAATTATGCCTCCGTAAGCTTGGATGGGTGGGATATGTCTGCAACTTTTTCTGCGCAATCTCGATGGAATGCGATCGGCGCTATATTTGCTGCTATTTCAATATTGCTGCAAACACTAATTCAGTTCCTTGATTTTCTATAACAATTTGGTTGAAATCGTCGCTTCGCTCACTTCGATGGGCTAAAGCCCGCCCCTTAACCAAACATTAGGCCTCCTTCACATGACCGCATTCATATTCGCACTTCAACCCGATCAAGTTTGCGTCGCGATGGACACTTTGGTGGTCGGAGCTGATGACCGCATGCCACTGGCCTTTCAACGTAAGTTCCTGTCCGTCCCGGACTCTGATCTGTTGGTCGCGGGAACCGGCCACGCCGAGTTCGTAACTGGATGGTTGATTACCTGAAAACCCTGACATGTTTAGAAGATGGTGATAACGTCGGATCCATCGCGCCAATTGTGCTCAATGCATCAGCAGATGCATCTGTCGTACTCGGCTCCATTACCACAACGATCTATCACTTTGGCTACTCACGAGCAGAGGGGCAATACGTTGGATATGCTTATAGATCAATCGCCAACTTCCAACCGGAGCGTCTTCCTTACGCGCTTGGATATCTGGGTTGGCGTTAGGCGTCGGTTGTTCTCGGAACGTGTGTTGGGCGTAGCGACTGACTGCTGCAAAGCTCTTATGCTTCTTAGTGCTAAGGATGGCGTACATTTCAATTCCAGCTCATACCATCATAGTCTTTACAGGCTTTTCGATTTACTGATGTGCTGGAGTGTGGGTTGGGGAGTGAGTAGTTTTATTGGTGCCTCTAACATGGCTAATATTAGGTCAAACAGCGATGCGTTTATTAGTATGGCTGAATCGTCCGCCTCTAATTCCGCCATCCTCCAGTCTTTGATGCCTGTTATGCTATTCCATATGTTCTCGGAGGGGGTATTTCTTAGCACTCTATAATATTCGCCTTTGCCATCCAGTGGAGGGGCGAATTTTATAATCTGATCAATCTCGTCTTTCAGTTCGATATTTGATGGGAGTGAGTCAAGCGAATTGAGAAATTTTAGTTTGGGGGGCAGGCAGGTCAATATTTTGTACTTCACACGCTCTCCAATGATTCCGTATTTATATTTTGGCTTTGGAGACGAACGGTGTGCAAGGTTGTTAATGAATAGTCTTAGAGGTGTAACTCACTACACATTGTTCCAATGTTACTTTCGCTAGCACGCTGGCAAGATCAAAATCGCGCCCCTCCGGCGCCCCACGCCTAGGGATCGCCCTAGATGCGAAGGGCATGGTAGTCCGCTTGGTTGTGCGCGAGTGCGTTGGAACTGACCCTGAATTGACCCAATTGTCGAGATGGCTCTGACCAGCCTGACTGGAGTTGCGCCAGTTAGAGGAGGGGCTGTTTTGAGCCGGCGAGCGGCTCAATTCGACATAGGCCTCAACAGCCGTCGATCATTTGGTGTTGAAATGAGCGTGCAAGTTTTCGAGCGAACCCGCTGCGATTCACTCCGTTATGTATCGAATCGTATATTTTTTCGATGGGCGCGTAGACAGGGCAATCTAGGGAGTAACTTAGATAGCTCCTCCGGATCAGACCAAGCAGCCTCGTTATTGCAGCCTCATAGCGGTAAAGATTACACCACCTTAATGCCGCGTCGATCGGACGGTAAAAAATTTTGGACTGAGCGTTGAAAGTACCAGACATTTGGCGTTGGACCTCCATTCCTTATGAGTAGGCAGCCTCTAGCTTTGCATGCGGATTTCTACGTGATTTACAGCCGATAACTCTAACTCGGCCGTACTATAAAATAGGGTTAGCTTCCATCTGAAGTATCTTGCAAGGCATGAGGGCTACCATAAAGGAACGAGTCGATCAGCCGCTCTATTAGCCCATCAATATCATCGGTAATGGGAAGGTCATAAATCCATTTCCTAACGCCGATATAAAAAATGCTTGCGTGAAGACTCCAAATCAATTCGAGATCAGTCTCACGGTTCGCCGCGTCGTTCGCGGGGGGAAGACCATGGGAGTGTCTAATCTCGTCGATGACCGGAAGGAACACGCGTTCGCGAAGTTTAGCCAGGTATTTGTTATTGATACCCTCACGCGTAAGACCGGCGAAGATGAAGATCCGGATCCACTCGCGACGCAAGATGACCGATGCGTAGGATGTGTAGAAGCTCACCAGTCTGGGCTTCAGTTCTATGGAACGGTCCTTGATCAGCTCTTCCCATCTCGAGTCCCACTGATAAACTTCATCATACACGCGGTCGATTAACGCTTCCTTGTTGGGGAAATATCGATAAAGCAATGGCTGGGTCACACCTAACTGGCGTGCGAGTTCCCTCGTGCTCCCTGAAAACCCATGGGTGGCGAAATGCTGTATCGCCTTAATCACGATCTGTTTTTCACGGGCCTGCGGTGTTAATCGTTTACCGGGGGTCTCAAGGGATTCGGTTTCCGCGGCTACGTCATTGGGAGCAGCAGTTCTCGGACTCGTTTTCATCGCTTTTGAAGTGGGCATGATTGATCGCAGGGTCATCAGGGAGCTCATCATACAAAACCTGGGGGCACCTGGCGAACCGGCCTCCAATGACACCGGATTGGTCACCATGCGATAACTGCGAGAATCTTAGGCATCTTGGCGACTAGCAATCACGCGTCCTGATGCAACCCAGTTCTGGTGCCCTGGATCCTGCTTTTGTGGCTGACCTTCCACTTCACCAATATGGAGACAGCAGGAATGACGATGGGTACTGTCAGCATGCCTGTCACCTGCAGCAGGTTCCAGCCGGAGCCAAGCAATTGTGCACCGACGAATCCGCTAAGGATGGCACCGAATCTGCCGACTCCACTCATCCAACTTATGCCTGTCGCGCGCATCGCTGTTGGGTAACTCATGGCCGCCAGCGCGAATATCCCTGAGTTGGCTCCCGCGATGCAAAAACCTGCAAGACCGGCGTAGGCCATAAGCAATATGAGATGGCTGCCGGCTCCTCCCAACAGGAAGATCAGCAGGGCGCTGCCAATATACGCTCCCGCCAGCACGCAGTGGGCGTTCCACCGATCCATCGCACGACCTTGCAGGATTACCCCGATAGCGCCGCCCGTTTGGAACACACCCGCCGTCATCGCTGCATCAGCGACGTTGAATCCTGCATCGGTGACTAGCATTGGCAGCCAACCGATCAAGATATAAACCGCGAAAGAAGCCATGAAGAACGCGCACCACAGTGCAATGGTCGACAGTCGATACGTGGTCGAGATGATTGCCGCCACCGGATTACTGGATAGAGCGAATTGATAACTGTCTGACTTGATCTGCTGCGTCGCAACCTCTGGAGCAAAACGCCCGAGAATAGAGCGGATGCGCGTGGCTGAGTTGCCTTTTTTGATGAGGAAATGCAGTGACTCCGGCATTTGTGCCATGAGTAGTGGTACCAACAGTAACGCAGCGCCGCCGCAGGTGAACAGGACGCCTTGCCACCCCCAATAGCGGAGTACCCAGGACGAGGCGAACCCACCCGCTGCCGAACCAATCGTGAAGCCACACAATACCGTAGTGACGATCGCCGCCCGATGTTTGTGGGGGGCGTACTCCGAGGCTAGCGTGCAGGCATTGGGGATAGTCGCCCCTAGACCCAGACCTGTTAACAGCCTGAGTACGCTCATCCAGTAAAGGTCCGCAGCGAATGGGGTTGCCAGCGTCATGACTGCGAACAACAGGACTCCTCCGACCAACACCACTTTGCGACCATAACGATCGGCGATGGGGCCGGCGGCAAATGATCCGAGAGCGATGCCCAGCAGGGCAGCGCTGACTACGGGGCCAAGAGCGTGGCGATCAATATGCCAGTCCAAAACCAGGGCTGGTGCGATAAAACCGATTAGCGTGGTATCGAAGCCATCGAGAAAGATGATCAGAAAACACAAGGCAATCACTTTGAGGTGGAATCTGCCTATGGGTTTAGCCTCGATCAGGTCGGTCAGTTGTATGGGGTTTCCGGATCGTTGGCTGGAAATGGATACGCTCATTTATTTTCCCCCGGATAGGGTGTCGGGCTGGGAAAGGCTCGGCACCCAATTCCTGTTTTTGTTGTTCTGGCTTGCTATCGCGCTGTTCGCTGATTATTGTTTATCGATCGATAATTAACAAGCCCGGCTTAGCGTTCACTAGCCGATCGATCAACAGGGAGCCCGCATGACTATAAAAACCAAGAATGTTCAGCTCAGCGATTCAGCTGCGTCGCAGATGCTGATCGAATGGGATGTTCCCATCGAGATGGACGACGGTGTCGTGCTTAGGGCAGATATTTTTCGCCCGGCAGGTGACGGGCCATTCCCGATCATTCTCAGCTATGGCCCGTACGGGAAGGGGTTGGCGTTTCAAGATGGCTACCCGAGTGCGTGGAAGATTTTGGAAGAAAAATTTCCTGATGCAGTGGCCGGCTCCTCAAACAGTTATCAGTGTTGGGAGGTGGTCGACCCCGAGAAATGGATTCCTAAAGGGTATTCTTGCATCCGTGTGGATTCTCGTGGTGCAGGACGTTCCGAGGGACTTGTAGATTTGCATGCTCCACGCGAAACCCAAGACCTGTATGAATGCGTCGAGTGGGCGGGGAGCCTCGCTTGGAGCAACGGCAAAGTCGGATTGGCCGGAGTTTCTTATTTTGCGACCAATCAATGGCGTGTGGCCGGAATGCAACCTCCATCCTTAGCGGCCATTTGCGTGTGGGAGGGCTATGCGGATCGCTACCGTGATTCCAGTTACCACGGTGGCATTCGCTGTACGTTCACGCGCAATTGGCAGGACATGCAGGTTAAGACCGTGCAGAACGGCCGGGGAGAGCGAGGGCCCCGAAGCCCGTTCAATGGCCTGCTGATCTGTGGAGACGATACCTTGAGTGATGACGAACTGGCAGATCGTCGTGTCGATATCTGGTCGACGATCAGCTCAACGCCACTGGACGGTCCTTATTATCGGGAACGCTCACCAGACTTCTCCCGGATCCAGGTTCCCCTGCTGTCTTGCGGGAATTGGGGAGGGCACGGCCTTCATCTGCGTGGGAATATCGAAGGTTATATGCGGGCTGCGTCCAGCCATAAGTGGTTGGAAGTGCACGATGGTGAACATTGGGCTGAGTTCTACACCGACTACGGTGTGCAATTGCAGCAGGCGTTCTTTGGGCGTTTCCTCAGGGGGGAGGAGAACGGTTGGGACGCCAGAGCTAATGTGCAAGTGCGTGTGCGCCATCTTGATGGCACAACTAGCGTTCGCTCTGACTCGCACTGGCCACTCAGTACAACCGAATGGACATTGCTTTATCTTGATCTGGAAAATGGCAGTCTTGTGGATCACGACCCCGCACAAAAAGCAGAATGTTCTTTCGACGCGCTGGGTGAAGGCCTTGATTTTCTAAGCGCGCCGTTGTCCTCCCCTATCGAACTGACAGGGCCTCTTGCTGTTTCGCTCAGCGTGTCATCGTCTACAGAAGATGCCGATCTATTCGTGGTGATTCGGGTTTATGATCCTGATGGCGAAGAAGTGACCTTTCAGGGTGCGCTTGATCCACGCATGCCGCTTGCATTCGGTTGGCTGCGCGCCTCTCACCGCCACATAGATGAGACATTGAGTACACCCTACAGGCCCTATCATTCACATGATCGCAAGCAACTGCTCACACCCGGTATTCCTGTAAAGGTGCAAATAGAAATATGGCCGACCTCAATGGTCATTCCTGCAGGGTATCGGCTCGGCTTAACCGTACGGGGGCGGGACTATGAGCACAGTGGGGAAGCGGCCAGTCTGTCGAACATGAAAAACCCCATGCGAGGTTGCGGACCTTTTGTGCACGACGATGAGACGGACCGGCCACGATCGGTATTTGGCGGTAAGACCACCTTGCATGCCGACAACGGAAGTGTTCCACAACTGCTGTTACCGCTTCAGCGCGGTCTACTTGAGGATAGATAATCCTCTTGAGAAATGACGATGCCGCTGGAAAAAATCCAGCGGTATCGCACTGGGCAGAGGCTGATGGCATCAGAACAGAGCGAGCTGATAGCTCAGGATAACGCGGTATTCGTCCTGCTCCCGCACAGTCGGCAGGTTACTGTTGCGCACCATCGCATTGCGTAGCATCAGTCCGACACCTTTTAACGGTCCTCCCTGGACCACATAGGCGAGAGTGATGTCGCGCTCCCATTCGCTGGCATTGCTGGTGTCCGGCGTGTTGATACCGTCACCCTTCAAATACACGACGCTTGCTGTCGCTCCCGGCAGGCCCATGGCAGCAAAGTCATAGGCGTATCGAGCTTGCCAGGTTTTTTCTCCCGGGCGGCCAAACTTCTGAATCAGGCTATCGGTGATGAGATAAGTTGAGCCACCATCCCCCTGATTCAACCATGGAAAGTCGCTGTCCCCGTGACTCGCTTGATAACCCGCTCCCAGCGTATGCCCCCCCCAGAGTGTACAGAAACATGCTGCTATAGAGATTGTTGTCCACTTTGCCTTTGGTGGTTGTACCACCGTAGTAGCCGGTCGTGAAATAGGCGGGGTCGTTGGAATTGCGACCATCGTCTCGGCTGTTGAAATAGCGAAAATCGCTTTTCAATACGCCAGGGCCAACTGCCCAATTATAAGTAAGTCCCAAAAAGTGCTGTGCGTAAAAGTTTTCCAGATTCCCGTAGTAGTATTGAGCTGTCAGATCTTTGGTCAGCCTGTAGTCACCACCTGCATAAAGAAATTTATTACTGAAACGGCCGGTTTGAGGATTATTGGCGCCGGTGATAGACATGTTTTCATTGTTGCTTGAGTTGCGGCCTTTGACTTGGTCTATCTGGCCCGCTACAAGAGCCAGGTCCTTGATCTCGGCTGACGTGATCTGCCCACCTTGCCACGTTTGTGGCAGCAGCCGACCGTCATTGGAGAAGATAACGGGCAATTTCGGTATCAACGTTCCTAATTTCAGCTCTGTCGCGGACAGTTTGACTTTGGCGGTTAGACCCAGGCTGGAAAAATCATCCACTGCGTGGTCGCCTTCGCTCGGGAACATGATCCCTCCGTAAGCGCCGCCTGTAGGATTTCCATGTTTGATACTGCTGGAGTCAAGCCTCACACCTAACATGCCGATGGCATCAATGCCAACGCCGATGACGCCCTCGGTATAACCGGAAGTGAAGTCCAGGATAAATCCCTGGCCCCATTCCGCTTGGTAGTTATTGTTATTGGGCGCACCGCTGTCTCTGTTATCTTGATTGATGTAAAAGTTACGGGCTTTTAGTGTGGCTTTGCTGTCCTCAATAAAACCCGCCGCACAGACGTAGGGATTCAGCATGGCGATTGCTACCGCCAGGGTTGTTTTGTGCATGGCGTTATCTCTGCCTTTGAGTCGTTGTTATTATGTGGGCTGCCGTGCAGCCATTTTTTGAACGCATGAACCTGCTACGATGGACAAGACGCCGCGAGCAATTTTTTACAACCGACAGATTGCGAGTGCTGTTGCTCTTTTGGGTTAAGTATTTACAGGTGGCCCGACCACATCGTTATTTTTGAGGAAAGACGTATCAACTAAGTTATGTTTTGGATGATTGCCAGTTGATGGCGTTACCCAACTCCGAGTCCACCAACTGATTATCGAAACGGTTGCGTTCGGTGGTTGCCTGGGCAGAGCGGTCAGTCATCGAAAATAGGAATATGCCGAGGAATCCGATAGTCATGGAAAACAAGGCCGGATATTCGTAAGGGAACCAGGCTTGTGGGTGATGTAGGATCTTTACCCAAACGGTTGGGCTCAGCACTGACAACGTGATCGCCGATACAAGCCCCAGAGATCCTCCAATGACGGCACCCCGGGTTGTCAGCCCGCGCCAATAGATCGAGAGCAGTAACACGGGGAAGTTAGAGCTAGCGGCGATAGAGAATGTCAGGCTTACGATGAAGGCGATACTTTGCGATTCGAATGCTAGCGCCAACAGAATCGAGAGTCCGCCAAGGACGATCGTAGTGATTCGTGAGACTTTCATTTCATCGCTATCGCTGGCTTCTCCCCGGCGTATGACATGGGCATAAAGGTCGTGGGAAACCGCCGATGAACCGGCCAGGGTCAGCCCGGCAACGACCGCCAGGATCGTAGAAAAAGACACCGCGCACATGAATCCCAGGAATACATCACCTCCGACTGTGTGTGCCAAATGGATCGCGACCATGTTGATTCCGCCCAGTATGGCCCCAGACGTGTCTTGATAAGAGGGGTTTGTGGCGACCAGTGCTATCGTGCCAAAACCGATGATCACGATGAGGGCATAACCCGCACCGACAATACCCGTCGCGTACAAAATGCTCTGCCGAGCTGCGCGTACGTTACCCACCGTGAAGAAACGCATGAGGATGTGGGGCAGTCCTGCGGTACCGAATATCAGCGCAAGTCCCAGCGAAATCGCGGACACAGGGTCGGAGACGAGTCCGCCGGGACTCATAATGGCACCGTGTGCGGGATGGCTCGCCACGGCTTGGGTGAATAGCTGATTGAGGCTGAAGTCAAAACGCGAAAGCACCATGAATGCCATGAACGCGCAGCCCGCCAACAGGAGCACGGCCTTGATGATCTGAATCCAAGTGGTGGCGAGCATCCCGCCGAAAAACACGTAAATGACCATTAAAGTCCCGACGATGAGCACCGCAGCGGTGTAGTCGAAGCCGAACAGTAACTCGACAAGCTTACCTGCCCCCACCAGTTGGGAAACCAGATATAGCAGAACAATGACGATCGAACTCGATGCAGAGAAAGCGCGGATGGGGCCTTGTTTCAGGCGGTACGACAACACATCGGCCAAGGTGTAGCGGCCAAGATTGCGTAAGGGTTCGGCGATAAGAAAGAGGATGATCGGCCAACTGGCAAGGAACCCGATTGAGTAGATCAGGCCATCGAACCCGCTGGTGAATACCATCGCCGAAATACCGAGTAAGGAGGCGGCTGACATGTAGTCCCCAGCGATAGCCCAGCCGTTCTGCATCCCGGTGATTTTTCCGCCAGCAGCGTAATGGTCGGAAACACTGTTGTTTTTGCGTGCTGCCCACCGAGTGACGAACAGAGTAAACACCACGAAGATGAAAAACATGCTGATGGCGATCGGATTTTGTGGGCGAGCGCTGCCTATAGGACCTGAGTCGGCCATCGCTGTGAATGAGCACATCAGACCACCGAATATGTACATAAGGGGTTTCATGGCTGCGCATCCTCGATGATTGCTTTGATACGCTGGTCGTAGCAGGCATTCGCACGCCAGACGTAAACGGCGACCAGTAGCGTGGTAAACGCGAGCATGCCGAAACCTAGTGGTATGCCCCATGTCATCGGAAGACCCTCATTGATTGGGGTGCCAATGGCTTTGGGCTTGAAAGCCAGTGCGAGGATAAAACCGAAATAAACCACGAGCATGACTGCAGTCAGACTCCAGGCAAACGTGCGGCGCTGGTGCACCAATTTGCAAAAATCAGGGTTGTTCAGAATCGGGTTGCGGGTCGTCAAGGGGGGCGAGTTACCGGGTACGGCTGTACCTTGGGCTTGCGCGTACGTGCGTTCCATCGTTGTCTCCTGCGAATTCATCGCTGGTTATTGTTTTTATAATTGGAAGGGTGCTGCTGTTTCACGCATGACGGCTTCGGGGGTGCGATAGAGTTCGGCCATCTCCCTTTGTTTGTCGTCCAGTTGAGCCTGCATGTAGGCGCCAAGGTGGCGAGCATGCTGAATAACGGCGGTGCCAAACCGGCAGCGCACCTCGCTGTAGTCAGCGAGTGCTTGCTCGACTGTTTCATTCGAATCCAGTGCCTCGACCAAAGCCCTGGCATCGCCCGCTGCCTTGGTCACCCCCATACCGCAGTGAGGACGAGCAACAAACGCCGCGTCTCCAAGTAGAGCCACGCGTCCGAAGTTCATCCTTGGAACCTCTAGATCGAAGATGGGCTGGAACAAAGGTTCAGCAGCTTTTGTGACCACTTCTGCAAATTGAGGGGCTAACAGGTTATGGGCTGCTTCATACATCGTGGCAAGTACGTCTTCGCGTATGAACGTGGGCGGAATGCCGCCCTCGAAGACTTTGCCGCTGGCATCTGTCAGCAGATCCTTCAGTGCTTCGTTATCGCACGTGCGATACCAAACGAAGTTGTAACGGCGCTCGCCTGGCTGCGTGCTGTTGGAGTGGCCGGCTACCGGGTAGCCGAGAATCTGCTCATGTGGCGGCAAGCAGAACGCGAACTTGTCGAACAGCGTCTTGTGAGTCGAGGCAGACAAGAGGTTTTCTTGCACCAAGCCACGCCAGGCAATGTAGCCGGCGTACTTCAATTCAACCTCGGGAAGGAAGTGTTGGCGGATGGTTGAGCGGAACCCATCTGCAGCGATGACCACATCGGCTTCATGCCTTGAACCCCCTGCCAACGTGACGGCGGCGTGAGTTTCCAGGTTCTCAACAGCCACAACATTGCCGCCCGAATGGTAGTTGCTGTTCGGTATCGCGGCTCTCAGAGCGTGGTACATCTTGCCCCATGCCGTCAGCGTTTGAGGAAGAGCTCCCTCCATAATCAGCTTGCCATCCTGGGCGAGCGTGATGCGCGAACTCACCTGGATGCCGATGGATGAATCGATTGCAATACCAGCAGCAGTCATTGCATCGAACAATTCGGGATGCGTCACGATACCCGCGCCCCGACCCGCGAGCTCAACCGGGACCCGTTCAAATACATCGACCTGCCAGCCTTGCTTGAGCAACAGGTTGGCGGCAAACAATCCACCCAGTGAACCGCCTACGACGATGGCGCGACGTTGTGCAGGTGACTTATTCATGGGAGCGCCCTCCTGCAGAGCCTGACACACCAAAACCCGCTTGCTCTGCTTCCAGTGCCGGGAAATTGAGTTCAATCGTGACGCCGGAGGGGTCTTCGATGAACACTTGGTGCAGCCCCAGACTGGGAACGGTGCGGTCACGCCACTCGATACCTTCGCGGCGCAAGGTGTCCCAGAACTCGGTCAGTCCTGTCACGAGAAAGGCAATATGGTCCACGGTCCCCGTTCCACTCACTGGAATCTCCTTGTCGCCAAGATATCGTTTCAAGCCTTCGGGATTCAGTGGGTCGACACCAATGATGTGCACAGTGCCGAAGTCGGCTTCGTCTCCGCCCATATAGAGCCAGATGCCAGGGAAATCGAAGGGCGGCCTGTAACCCGCCTTGAAACCCAGCACTGCCTGGTAAAAGCGGGAAGATTTTTGCAGGTCGAACGACCTGATCGAATAGTGGGCGAGTTTGGTGATGGGCATAACCGTCTCCGTATATTCTTGTATTTATCGATCGATAAATAAATAGTAGAGCCGCTCACGTCGTGAGTAAAGTACTTGGGAAGCGAAAATTTCCGCTACAGCTGTCACTGGACGGAGAGCAGAAGGTAAATTGTTATTTTTAAAGGATTTTTTATGTGAATGGTTTACGACGAGAGGGTGTAAGCATGAGGCCGCTTGTGCCCGGCGGCCAGGTAAGAAAGGAAAGACGTTTGCTAATCGGAGGGTGAACCGCTTGACGTCTTGCTCGCTCCAGGAAGAGACGAACAGCTCAATGATTGCCAGGACGAGTGCTTAGTCGCTGCTCGATATCCGCTTTGAATTTCAGCGGCCGCGTCAAATAGTGTCCAAGCGGCAAGGTCTCGATCTTTCCGTCGATTTCCAGGCCGAAAGCCGGAAAGCCTTTTGCGCCAAGCTGCTTCAGCATTTCGTTGCTGGCATTCAGGTGCTGAGTGATTTCGGAATCCGATACCTGGAGATATCGCGTCTGAAAAACGTCAGGCTCGTAGCCTAGACCGTGGGCGACTTGCGTAATTACGCTGTCGTCAGCAATCGCTTTGCCCGATTGGTAATAAGCAATTTGCAGCGCTTTGAGCATCTGCACACCACGTTCGTCGATTTGCTCCGCGGCTAACATTGCGGCGCTGGGGGGAGAGGAGTCGAGCAGTACATCTTGATGCTCCAACACTCCATCTACATAGGCCGAGCCAAATATCTGTTTGCTGTAAAAGCTGATTCGCGCCTCATGGGGGCGCACAAAGTCGCGCCATTGAGCCGACATTAACTGCTTTTTGTCTCCGGATAGCATTCCAACGCTATGCGGCAGCACATGAAGTTCCGAAATCTCTAGGGCAGCGCTGATCATCGGCGCCGCCCCGTAACACCACCCGCAAAAAGGGTCGTAGATATAGTGAAGGGTTGCCTTGTGCATCATTCACTCCTGCGCGTCTTCTGCCTGTACTCGGCGCAGAATGTCAGAAAAGATGGTAGTTGGTTGAGCACCGCTAAGGGTGTGTTCGGCGATGTTTATGCTAGGAACCGAACGAACGCCCCTTCGCTGAGCATCCTTTGCCATTTGCAACACCTCTTCTCGACCCTCATCTGACTTCAGGAATACCAGCGTAGACGCGCGGTCTTGGCCCATATCACCAGTAATGTTAGCGAGGGTCTCAAGATCACCTATGTCTTTTCCATCGCGGAAATATGCCTCAAAGATGGCGTTGACCAGCCGCGTTGCGTCATTGCCGCTGGCTTGCTCACGCCAGATCAGACGATGGGCGGCCACGGTATTGGGTGTCTTGTCGATAATGTCGTAATTGAAAATTCGCCCACTTGCTTTCCCCGTGACCGTAACTTGCGCATCCATGGCTTGGCTGCGAGTCCAGCTACCAAACTTTTCAGTGCGATAGATTTTGCGATTCTTTCCTTCAACGGGCATATCAGGATTGAGCAGGTAGGGAACAAATAGCAACCGAGTGGTTTCATGCATTTCCGATGTTTGAAGCGCTTGTTCAAGGTTTGCTTCGCCGATCCAGCACCAAGGGCAAATAAAGTCGGAAGTGATCTGGATATCCAGGTTTTTCATGATGCTCTCCAAATAGTATTCGATAGAGCCAGACTTAGCTCAGTCGGGCGCTGTGATAATCAGTTGACCCTGCAACGCTCTTAGCATTCGGTGCAACATAAGAAGTCACGCCGAGAGAATGGCCTCAATGTCGAGCTTGAATACGTCGGGTTTTCCGAGGTAGTGGCCAAGCGGCATGGAATGAAAGCCGCTGTTTTTTTCGACGATCAGAAATGGGACGCCTCTACCACCCAAGATACTTAGCATGCTATTGCTGTCAGCTATATGGCCCTCAAGATTTTCCTGTAACACTGCCTGATATGTCGTTGTAAACAGCTCGCGGTCGAACCCCGCTTCAACGGCTACTTCGAAGATAATGCGCGGGTCGGCGATTGCTCGGCCTTCCTGGTAATAAGCGATTTGCAGTCTCTTGAGCATCTCAACGCCACGACCGCCGATTTTTTGAGCGGTCAACATTGCAGCCGTCGGCGGGGAAGAGTCGAGTCGCACTGTGGTTTTATCCAGCACCTGTTCTAAATAGGCATCTGAAAAAAGTTGCTGACTCAAGGCGCTGATTCGTAGTTCGTGCGGCCGTACGAAGTCTCGCCATTCCGCGGAAACCATTTTACTTCGCTCATTCGACAGCATTCCGATTCCATGCACTTCGATCTTGAGTCCTGCTATCTCCGATGCGCTTGTGACAAGGGGCGCCGCTCCATAGCACCAACCGCAAAAAGGGTCGTAGAAGTAGTGCAAAGTTGCTAAGTTCATTTGATGTCTTCCTTATTTTTGGGGTTGATACTCATAATTCGATTGCCCATGTCAATTCCCCATTCGCTCATGCTAATCCCCAACTGCAATTGATCCCTTTCCCACGCTGCAAGGCTTTTATCGAGATCACTGCTGTTGGCGATGTGCTGAGCGAGCGTTACTGCATTCGTGGCCGCTTTGGCAGTACTGCCTGCGGTATGGGGTCGAGGTATGAATGCGGCATCACCCAATAACAACACCCGATTGAAGACCATCTTCGGCGTTTTGAGATCCAGAATGGACTGAACGAAAATGTCGTCGGTGCGACGAACCAACTCCAGAAAAGCGGGATTGAGTGCTTCTTCCGCTTTTTTGCGGAACGCAGCCTCCGGCTGAGCGCCCAACGCCCCCGGTGGGACTGAGTTCTTACGACGAAACCCGGTGTTATCGGTGAGCAATTGATCAAGCTCTCCTGCTTCGGCTGCTTTCAAATACCAGAGCCAATTGAATCTGCGCTCGCCTGGCTTTATCGAACCATCGACGCCCGGGATCATGTATTCGAGAATTAGAGATTCGGCATCTTGCTGGAATACAAAGTCTTCATATATCTGCTCTTTGGCAAATTGTGGAAGATCTGGCTCATTAACCAGCCCGCGCCATACTACGTAACCCGAGTAGGTGGGGTGTGTGTTTGGGAGCACCAGGCCTCTTACCGTTGAGCTGCCTCCGTCCGCGCCGATCAATATGTCGCCATGGGCCATTGATCCATCTGCAAAATATGCAGTTACTCCATTGTCTTTTTGGTCAAGTGTGACGAGCTCTCGGCCCTTGTGATAGTTATCTTCAGGAAATACTGATATGAGATTACTGTAAAGGGTATTCCAGGATGTTTGTGTTTGTGGCGAATAATGTTTATGTCTAATATCACCGGTGCGCGTCAGATAAGTTCGATTATTTGACTTTACCCCCAGAGCATTTGAATTGTTGATTCCCGAAAACCTGAAAGCTTCCAGAACTTCAGGCTGCAATACAATTCCACCGCCACGGCTATCCAGAGTCGCAGCCGAACGTTCATAAATTTCTACCTCCCAGCCTGTCGAACGAAGCGCTGTGGCAGCGAACAACCCTCCAAGCGAGCCTCCAATGACTAATGCTTTCTTGTTCGTACCTTTATCGGACATGATTTAAGGTTCCTATTTGATATTGTTCCAAGGCATATAAAATCAGCCGAGCTGACAAGCACTGCTAACTTGAACTCGAGCCAGAGCCGTTGCGGCTCAAAAAGGCTTCTAATCCAGAAGTTTGCGTTTACCAGTTGTTCGGGTTGAGAAGAGAAAAGTTCATGTTTTTTTCCTTAAGAGGCGTGTCGAGGTCTTAAGATAAACTTCAGAGTGGAAAGCTGGAATGGGTTGGTCACGCAACGCCTCGTTGCAGCAATTGCAATGATCAGCTCATCTGGTATCAGGTGCCGTTTTTTAGCACATGAGAGAGGAACGAGATGAAAGCATTCACACGACGAGATCCGCGCTGGTTGGGTAAAAATAGCGCTGAAATGGAGTCGCTTGCACTGTCAGGATTGACTACATAACGCTCGAACAAAGGAGTAAGTTTTCCTGAGAGGATGTCGTCCTGGACAATCCAGTCTGGTAGCAGGGCGATTCCTGCTCCAGCTAAAGCAAGCTCACGTAAGACTTCTGCATTGTTGCTCTTGAACCTTCCTGTCGCAGTAATTTTCGATACGGCGTCGTCACCGTCTATAAAACACCACGTCTGATGAGATGGCCCATAGTTGAATCGTAGGCATTGGTGACGCTCCAGATCACTCACGATCTCCGGGAAACCGTGGCGTTGAATATAATCCGGGCTACACACGACCTTTCTTCTGAACCTGCCGATGACGCGACAAACAACGCCGTCCAGAATCGCAGGAGATCCTAGCCTGATAGACAGATCGACCCTGTCGATGACCATGTCCAGAATGCTATCGGTCAGGGTGATGTCTAGTTCCAGTTTTGGATACGTGGACATAAACATCCCCAAATCGGGAGAAATAATGCACCGACCGAAGGCCGAGGGCACGGATATGCGTAACGGGCCACTGGCCTCTTCCGCATTATCGCCGATGGCTGCATCTGCATCCGCTAAATCTTCCAGGACTCTCCTAGCCCGTAGGTAATAAGCGGCGCCTGCATCAGTGACAGTTATCTGTCGGGTCGATCTGTTGACGAGTGCAGTACCCAGTTCCGCCTCTAGCGAATCGACCATTCTGGTCACAGTCGAAGTCGCCAGCGCCAGTTTTCTGGCAGCGGCAGAGAAACCATTGGCATCCACCGTTTCGACGAACATTTTGAGCGCGAGAAGTTTGTCCATCCGGGGCTCCGTTGTGGAGGGATTGAGACGGCCTTGAGCACGGCTATCCAAATTATGGGAAGTTGACGAAAATATTCCGCGCGGCTTACGCTCATTGAGCCCCATCAACGCACGTATATTTGGCGCCTTCGAAGCTACGCCTGGATAAACAGGAGAATTCAGGTTTGAGCCAAATGTTGGTGTACGAAGGCCACGGCCATGGCGCCTTCCCCGACGGCGGTTGCAACTCTTTTAATCGAGCCGTGGCGCACATCCCCGACGGCGAAAGAGCCAGGAACGCTCGTTTCCAGATGAAATGGGAGTCGACTCAGGGGCCATGTATCAGGCAGCTTTCCATCCCTGAGCAAATCGTTTCCCGTGACAAGATAGCCGTGGGGATCACGCAAAATATGTGTATGTAAAGCCCAGCTGGTATTGGGATGACCGCCTATGCATGCGAATACATGGTGCGTCTCGACGTCATTTGTCTCGGCTGTCAGATTATTCCGGACAGTGATCGACTCAACCCGACTCCCGCCCTCGAGGGTAACGACTTCTGAATTCGTCTTGACTTGAATGTTATGCGTCGCCCTGATTTTTTTTACCAGGTAATCAGAAAGTTGTTCGCCCAAGTCACTGCGGCGCACGAGCATAATGACGTCTCGGGCATATTGGGAAAAATGGACTGCGGCCTGTCCTGCCGAGTTTCCTCCTCCTATGACGAAGACACGCTCACCCGCACACATGGGGGCTTCGCTGAATCCCGCGCCATAGAATAAACCGCATCCCAAGAATCGGGTTTCATCCGGGATATTCAGGCGACGCCATTCGACTCCTGTGGCACAGATGTTGGATTTCGCGATGATACGGCCACCGTCTTCGAGATCGACAACGATTTTATCGTCCACAAAATTGGCATTTACACCTTCTTTAAGATGCAGTATCTCTGCACCGAATCGCACAGCCTGTTGCCGGGCCCGCTCGGCCAGTTCGCGCCCACCGATTCCATTGGGAAAGCCCATGTAGTTTTCAATTAAGGAGGAACTTCCCGCTTGGCCACCCACGGCGTGACGTTCTATCAGCACTGTTTTTAAACCTTCAGATGCGGCATATACAGCGGCGCTCAGGCCTGCAGGTCCGGCACCGTAGATAGAAACGTCATATTCTTTGCGTTTCGGAGATCTTACCCAGCCAAGTTTGTGCGCCACGTCGTGTAGATTCGCCGAAAACAGCCAGCTTCCGTCGGGAAACTCACAAGCAGGTAACCGCGGATCATTGAGCGTGTCGATACCTGGGACTGTTTGGGCTGATGAGGCATTTAACTCAATCCAGTCATATTCGACAACACTCCGGCTTAGAAAATCTCTGATTTCGTAAGCTTTAGCCGAACTTGCGACACCGTGTACACGTAGGTGAGGCGTTCCGTTTGTTATGCTGTGAGCCATCTCTAACTCTCCAGGATCTTGGCGCCGCCCTGCGGCGTCAAGCAATGGGATATCAAGAGTCCAGTAGTTCCGTAACAACGTCAGGGGGTGTAGCCCCAACTGAATGACTGTATAAGTAACGCATGAAATTAAACCGGTGTTCCGGGCTCGATGTTGTAAGCCTTGTCTACAAGCTCATGCCTGTGACCCAACCCGTCAGTGGTTTTGCGCTCCCACACCGCTTCAATCTGGCGACGCTGTCCATCGACAATCTCTTTGGGCTCGACATTGCGGTAGCTGTCGACCTCTCCGGTGATGACCCTAAAGGTAGTTTGATACACGGGTTCGGGGTCGTATTGTTCGTGAGGGAACGCTAATTGGCTGTAGTCGAACAAGCGTTCAGATGGATCGTCCTGCCAAGTTTTCCACGTCTCGAACATACGGTCATTGAAGCCCGTCAGGAAGGGACCAGGATTGACAGTGGCGACTTCGACCCCAAACTCCTGCAGTTCCTGGCGCAACGCCTCTGCTATTGCTTCAATAGCGTGTTTAGATGACGAATAGGCCCCTGCGAATGGATCTGTAGTCAGGCCTGCAACAGAAGACATAAAGACGATCTTGCCCTTCTTTTTCAACACCATCTTCTTGGCGATCGCCTGAGTCAACAACACGGGCCCGATGACGTTTACCTCATACTGACGACGCAGGTTTTGCTCAGGGATATCAACCACCGACCCGCCTTCTGAAATCCCGGCATTGTTTAACAATACATCGACCCCCCATTGCGCGGCCCTGAGCCGGTCGCGTTCATCTGTGACGTCAAGCTTCTCGATGCGCAAAATCACTCCACGACTTTGG
Organism: Pseudomonas sp. efr-133-TYG-103a; assembly: GCF_030209235.1. Taxonomy (NCBI): domain Bacteria; kingdom Pseudomonadati; phylum Pseudomonadota; class Gammaproteobacteria; order Pseudomonadales; family Pseudomonadaceae; genus Pseudomonas; species Pseudomonas sp. efr-133-TYG-103a. The sequence continues at coordinate 25,404 of NZ_JARVSK010000005.1, forward strand.
GCTTCCTGAGACAGGCTGTATATCTGTGCGGTAATTTCAACACCGGCGATGACATCCAGACCGTCAGCGGCCAACCGCAGCGCAACCTCTCGGCCGAATCCGCTACCCGCTCCTGTTATAAGTACGGTTGTCATAGGTTCTCCTCTTTAGAAATTTAGACTTGCGGCTTACTGGAATGTATGAGGCATTTAAAGCACCGCTTCTGCCGCCTCGGCCACCTCGCGGTCCTGTTCTGCAGTTCCACCGCTCACGCCGACCGCTCCTACGAGGTCATGACCGAACTTCAGCGGAATACCTCCTGCAAAGGTGATAATGCGTCCCTCGACGGTATTGGAAACTCCGTAAAGCTGGCCGCCCGGTTGGGCATCTTGACCGAGTACATGGGTTGGAAGTTTGCAAGCCAGGCTCGTGAATGCCTTATTGATCGAGTGACTGATGCTTGCGATTTGCGCACCGTCCATCCGTACATGCGCCAAGAGGTTACCGCCAGCGTCGACGACCGCAATATTGCTGGGTGAGCCTATCGCCTTCGCCTTGGCTTCTGCGGCACAAATTAAGCGTTTCGCGTCTTCGAGAGACAAAGATGTAAGTTTCAACATGACTGGTAATCTCCTCGTCAGGGTGTGAAAGGTATGAGCCGTGGTGGTCTTGTCGTATCGCAAACACATATCCACCACTGTCCCCCATCAGAAGGCATGAACGATGTGTTACCGGTCTTTCAAAAATGCCAGCAGATCAGCATTGAGCTTCTCGGCATGAGTGGCCGCCAAGCCATGAGGTGCATCCTTGTATATTTTCAGCGTGGCATTTTTGATGATGTTGGCTGAGAGTTTCCCCGAGGCATCAATTGGCACAATCTGGTCGGCATCTCCATGAATGACGAGGGTGGGTACGTCGATCTTCAGCAAGTCTTGGGTGTAGTCGACTTCTGAAAATTCGTGAATACACAGATAGTGAGCCAAAATCCCGCCTGTCATTCCTTGAGCCCAGAAGGCATCTCGCATGCCTTGAGAAGCTATAGAGTCCGGAAGATTTGCGCCGAAAAATGGCCCTGACAGATCCTTGAAGAATTGCGAGCGATCTTTGGCGAGACCCTCGCGAATCCCGTCGAACACTGAGAGGGGCAGACCATTCGGATTGCTATCCGATTTGAGCATGATGGGGGGGACCGCACCCACGAGCACCGCTTTATCAATGCGCTCGGTCCCGTGGCGTCCGATGTAGCGAGCCACTTCGCCACCGCCTGTGGAATGGCCGACCAGCATGGCCCCTTTCAGGTCGAGATGATTGATGACGGCAGCGAGATCATCGGCATAGGTGTCCATGTCATTGCCTGTCGCCGTCTGACTTGAACGGCCATGTCCACGGCGGTCATGGGCAATGACCCGATAACCCTGCCGGACAAGGAACAGCATCTGGGGATCCCATGCATCCGCGTTCAGTGGCCAGCCATGGGAGAACACAACCGGAATGCCAGAGCCCCAGTCTTTGTAGAAGATTTGAGCGCCATCTTGGGTATTGACTACGGGCATCGTGCCACCTCTTTCAACGGTCGTTCATAAAGGTTTTCAACGCAGAAAGCTCAATGCTCGCCAGGTGAGGGCCTGTGCGCCTGTCGGCTCCTGTTTTTTACCATATACTAATTATCGGATGATAAACAACCTGTGGTCGCCGTCCATTACTAGCACTTCAGTACCCATTAGGATTGACCGAAAGTAGCAGCCCCCAGGGTGCGCTCTTGACGTACAACCAGTGATCATCTGCGAAAGTGCGCCAGGGTTTGGGCTCATGCGACCGTCCAGGCTGCATTACCGCAGCGCGGCAATTGACGTTACAACGCCATATCGTTTGCAGGCTTGCTTTCGGCCGGTTTGCTCGGTGCAGCCGCTGGAGCAGTGCCCGTGCCGACCGACAGGTCCAGTACCGGCGGCTTGTCCAGTTGCAGGACTTCGGCGGTGTAGTTCCACTCTTGCTGCACGGCAGCCGGCGAGTCGTTCAGCTTGGTGCCGTAGCTCGGCACGATCTGGCGGATCTTCGCTTGCCATTCAGGCGTCGCGACTTTGTCCTTGAAGACCTTTTCCATCACGTTGAGCATGATCGGCGCGGCGGTCGAAGCACCTGGCGATGCGCCCAACAGTGCGGCGATGCTGCCGTCCTGTGAGGAAACGACTTCGGTACCCAGTTTCAGCACGCCGCCTTTCTCGGCATCACGCTTGATGATTTGCACGCGCTGACCGGCTTGCCACAGACGCCAGTCTTCTTTCTTCGCGTGCGGGAAGTATTCCTGCAGCGCCTTGAAGCGATCGTCGTCGGACAGCATCAGTTGGCCGGCGAGGTACTCCACCAGCGGGTACTGCTCGATGCCCACTTTGGTCATCGGCCAGAAGTTGTGGGTGGTCATGCTGCTGAACAGGTCCAGGTAAGAACCTTCTTTCAGGAACTTGGTGGAGAAGGTCGCGAACGGGCCAAACAGGATCACGCGCTTGCCGTCGAGCACGCGGGTGTCCAGGTGCGGAACCGACATGGGCGGCGCGCCGGTGGAGGCGATGCCGTAGGCCTTGGCCATGTGTTGCAGGGCAACGTCCTGATTCTCGGTGACCAGGAACGAACCGCCGACCGGGAAGCCTGCGTAGTCACGGCCTTCCGGAATGCCGGATTTCTGCAACAGCTTCAGTGCGCCGCCGCCTGCGCCGATAAACAGGAACTTGGCGTCGGTCGCGCTGCTGGTGCCGTCCTTCAGATTCTTGTACTCGACGTGCCAGCTGCCATCGGCATTGCGGGTGATGTCGTTGACTTCGCTCGACAGCTTCAAGTTGAAGTTCGGGCGAGTCTGGAGCGCCGAGACGTACTGACGGGTGACTTCACCCCAGTTGACGTCGGTGCCGATCGGCGTCCAGGTGGTGGCCAGCTTCTGGTTCGGGTCACGCCCTTCCATCATCAGCGGGACCCACTTGGCGATCTGCGCGTGGTCTTCGGAGAACTGCATCGGGCGGAACAGCGGGCTCGCCTGCAGGGCTTCGTAACGCTTTTTCAGGAACTTGATGTTGTCATCGCCCCACACGAAGCTCATGTGCGGCGTGGAGTTAATGAACGAATGCGGGTTTTTCAGAACGGTCTGGCGAACCTGCCAGGCGAGGAACTGACGGGTCACCTGGAAGGCTTCGTTGATCTCGATGGCCTTGGCGATGTTGACCTTGCCGTCTTTGTCTTCCGGCGTGTAGTTGAGCTCGGCGAGACCGGAGTGGCCGGTACCGGCGTTGTTCCAGCCGTTGGAGCTTTCTTCGGCGACTTTGTCCAGACGCTCGACCATTTCCATGGTCCAGCCTGGCTCCAGCTCGTTGAGCCAGATACCCAGAGTCGAACTCATGATGCCGCCGCCGATCAGCAGCACGTCCACTTTTTTGCTTTCTGCGGCGTGTGCTTGAAGCATACCCACCGAAATCGCCAGACCCAGCAGGGCCTTGCCAGTCGTTTTGATCATTGCACGCAATCCAATTGATAGAACGTTATCCGCCTGCCGCTTGGGTCGAGGCGACACCGGTCTTGCTCACGTTAGGTTTGATATGATCCGATAGTGGGATTTGCTTGGCCTCCTGAGCATGTCGCTTCGTCGCGTCTCCGAAGTTAGTCCTGATAACGGCACGGCACGGCACGCCACGCCGTAAGCTTGTCATTTTGAAAAGGTCACGCTGATTATGTGTTACTCCCTACTTGCAGTACTTCCGGGTACTGCAAGTGAGCCATAGGATGCAGACACCCCTATAGATAGATAACGCCACGGTCTTGCCTGATCCCACCAGAATGACCTTGAAGGGTAAAAGTTGCCTGCTTGTGTGCCGACGTGCTTGATGCTCCAATAGATCAATGGATCAGATAACCGAACTACGCGATTTGATTTCTCGCCACGCTGTATACCCTGACTATCATCAAGCATTTCCATGCCTCATGGTTGCCCGACGTACTCAGCCGACACCTATAACCGGTTATACTGCCGAGCCTATTTTCGCGTTGCTTGCACAGGGGACCAAGCGTGTCGCTTGGGGGGACACGCTGCGCGAATACACGTCTGGCGAGTATTTTATTGCTGGCATCGAGATGCCGGTAATCGGTTACGTAATCGAGGCCAGCGAAAGTGAACCGTTTTTGGGTATTGGTCTGAGGCTAGACCGCAAGACCATCGCCAGGCTAATGGTTGAATCAGGTATTAAGTTGCAGTCGCAGACCGGCCCAGCCATCGCCGTAAGTCGAGCTAAACCTGATTTGATCGATGCAATTATTCGGATGCTCAGGCTACTCGATAATCCAGGCGATCTCCCAATCCTGGGGCCAGCCATCGAACGTGAAGTCTTCTGGCGAATCATGAATTGCGAGCAAGGAGCGATGGTGCGGCAATTAGGTTGCGCTGACAGCCGACTTACGCAGGTAACCCGCGCAGTTCAATGGATTAGGGAACATTACGAGAAGCCATTGCGCATCGAGGATATTGCTCAAGTCGCTAGCATGAGCGTGAACACTTTTTTCCGTCATTTTAAGGCCGCAACCTCATTGACTCCGATTCAATATCAAAAGCACGTTCGCCTGCATCAAGCCCGTATCATTCTCATGGGGGTTTCAGGTGACGTGGCGGCAGCAGGATATGCCGTAGGCTACCAGAGCCCATCTCAATTCAGCCGCGATTATCGAAAGCTGTTCGGCCATCCTCCAGGGGAAGATCTGGCGAACCTTGCGCGTGGCTGAGTGCTGAAGCGTTCATCGCTAACATATTTTTGCGTCGACGGAGCATCGCGTGATCTGCAACGCAACGTTGCAGGGCAGAGGTATTCTGCCGTTCGAAGTTCGCAGTTACCTTGCAAGCCTGAACACTCACTCAGGCCTTAAAGGTCTTTCTGCAAAAGGTATCGATCATGAATCTGTTCACTCCAATCAAAATCGGTCACAAAACCCTCAAGCATCGCGTAGCGATGGCGCCGCTGACGCGTTCCCGTGCCGGGCAACCCGGGAACGTCCCAACAGCTCTTAACGTTAAGTATTACCGTCAGCGAGGTAGCGCCGCACTGATCATTTCCGAGGCTTCCCAGATATCCCAGCAAGGGCAGGGCTATGCCTGGACGCCTGGTATCCATACTTCAGAGCAGGTGCAAGGCTGGAAAGCTGTGAGCGACGCGGTGCATGGCGAGGGCGGGGTAATTTTCCTACAGCTTTGGCATGTCGGTCGAATCTCTCATCCCGTTTTTCAGCCCGACGGTGGTCTGCCCGTCGGACCGAGCGCGTTAGCCGTGCCTGATGGAAAAACCTTCATCGCCGATAAGGATGGCAATGGTATGTGGGCGCCGGTACCAGTTCCTCAGGCGCTCACATTTGAAGGTATCCAGTTGATCATTTCGGATTATCGCGCTGCGGCACGCAACGCCATGTTGGCAGGTATGGACGGGGTGGAAATCCACGCTGGCAATGGTTATCTGCTGGACCAATTCATTGACTCCAATAGCAACAAGCGCGATGACAGCTATGGGGGCAGCATTGAAAATCGTGCGCGTTTTTTATTGGAGGTGACCAAGGCCGTTATTGAGGAAGTCGGTGCTGATCGGGTATCCGTCAGGCTCACGCCAATGGGGCGCTTCATGGGTATGGGCGACGAAACTCCAGAGGAAACATTTGGCTACATCGTGCGACAGCTGGACAAAATGAATCTTGCTTATCTTCACTTGGTAGAGCCAGCAATCGTGGGTATCGTACGAGACGAAAACTATGATCCGCGGTGGGACTCGATTATTAGGCACTTGAGGGCCCAATACACGGGAGTTGTGATGCTGGCAGGCGGTTATGATGAGCAAACAGCGGAAGCTGCTCTGGCCAGTGGGAGAGGGGATATCATTGCATTTGGTCGCCCGTTTCTTGCCAACCCGGATCTGCCTGCTCGCTTTAAATCGGGTGCGCCATTGAATTTAGCCGATCCCACTACATTCTTTGGTGGTGGCGAATCCGGTTACATCGATTATCCAGCTTTGGCGTGACTGCACTTATGCTGTCAGTTTCCCTTGAGCGAGTCGCTCGTTAATAATGTCACTGAAATACGACTTACTGATCATGGTCCAATCTTTTGGATTCAAAGCATGATTCTTTCGCCATTGCTTCTTAGGTGCCTAGCGATGGGAGTTTTGTGGCGAGAGTCGCAAGCCTTATGGCCATGCTGTATGCAACGGGCCGCCGAGGATTCCGCCGTCGATAGCCTATCACTTAGGTAGTGAGAAAACGTCGCCCGCCTTGGTTTGGTTGATCGCAGATGCCGACAAACTGCCGGTCGCTGCTTTCTGGACGTGATCGCTCCACCACGCCATCATCGGGCGACGGCGTTCGATGTAGTCCGCCCTGTTGTATGCGCTACGAACTTCGTCCTTGTCGACATGCGCCAGCGCGACCTCGATCAGCTCCGGATCCCAGCCATGCTCATTCAGGATGGTGCTCGCCATCGAGCGTAAGCCGTGGCTGACTAAGCGGTCCTGAAAACCCATGCGCTTCAGCGCCATGTTCGCGGTCTGGCTATTGGCATGGGTGCGGGGATTTCTATCGGAGGGGAACACGTACTCTCTGTTACCACTGAGTTGCTTGAGCGTCTCTAGTAACGAAAGTGCCTGATCGGTAAGAGGAATTGAGTGAGGGCGACGCTTTTTCATGCGCTCTGCTGGAATGGTCCAAATGCGCTTGTCGAAGTCGATGTCTGCCCATCGGGTGGTCGCCGCCTCGGCAGGACGAGTCATCGTGTGCAGTTGCCATTCGATCAGGCAGCGAGTCGTGCGCTTGATGCTGGCGTTCGCGATTTCCATCATAAGCTCGGGCAGCTCTTCAGGTGGTAGCGCGGCCATGTTCTCTTTCTTGGGCTTCTTGAACACTGCCCGAATTCCATTGAGGGGGTTCGCGAATATCAGCCCGGAGTTGACCCCGTAGGTCATGATCTCGTTGAGCCGTTGGCTCAACCGCTTCACCGTTTCGAGACTGCCTTTGGCCTCAATTGGACGTAGGATCTTGATGACCATCGGGGCGCTGACTTGCGAGAGCGGCGTTGTTTTCATACTTGGGAAAACATGAAGCGTCAGCGATCGCCAAATGTCTTCGGCGTAGGCTTTGGTTACGGAGTCTTTCTTCAACTCGAACCAGGCAGTGGCTACCTTCTCGAACGTGTGTTCAGTTTCAGCGAGCTTGGCTTGCCGTACCTCATCGCGTTTGGTTTTAGGATCAATTCCTTGAGCGAGCAACTCGCGTGCCTCTACGGCTTTCTTTCGGGCATTGGCTAACGAGAGGTCTGGGTATGGCCCGAGCGCCATATTGATACGGCTTCTGGTTAATGGCTCGCGATAATTGAAATTCCACATCATCGAACCGCTGGCGCGTACTCGAAGCTGCAAGCCATCGCCGTCGCTGAGGACGAAGTCTTTACCAGTTGCCTTGACTGCCTTGAGCCGGCGATCGGAGAGGGGGGGTGCGTTAGTAGGCATAGGGCTACCTCCAGCACCGTTTTGGTATCCTGAAAATAGCACCTGATAGCCCGGGATACCACCTGGGATACTAAAGCGCTTGGAACTCCAAAAACCTCGAAAGCTCCCCATAGCCCAGAAAGCCTTGTATTTACCGGATTTCAGGCACAAAAAAAGACGTCCGTGGACGTCTTTAGATGTCGAAGTGGTGGAGCCGGGGGGATTTGAACCCCCGTCCGCCAGTACTCCGCTTTCGGGCCTACATGCTTAGCCGTGTCTATTAAGTTAACCCTCAGCGACCCGACGGGCAGGGTGCTTTGGGCGAGCTGTGTAAGTTTTAGCCGATTCGTCCACAGCGTACTGCACGGCGATCCTGTTCTGTATGACAATCATTTCGGGTTTACAGGCATCCCCTGATGATTGCTGGAGCCGAAGCTACCAGAAGGAAGGCTAGCGCCGCTTACGCAGCGAGAGCTTGTTCCCCGTAGGTTTCGTCATTGGCAACTATAGAAAGTTGCAACAGTGGATTTACGACTTCTGTTACCAAGTCGGCATGCCCCTAGAGTTTCATCACCGGCGTCGAATCCTAATCGGCCCCAATTCTGCTGCTCTAGCAGTCAGGCCGCGGAGTGTACCCGAATCAATGAGATACGTCGACTCCGCGCCTCGTGTCGCGTCACCCAGCCAGCCCGGAGGCTGGCTATCGTGTCTGCGGCACTTACTTGGCGTTGCCGCCGTCGGAACCGTCACCGCCGGTTTTCAGCGAGGTGATTTCCTTGGTGGTCAGCTCGATGCATTCCTTGTCATTGCCAGCCTTCTGTGCAGCGGTGGCGCTGGCGATGGTCTTCTCCAGCTCCTCTTTGGAGTCTGCACTCATGTTGGTGCTGGTCGAAGTGTGAGCATCCTTCAGCGTCTGCAGGTTTGCACCGCACAGGTCATCAGCGGCGAATACCGGGGAACCCAACAGTGCAGCGGTAAGAAACAGTCCAGTCAGTGCTGTGCGCTTCATGTGTATCTCCTTGAGCCTGTGGACTCGGTAGGGCCGGGGTGTCAGGCCGATGTCCGAGATAGAGGAATAAGCGCCAGCGAGTTGTGGCGCTTAAAGAGATGGACTGTTCGCTACCGCAGGGGTTCTATTTATTTTGCGAATGGTGGGAAAAAGCCATGTTGCAGTATGTTTCGGCGAAATGGGGCAATTATTGCCCCATTTGTGTGCATCAAGCGGTTCTTGGTCGAGTGACCCGGTCTACCAGATAGACCAGTCCATGGTAGTCGATGCCACCATGCTGGGTGAGGCCGATCTCACACGTTCTGCTGGTTGAAATGCCTTCGCTGCAGTACTGCACGGCGTCTTTAAGCGCGCGCAGCGAGTGAGCGTTCAGCTCCGGCGTGGTGAAACCTTTATCTCCGGCAAACCCACAGCAATGGATGCCTTCGGGAATGACCACGTTGACGCTGCACAGCCTCGCCAGCTCGATCAGCGCCTGGCTTTCGCCCAGGTGCTGAGTGCTGCAGGTGACGTGCACGGCGATGGCCTCCTGTTGCGGCGTGAACACGAGTTTGTCGAGCAGGTGCGTGCGTATGAATCGCACCGGATCGTAGAGATCCAGCTGCGACGGTTTGAGGTCCTGAACCAGCCGCAACGTACAAGGGCTGGTGTCGCAGTAGATCGGATCGAGCCCGCCGCGACTGGCTTTGGTCAGTGCTGCCAGCAGTTGCTGGCGCTTTTCTTCGGCATGCTCGGCGTAGCCTTTGGACGCGAACGGCTGGCCGCAGCAGAGGCTGTCCTGGTCGTCGGGAAACACTACCTGATAGCCCGCTTTTTCCAGCAAGCCTCGGGTTTTGTCCATCAGCGACATCTGTTCATGATCACCCGCGGCAGGCCCCATCACGCGCGACACGCAGGCCGCCAGGTACACCACCCGCGGGCGCTGATCTTCGATAGGCGGGGTGAAGCGAATCGCGTTTTCCGGCTGAGGCATGGCTGGCGTCCACTGCGGCACTCGACCCGATGAAGCTTTGCTGAGCGCTGCGGAAATTCGCGTCAGCCTTGGAGCGCCCAGCAGCATGCGCGCGCCGTTGGCGGCGTGCAGGGTAAAGCGCGCGCCTTGTAACGCAGTCGTGAAGTGGTGCGCGAGCCAGCCTGCGGTTTTGCCATGAGTCGCTTCCTGGCCACGCAGTTTTTTCACCAGTTCGCCGGTGTTGATGCCCACCGGACAACGCTGCGCGCACAGCCCGGTGGCCGCGCAGGTTTCGATGCCCTGGTAGTGATAGTCGCGCTCCAGCTCGCGGGTATCCTCGCCTGCGCGTTTCTTCGCCTGAATGTCCCGCCAGATCACGATGCGCTGGCGCGGGCTCAGTGTCAGGCCTTTGGAAGGGCACACCGGCTCGCAGAAACCGCACTCGATGCACTTGTCGACAATCGCGTCGGCGGCGGGCAGCGGTTTCAGGTGCTTGAGGTGGATGTGCGGATCTTCGCTCAGCACCACATCGGGATTGAGAATGCCGCTGGGATCGAGCAGCCGTTTGAGGGCCCACATCAATTGATACGCATCGCGGCCCCATTCCAGTTCAACGAAAGGCGCCATGTTGCGGCCTGTGCCGTGTTCGGCCTTGAGCGAGCCATTGAACTCGACCGCCACCAGTTGAGTGACGTCGTCAATGAACGCTGAATAGCGAGCGATTTCCGTCGGGTCATTGAAGCCCTGCGTGAAGACGAAGTGCAGATTGCCCTCCAGCGCGTGGCCGAACAGGATGGCTTCGTCATAGTGATGTTTTTCGAACAGTTGAATCAGGCGCCGCACGCCGATCGCCAGCTGCTCGATGGGGAACAGCACGTCTTCGATGATCACCGTCGTGCCGGTTTCCCGGACCGCGCCCACGGCCGGGAACATGTCTTTGCGGATGGCCCAGAGGCGGGCGTTCTCGGTGGAGGCTTCAGTGAAATCGATCCGCTGATCGACCGGGAAGTGCGCAATCGACGCCATGATCTGCGCCAGTTGCTCGTGCAGTAACGGCTGACTGGCGGCGCGGGCTTCGATCAGCAGCGCGCAGGCGTTGTCCGACAGCTCGCGCACGAACGACGGCATGCCGGGCTTGTTCTCCACCGAGCGCATGCTGCGGCGGTCGAGCAGTTCGACAGCGGCGACGGGCTGGCTTTTCAGGACGGTCACGGCATTGCAGCAGGTCTCGACATCAGGAAACACGATCAGCGCCGAGGCTTTGTTGGCGTGGTCCAGCACGGTGTCATAGGTGACGGCGCTGATGAAACCGAGCGTGCCTTCGGAGCCGACGAGCAGGTGGCTGAGGATGTCCAGCGGATCATCGAAATCGACCAGGGCGTTGAGAGACAACCCGGTGGTGTTTTTCAGACGGTATTTGTGGCGAATCTTTGCGGCCAGTTCGGCATTGGCGCGCGTCTCGTGTCCCAGTTGCGCCAGTTGATCAAGCAGCGGCCCATGGCTTTTTCGGAAGGCGGCGACGCTGCCTGCATCTTCTGTGTCGATGCGCGTGCCGTCGGCCAGCACGATGCGCATCCCCGCGAGGGTGTGATACGTGTTTTGCGCGGTTCCGCAACACATGCCGCTCGAGTTGTTGGCCACGATGCCGCCGATCTTCGCGGCGTTGATCGACGCCGGATCCGGCCCCAGTTTGCGACCGAAAGGCGCGAGCCAGACGTTCGCCTGAGCGCCGATTACGCCCGGTTGCAGGCGAATTTGCGTGCCGTGCTCGCGAATCTCGCGGCCGTTCCAGTTATCCCCCAGCACGATCAGCACCGAATCGCTGATGGCTTGCCCCGAGAGGCTGGTGCCGGCGGCGCGGAAAGTCACCGGCACCTTGTCAGCCTGGGCGCACTTGAGCAGCGCAACGACTTCGTCTTCGGATTCGACGCGCACTACCAGCTTGGGAATCAACCGGTAAAAGCTGGCGTCGGTCCCAAACGCGAGGGTCGAGAGCGGGTCGTCGAAACGACGTTGTACGGGAATCAGACGCTTCACATCGGCCAGGAAGGAGGCGGGCAGGCTCATGCGTTCTTCCTCATCAGTGTTTCTCGGGGGCGCCGCGGCATCTGACGTGCCGCGTGCGTAACGAAGGGGCGCTTTCAGGCGCCTGTGTTGCTGGCCAACGACTCACGAACCAGCGACTCGCGGCTGATCTCGCTGATTGTCTTGGCGCCGGTCAGCACCATGGCCACGCGCATTTCTTTCTCGAACAGATCGAGCAGATTCTTCACGCCAGCCTCGCCATGGGTCGCGAGGGCATAAATGAACGCACGACCGATCAACACGGTATCGGCGCCCAGCGCAATCATGCGCACCACATCCAGACCGCTGCGGACGCCGGAGTCCGCGAGGATCTTCAGGTCGCCCTTCACCGCATCGGCGATGGCTGGCAGGGCGCGAGCACTGGACAGCACGCCGTCGAGCTGACGGCCGCCATGGTTGGACACGACGATGCCATCAGCGCCGAATTTAACCGCGTCGCGGGCGTCATCGGGGTCGAGGATGCCTTTGATCAGCATCGGTCCGTCCCAGAATTCACGAATCCACTCAAGGTCCTTCCAGGAAATGGACGGGTCGAAATTCGCGCCCAGCCAGCCGATGTAGTCCGCCAGGCCCGTGGGGTTGCCGCGATACGTGGAAATGTTGCCGAGGTCATGGGGGCGACCGTTGACGCCGACGTCCCAGGCCCATTGCGGATGGGTCATGGCCTGCAGCACGCGACGAATCGGGCCGTTCTTGCCGCTCATGCCTGAGTGGGCGTCGCGGTAACGGGCGCCGGGCACGGGCATGTCGACCGTGAAAATCAGCGTCTTCACACCCGCAGCCTTGGCGCGCTCCAGCGCATTGCGCATGAAGCCGCGATCCTTGAGCACGTACAGCTGAAACCACATCGGCCGGTCAATGGCCGGGGCGACTTCTTCGATGGGGCACAGCGAAACGGTGGACAGTGTGAACGGAATGCCTTTGGCAGACGCCGCGCGCGCCGCCTGCACTTCGCCTCTGCGCGCGTACATTCCGCATAGGCCGACGGGCGCAAGTGCGACGGGCATGCTCAGGGTTTCGTCGAACAGCCGGGTCTCCAGACTGAGCTCGGACATGTTCTTCAGGACCCGCTGGCGCAGGGCGATGCTGGCCAGGTCCGAGACGTTGTGGCGCAGCGTGTGCTCGGCGTACGCGCCACCGTCGGCGTAGTGAAACAGGAAAGGCGGCAACTTGCGTTGCGCGGCGGCGCGATAGTCGGTCGAGGAGGAAATGATCATGAGGTCTCGCAACGTAGAGTGAGCGGGGACAGCGGCCGGGCGCGCAGCGGCGCACCCGGCCCTCGTCTCGTTAGTGCACCAGCATGCCGGTGAACCAATACGCTTGTGCGTAGGTGACGCAGCCGACGATCGCGGCGAAGAAAATGCTGTGTTTGAGGGTGAAGCGGAACAGGTCGGATTCCTTGCCCACCAGACCCGTCGCAGCGCAGGCGACGGCGATCGATTGCGGCGAAATCATCTTGCCCGTCACGCCACCGCTGGAGTTCGCGGCCACCATCAGCACGTCGCTGACGCCCAGTTGATGCGCGGTGGTCGCCTGCAGCGAGCCGAACAGGGCGTTGGACGATGTGTCAGAACCGGTCAGGAATACGCCCAGCCAGCCAAGGAACGGCGAGAAGAACGGGAACGCTGAACCTGTACCGGCCAATACCAGCGCCAGCGTCGACGACATGCCCGAGTAGTTCATGACGAACGCGAAGGCCAGCACCATGCCGATGGAGACAATCGCCCAGCGCAGCTCGATCAGGGTTTCCTTGAAAGTGCTAAGACCCGTTTTGAAGCCAATTCGCAGGACGATCATCGCCAGAATCGCCGACACGAGAATCGCGCTGCCCGACGCTGCGAGCAGATCGAACTTGTAGACGGCGGGCATGGCGGTCGCGTTGGCGACAATCGGCGCGCCCTTCATCACCAGTTGATCCAGATGCGGCACCGGGAAGTTCATGGTCAGCGACTGCAAGGGCCCGCCGGCTGCGAACAGCGCCTTGAAGGGCTTCAATGTCCAGATCGTCACGATGACCGTCAGGATCAGGAAGGGCGACCAGGCTTTGATGATCGTGCCTGCGGAGTAAGGCGATTTCTTGGTCGTACGAGGCTGGCCGAAACCGCCAGGGCCGCCGCCCATCACCACTGCGCCGCCACCGGCGCTGGCCACTTGCATGTCGGCCGCACGAGCCGGTTGCCACACCTTCAGGAAGAAGGTCAGGGACAAGAGGCTGACCAGCGCCGAGGTAATGTCCGGCAGTTCCGGGCCAATGTAGTTGGACGTCAGGAACTGCACGATGGCGAAGCTGCCGCCGGCGACAAGCGCCGCAGGCCAGGTCTCTTTCACGCCCTTCACGCCATCCATCATGAACATCAGCCAGAACGGCACGAACACCGAAAGCAGCGGCAACTGCCGACCCGCCATCGCGCCGATCTTGAACGCGTCGATGCCGGACACCTGGCCGGCGACGATGATCGGAATGCCCAGCGCGCCAAACGCCACGGGCGCGGTGTTGGCAATCAGACACAGCCCTGCCGCATAAAGCGGGTTCAGCCCCAGACCGACGAGCAGCGCTGCGGTAATGGCAACCGGCGCGCCGAAGCCTGCCGCACCCTCAAGAAACGCACCGAAGCAGAAGCCGATCAGCAACACCTGAAGGCGTTGGTCGTCAGTGATCGACATGACCGAGCTGCGGATGATTTCGAACTGGCCGCTCTTTACCGTCAGTTTGTACAGGAAGACCGCCGCAATGATGATCCACGCAATGGGCCACAGCCCGTACAGAAAACCGTAGACCGCTGACGCGATGGCCATGTCGGCTGGCATCTGGAAAGCGAAGATGGCGATCAGCACAGCCAACAGCAGGGTGACAGCGCCTGCAACGTGCCCTTTGAGCCGGAATACCGCCAGTGCGAGGAAGAAGAAAACGATCGGGATGACTGCAGCGAGTGCCGAAAGGCTCAGGCTGCCCAGAGGTGTGTAGAGCTGTTGCCAGGTTTGCATGTAGGAGGCCCCTAATTGTTTTTGGTTAGGCCCGGTGTGCATGTCTTACGTGCGCTGCTCCCGCAGGGGACAACTGCTTTCCTGTCGTCCTGCCGGCGCTGACGAACGAGTCGCACAGCTCACCAGCTCAGGTATTACGCCGTCGCGAAATGCCTGCGGCGAACGCAGTGGATGACCGCCAGTCGCCGGCATCAATAAATTGGTAATACCAATTTACAATGTCTTGTCGCTAGGTTAAAAGCCTTGGCATTGGTGTGTCAATTTAAGGCGCCAAAACTTTTGTAGTACTAAGCGTCGGTTTTGCCTGAAACGGTAGTTTGTCCTCCATCTGCCGGGTGAATGTCTGACCACAATCAGCGAGAATAAGCGCCCCCGCAGCCGTGGCGGGGGAAGCCGGTTGTGGATGTGGAGCGAGGGGTATGGGCTTTGATCAGGTGCGTCAGCGCCGCTTGTCTGACGACATTGTCGAACAGCTTGAGAGGATGATCCTTGAGGGCACGCTGAGGGCTGGCGGACGTCTGCCCGCCGAGCGTGCGCTTGCCGAGCAGTTCGGTGTGTCGCGTCCTTCGTTGCGCGAAGCTATCCAGAAACTCACCGCCAAGGGGCTGTTGGTCAGTCGCCAGGGCGGCGGCAACTATGTCGTGGAAAATCTGGGCTCGACCTTCAGCGATCCATTGATGCACCTTTTGGAAAGCAGCCCCGAGGCGCAGCGCGACCTTCTGGAATTCCGTCACACCCTCGAAGCCTCCTGCGCGTATTACGCCGCCATTCGCGCAACCGACGTTGACCGCTTGCGGTTACGCGAGGCGTTCGATGCCCTGCAGGATTGCTACAGCCGGGTGGATGAAGTGAGCCGAGCGGAGGAGGGCGCGGCTGACGCGAACTTCCACCTCGCCATCGCCGAAGCCAGTCACAACGCAGTGCTCTTGCACACGATTCGCGGACTGTTCGACTTGCTGCGGCGCAACGTCGTCACCAACATCGGCGGGATGTACAAACAGCGCGCGGAGACCCGAGACATGCTGATCAATCAGCATCGTGAGCTGTATCTGGCGATCATCGAGGGGCGTGCCGATGACGCGCGTGAGGTATCCAGCCGTCATTTGCTGTACGTGCAGGAGGTGCTTGAGGAAGTGCGTCAGCAGGTACAGCGCACTGCGCGCGCCGAGCGGCGCAACGGGATCTGATCGATAACGGCTACCAGTAGAAGCGCGCTTGCCTGAGATGTTGGTGAGTCAGTGACGTATTGATCGTCTGACACCCTGCAATCGCGGGCAAGCGCGCCCCTACAGGTCTGGCGCAGACCTTAGAAGAACGAAAGAATCAGTCTTCCTTGCCCTTGTTACGCACCGCGCGTTGCAGCTCGCGATTGGAGTCGCGCTCGCGCTCGGTATCGCGCTTGTCGTATTCCTTCTTGCCTTTACCCAGAGCGATTTCGCACTTGATCAAGTGCGCCTTCCAGTAAAGCGCGAGGGCGACAGCGGTATAACCTTTCTGGGCAACGGCAGCGTTGAGCCTTTCCAGCTCGCGCTTGTTGAGCAGCAGTTTACGGGTGCGTGTCGGGTCAGCGATGACGTGGGTACTGGCTGTCGTCAACGGCGTGATATGGCTACCCATCAGCCAGGCCTCACCGTCCTTGAGCAGCACGTAACTGTCCACCAGCTGCACCTTGTTGGCACGCAGGCTTTTTACTTCCCAGCCAGCCAGGACCAGACCGGCCTCGAACTTGTGTTCGATGAAGTAATCGTGACGCGCCTTTTTATTTTGCGCGATGGTCCCTGTGGGATGTTTCTTGAGCTTAGCCATAGGCGACGCATTATAGGGATCAACGGTGCTCTCGGCTACGGGCTCGGCGATGCTTGAGCACTGTGCTTGAGCACGCAGAGTGAATCCCGGACAATGCGCGATCTTTTTTGCGTGCTGGACGTGTCGACGATGTCAACGGACAAGGTTTCGGTTCATGGGAGTTGGGCGAGTCGCTGGGTGTTCATTCTGGCGGCCACCGGCTCGGCCGTGGGCCTGGGAAGCATATGGAAATTTCCCTATATGGTCGGCGTCTATGGCGGCGGCGCGTTCGTGCTGGTGTTCCTGGCGTGCATCGCGCTGATCGGCATTCCGGTCATGATTGCCGAAACATTGATCGGTCGTCGCGCCCGGCAAAGCCCCGCCAACGCACTGAGGGCGCTTGCTGTCGAGGCCGGTCATTCGCCGAAGTGGTCCTGGGGCGCGTTCGCCGGGATGATCACGGCGCTGCTGATTCTTTCTTTTTATAGCGTCGTGGGCGGCTGGTCGCTCGAGTACATCATCGATGTCGGCAAGGGTGATTTTCAGGGCGTGACGCCCGAGGGCGTTGGCGGGTTCTTTGGCAAAATGATCGCCGATCCGTGGCGTCTGGTGGGCTGGCATACGCTGTTCATGCTGCTCTCGGCAATCACCATCGCCAAGGGCGTCAACGCGGGGCTCGAGCGCAGTCTGCGCATCCTCATGCCGCTGTTGTTCGTGCTGATGGTGATATTGCTGGGCTACAGCCTCACCACCGGGCACTTCATGGAAGGCCTGCATTTCATGTTCGACTTCACGCCGGAGAAGTTGCTCGACGGCCTGCTGCCGGCGATGGGTCATGCGTTCTTTTCGCTGAGTGTCGGCGTGGGTTCCATCATGATCTACGGCGCGTACATGACCAAAGAGGCGTCGATCAGTGCGACCGTGGTCGGCGTGGCGTTGCTCGACACCTTTGTCTCACTGCTGGCAGGGCTTGCGCTGTTTCCGATCGTCTTTGCGGCAGGCCTGAACCCGAGCGAAGGCCCTGGCCTGATGTTCGTCACCTTGCCCTATGCATTTGGTAACGTAGCGTTCGGTACAGTCATGGGTGTGGTGTTCTTCATCCTCGTCGCTGTGGCAGCGTGGAGCTCCGCGATTTCCCTGCTCGAGCCGATGGTTGCGTACCTGGTGGAGCGCACGAAAGTACGTCGCGGCTGGGTCACGTTCTGGCTGTCGTTCATCTGCTGGTTCGTGGGGCTGGGGACGGTTTTCTCGTTCAACATCTGGAAGCAGGCCAAATTTTTCGTGAACGAAGGCGGCGCGTTTCATCTCTACCAGTGGGGAGCGACGTCGGGGCTGGATTTCTTTGGCGTGATTGATTTCTTCACCTCGCGGATCATGTTGCCGCTGGGTGGATTGTGTTTTGTGATCTTCGCAGGTTGGGTGATGGGACGCGCCGCGGTACGTGACGAATTGTCCGTACGCAGTCCGGTCCTGTTCGCTTTGACGTTCTTTTTGATGCGCTATGTGGCGCCGATCGGCATCGTGATTGTCTTTGCCGCTCAGCTTTGGAAATGACGCTGACATGACTACGCATATTCAACGTTCGGCCCTGTTGCCATACCCCGCACAGGCTCTCTACGACCTGGTCAACGACGTGAGTCGCTACTCGGAGTTTCTGCCCTGGTGCTCCGGCGCCACGGTGCTGGAACAGAGCGATAACGCGATGCGCGCGCGGGTCGAGGTGGCCAAGGGTGGTTTGAGTCAGCACTTCGTCACGCGCAATACGCTGACGCCGGGCCAGACCATCGAGATGAATCTGGAGGAGGGTCCGTTCAGTCAGCTGCATGGCGTCTGGACGTTCAAGGCGTTGAACGAGAAGGCCTGTAAAATCAGCCTCGATCTCTCGTTCGATTACTCCGGACCTATCGTGCGGGCGACGCTGGGGCCGCTGTTCAACCAGGCCGCCAACACGCTGGTCGATGCATTTTGCCAGCGAGCCAAAGAGCTGCATGGCAGCTGACATGATCAGCGTCGAAGTGGTGTATGCAGCTGTGGATCGGCAGGTGCTGCTCAAGCTCGATGTGCCCACCGGGACGACTGTACGCGCAGCGGTTGAGGCCTCAGGAGTTGCCCGGCACTTCCCTGAGCTTGAACGTGCTGACTGCCCGCTGGGGATTTTCGGAAAAGTGGTGAGCGATCCGGCGCAGCGCATGCTCGAGCCGGGCGACAGGATCGAGATTTATCGTCCGTTGCTGGCAGACCCGAAAGAGGTGCGTCGCCTGCGCGCCGAAAAGGCGGCAAAGGTGCAAAAGGCGCAGAGGCCGATTTAAGTTTTTCATCGGCTCGATTGAGGAGCAACAAAAAGCCCGGCATTGCCGGGCTTTTTTGTGCAGCTCAAATGACGCGGAAACTGTCGATCAGCGCGGGCTGGTGTCCAGCGGTTCCTGGGTTGGGACCGGCACTGTTTCGACCTTGTCGACGTCATTCTGGATCTGCTCAAGCAGGGAGCCAGGCTTCGGCGGCTCTTCCCTCTGAGGCTGATCGCCTTTGTTTTCGGGCGTTGCGTTGGTATCGCTGCCTTTGCCGAGGATGGCTTCGTCACGGCTCACGCCGGGTTTGAAGTCACCGGACAGGCTGGCCAGTTGATCGCTACCATTGAAGATCAGGCTGATGCGCTCCTGCTGACGCTCACCGCCACCGGGCTGCAAGCTGTACAGGTAGTCCCAGCGTTCAGGGTGAAAAGTGTCGGTCAACAAGGGGTTGCCCATGATAAACCTTACTTGCCGACGGGTCATTCCGGGGCGTAACTGGTCTATCATGTCCTGCGTGACGACATTGCCCTGTTGGATGTCGATTTTATAAACCCCGGGGAATGAACAACCGGCGAGTGCGAGCAGTCCCACGAAGGTGAAACTGGTTAGCAAGAGCTTGGTGTTTTGCATCGGTGGGCGACTTCCACTATCTTGGCTGGGACAACGTAAACCCCGATCATACCTGCATTAAGAGAAGCTGCGAAGCAGCGTCTGCGAGAAAGCTGACCATGGTTGAAAATAGCGAACTACGCAAAGCTGGACTTAAAGTGACCCTGCCGCGGGTCAAGATCCTTCAAATGCTCGATTCTGCAGAGCAGCGCCACATGAGCGCGGAGGACGTCTACAAGGCGCTTATGGAGGCCAACGAAGACGTCGGTCTGGCAACGGTTTACCGTGTTTTGACTCAGTTCGAAGCAGCCGGGTTGGTGGTTCGCCACAACTTCGACGGCGGTCATGCCGTATTCGAACTCGCCGACGGAGGCCACCACGACCACATGGTCAATGTGGATTCCGGTGAGGTGATCGAATTCTTTCATAAAGGAATCGAAGAGCTTCAGAAACAAATTGTGGCCGAACACGGCTTCGAGCTGGTGGACCACAATCTGGTGCTCTACGTGCGCAAGAAACAGGCGTGAGTCTTTTTCTGTAGCAAGACAAAGGCGACCCTCGGGTCGCCTTTGTCGTTTCTGAAAGATGGTCAGGATTTCGCTGCCACAACCATCTTCTTCGCGTGAGCCAGGGACTCCTTGGTCAGGTCGATCCCGCCCAGCATCCGCGCCACCTCTTCGACGCGCTCGTTTTTGCTGAGTTTCGAAACAGCCGTTCGGGTCGCATCGTTTTCGCGGACCTTGTGCACGAACAGATGCTGATGCCCTTGCGCTGCTACCTGAGGCAAATGCGTCACCGTCATGACCTGGCCGCGCTCGCCAAGGCGCCGCAGCAGCTGGCCGACGATTTCGGCCGTTGGCCCGCCGATGCCGACGTCCACTTCGTCGAACACCAGTGTCGGGATGCGCGAGGTTTGGGCCGTGATGACCTGAATGGCCAGACTGATCCTCGACAGCTCACCGCCCGACGCCACTTTCGCCAATGCCTTGAGCGGCTGACCGGGGTTGGCGCTGACCAACAGTTCCACTTGCTCGAGGCCGTGCGGGGACAATTCTTTGTCGACGTTCTCCTTGAGCTCGATATTGAAGCGTCCGCCGGGCATGCCCAGTCGCTGGATTTCGTGTTCAACCGAATGCGCGAGTTCAGGCGCCGCGCGATGACGCAGATCGCTCAGCTCGCGGGCTTTTTCCTGATAATGCCGTGCGTAGGATCCCAGCTCATGCTGCAGGCGTTCGACGGCTTCATCGTTGGCGTTGAGCGTTTCGATTTCGTCGAGCAACTTCTGATGCAGCGCAGGCACTTCGCTCGGCTGCACGCGGTGTTTGCGCGCCAGCGTGTAGATGGTGTCGAGCCGTTCTTCGATCTGTTGCAGGCGGGCCGGATCTGCTTCGAAACGATCGAGGAAGCGATTGATCTCGCCCACGGCTTCCTCGACCTGAATCTGTGCGCTGGAGAGCAGATTGGTCGCCTCGTTCAGCGCATCCGGCGAGTTGTTCACGCTGGTGAGCCGGTTGAGGCTGGCCGTCAGCGCATTCAGAGCGTTGCCTGAGTCGCTTTCGCTGCACAGTTCGACGACCTGCCGGCAGATACCGAGCAAGCTTTCGGCGTTGGTCAGGGTGGTTTGCTCTTGTTCCAGATGCTCGAGTTCGTTTTCGCCCAGGCTCAGGCTTTCGAGTTCTTCGAGCTGGTAGCTCAACAGCTGATGCTTTGCGCGCTGTTCGTCGCCCGAGTTGGCCAGGCGTTCAAGCTCCTGACGCGTCTGACGCCAGCGCTGCGCGGCCAGTTGAACCTGGCGGGCCAGATCGGTGGCGCCCGCGTACTCATCCAGCAATCGCCGATGCGTATCGGTCTTGAGCAGCGACTGATGCTCGTGCTGGCTGTGAATGTCGATGATCAGCTCACCCAATGCCTTCAGATCGCCCTGCGGGCAGGGGGTACCGTTTATGTAGGCACGCGAGCGGCCCTCGGCCGTGATCACGCGACGCAATATGCACGGACCGTCTGTTTCCAGGTCGCGCTCTTTCAGCCACGCGCTGGCTTCGGGAATGTCCGACACATCGAAGGTCGCCAGAATGTCTGCCTTGTCGGCCCCCGGTCTCACCACGCCGCTGTCGGCTCTGTCGCCCAGGGTCAGGCCCAGTGCGTCGAGCATGATCGATTTACCGGCACCGGTTTCGCCGGTGATCACGCTCATGCCCCGATCGAGTTCCAGATCGAGGTGTTCAACGATGGCGTAGTTATGTATGGACAGGTGCACCAGCATAAGGGCGGCTCCCAAACGATTTGTCTGGTTATTTATACAGTGTTTCGCTCAAGCCTGACAATGCCCCGGTCTGGCTCGATTTGACGGGCGGTTGTGTGTTTTGTGTTCAAGTGCGGCGCCTGCGCCCGGCCGTGCAGGAAAATCCGGCCATGGCGGAAAATTTGTAAGGTCATTCGCCTCATCCTGCATCGAAACCCCTTGAAGCCGAAAATTACGGCCCCATATAGCCGGGCAGAAGCGTGAGTTGAGCTCACGGACGTAATTAGAAGGAGAGAACTATGGCTGACGAACAGAACCCGGACACGCAGGCTCAGGATCAGGCTGGCGACGCGGCGACCTCCGGTGAGGATTTGGCAACTCGTGTGCAAGTGCTGGAAGAGCAACTGGCTGCAGCGCAGGACCAGTCCCTGCGTGTCGCTGCGGATCTGCAGAACGTCCGCCGCCGTGCAGAACAGGACGTAGAGAAAGCCCACAAATTCGCGCTGGAGAAGTTCGCCGGCGACCTGCTGCCGATCATCGACAGCCTGGAGCGTGGTCTGGACCTGTCCAACCCGGATGACGAGAGCATCCGCCCGATGCGTGAAGGCATCGAGCTGACGCTGAAAATGTTCAACGACACCCTCAAGCGTTTCAATCTGGAAGCCATCGACCCGCACGGCCAGCCGTTCAACGCCGAGCATCACCAGGCGATGGCGATGCAGGAAAGCGCGGACGTGGAGCCGAACAGCGTTCTGAAGGTGTTTCAGAAGGGTTATCAGCTTAACGGTCGTCTGCTGCGCCCGGCCATGGTCGTGGTCAGCAAGGCACCGTCGCCTGTTACACCGTCAATTGACGAGCAGGCTTGAAATCAGCTGAGCGGGCCCCATCTAAGGGCCATGGTTTAAAGAATTACCGCAATTTGTAAACGCAGTTGCGGCAACCAAATTCAAAGTTTCGGGAGAGTCAAAACATGGGCAAGATTATCGGTATCGACCTGGGGACCACCAACTCCTGCGTCTCGGTTCTGGAAAACGGTGTAGCGAAGGTTATCGAGAACGCCGAAGGCGCGCGTACTACCCCTTCGATCATCGCGTACGCCAACGACGGCGAAACCCTGGTCGGTCAATCGGCCAAGCGTCAGGCGGTCACCAACCCGCACAACACCCTGTACGCGGTAAAGCGTCTGATCGGCCGTAAGTTCGACGAAGAAGTCGTGCAGAAAGACATCAAGATGGTGCCTTACACCATCGCCAAGGCTGACAACGGCGACGCATGGGTTTCGGTCAACGACAAGAAGATGTCGCCTCCTCAGATTTCCGCCGAAATCCTGAAGAAAATGAAAAAGACCGCCGAAGACTATCTCGGTGAGCCTGTGACTGAAGCGGTCATCACCGTTCCGGCCTACTTCAACGACAGCCAGCGTCAGGCCACCAAAGACGCCGGCCGCATCGCCGGTCTGGACGTAAAACGTATCATCAACGAACCGACCGCAGCCGCACTGGCCTACGGTATGGACAAAGCCAAAGGCGACCACACTGTCATCGTTTATGACCTGGGTGGCGGTACTTTCGACGTTTCGGTCATCGAAATCGCCGAAGTCGACGGCGAGCACCAGTTCGAAGTGTTGGCCACCAACGGCGACACCTTCCTGGGTGGTGAAGACTTCGACATTCGTCTGATCGACTACCTCGTTGACGAATTCAAGAAAGAAAGCGGCATGAACCTCAAAGGTGACCCGCTGGCGATGCAGCGTCTGAAAGAAGCTGCTGAAAAAGCCAAGATCGAGCTGTCTTCCAGCCAGTCCACCGACGTCAACCTGCCGTACATCACTGCAGACGCCACCGGTCCGAAGCACCTGAACGTGAAGATCTCCCGCGCCAAGCTGGAATCGCTGGTTGAAGACCTGGTTGCCCGCACCATCGAGCCTTGCCGCATTGCGTTGAAAGACTCCGGTATCGACATCGGTGCGATCAACGACGTGATTCTGGTCGGCGGTCAGACCCGTATGCCGCTGGTTCAGCAGAAAGTCACCGAGTTCTTCGGTAAAGAAGCGCGCAAGGACGTCAACCCTGACGAAGCCGTTGCCATGGGTGCTGCAATTCAAGGTGCGGTACTGGCCGGCGACGTGAAAGACGTTCTGCTGCTGGACGTCAGCCCGCTGACCCTGGGTATCGAAACCATGGGTGGCGTGATGACCGCGCTGATCGAGAAAAACACCACGATTCCTACCAAGAAATCGCAGGTGTTCTCGACTGCCGACGACAACCAGAGCGCCGTGACCATTCACGTGCTGCAAGGTGAGCGCAAACAGGCGGCTTCCAACAAGTCCCTGGGCAAGTTCGACCTGGCCGAGATTCCACCAGCGCCACGTGGCGTGCCTCAGATCGAAGTGACCTTCGACATCGACGCCAACGGCATCCTGCACGTCGGCGCGAAAGACAAGGCTACTGGCAAGACTCAATCGATCGTAATCAAGGCCAACTCGGGTCTGTCGGATGAAGAAATCCAGCAGATGATCCGCGACGCTGAAGCGAACTCGGAAGCGGACAAGAAGTTCGAAGAGCTGGCGTCTGCCCGTAACCAGGGTGATGCACTGGTTCACTCGACTCGCAAGATGGTCGCTGACGCAGGTGACAAGGTCACTGAAGAAGAGAAGACCGCGATCGAAGCTGCTGTGGTTGCCCTGGAAGCTGCTGTCAAAGGCGACGACAAGGCTGCCATCGACGCCAAGGTCGAAGAGCTGTCGAAAGTCTCCGCCCCGGTCGCTCAGAAGATGTACGCCGAGCAGGCTGAAAAACCTGAAGCCGGTGCTCAGCCAGCTCAGGAAGAGCACAAGGCTGACGACGTCGTCGACGCTGAGTTCGAAGAAGTCAAAGACAACAAGTAAGCGCAGGCTCACTTGATCGCCGGTTGACCGCTTTCAAGCGGTCGCTGGTAGGATGTCGCCGCGCGGGAGCTTGCTCCCGCGTTGGCGTGTCTGGAACACCCGAATTTTCAAGCTGCGCGAAGGTGTCTTCGCGGGCTGTGTGGCAAAGGCGGATGCTCCTGCAATCCGGCTTGTTCTGCCGCTTTCCTCGGTCGATCGAAGGCCGTTGAACCAAGACCAGGATCGTTGAATTGACGTGAGTTGGGTCCGGGCCTGAAAGGGGCTCAACGAGTTCGGCAAACTCAGGAGGGTTATGCCGGGCGTCCTCAAGAGTGCAGAAAACTTATGTCAAAGCGTGACTATTACGAAGTATTGGGGGTGGAGCGCGGCTCCAGCGAGGCGGACCTTAAAAAGGCGTACCGTCGTCTCGCGATGAAGTATCACCCTGACCGCAACCCGGGCGACAAGGCCTCGGAAGATGCGTTCAAAGAAGCCAATGAAGCGTACGAAGTGCTGTCCGATGCCAGCAAACGTGCTGCTTATGATCAATATGGTCATGCCGGTGTCGATCAGGGCATGGGCGGCGGCGGTGCCGGTTTCGGCGGCGCGAACTTCTCCGACATTTTCGGCGATGTCTTCAGCGACTTCTTCGGCGGTGGCCGTGCCGGCGGCGGCGGACGTGGCGGCGCCCAGCGTGGCAGCGACCTGCGCTACACCCTGGAACTGAATCTCGAAGAAGCCGTGCGTGGCACCACCGTCAGCATTCGCGTGCCGACGCTGGTCAACTGCAAACCGTGTGACGGCAGCGGCGCCAAAAAAGGCTCTTCGCCTGTCACTTGCCCGACTTGCGGCGGCATTGGCCAGGTTCGCATGCAGCAGGGTTTCTTCTCCGTTCAGCAGACCTGCCCGCGTTGCCACGGCAACGGCAAGATCATTTCCGACCCTTGCGATTCCTGCCACGGCGAAGGCCGCGTCGAAGAATACAAGACGTTGTCGGTCAAGGTGCCGGCCGGCGTCGACACGGGTGATCGCATTCGTCTGTCGGGCGAAGGCGAGGCGGGCGTGCAGGGTGGTCCGACGGGCGACCTGTATGTCGTGATCAATGTGCGCGAGCACGCGATTTTCCAGCGCGACGGCAAGCACCTGTACTGCGAAGTGCCGATCAGCTTTACCGACGCTGCGCTGGGTGGCGAGCTTGAAGTGCCGACGCTGGACGGCCGCGTCAAACTGAAAATCCCTGAAGGCACCCAGACCGGCAAGCAATTCCGTCTGCGCGGCAAGGGCGTTGCGCCTGTGCGCGGCGGCGGTGCGGGCGACCTGATGTGCCGCGTTGCGGTGGAGACGCCAGTCAACCTGGGTCGCCGTCAGCGTGAATTGCTCGAAGAGTTCCGCGCCTCGCTGGAAGGCGACAGCTCGCATTCGCCCAAGGCCAGTGGCTGGTTCGAAGGCGTGAAGCGTTTCTTCGGCGATCTCTGAGGAGCAGGGCATGCGACGTATTGCAGTGATGGGCGCTGCCGGGCGTATGGGCAAGCATCTGATCGAAGCCGTTCAGGAGCGCGCGCCGCTGACAGGGCTGACCGCGGCGATCGTTCGTCCGGGCAGCACGATGATCGGCGCCGATGCGGGTGAGCTCGCTTCGATTGGTCGTATCGGTGTGCAGCTGACCGGCAACCTGGAGCAGGTGGCGGACGAGTTCGATGTGCTGATCGATTTCACGCTGCCGGAGGTGATGCTGAAAAACCTCGCCTTCTGCCGCAAGGCCGGCAAGGCGATGGTCATCGGTACCACGGGCCTCAGCGCTGAGCAGAAGCAACTGCTGCAGGAAGCCAGCAAAGACATCCCCGTCGTCTTCGCGTCCAATTTCAGTGTCGGTGTAAACCTGTCATTCAAGCTGCTGGAAATGGCGGCCAAGGTGATGGGTGACGACGCAGACATCGAAATCATCGAAGCGCATCACCGCAACAAGGTCGATGCGCCTTCGGGAACGGCTGTCAGCATGGGTGAAGTGATCGCGCGGACTTTGGGTCGTGATCTGGGCCAGGTAGCGGTCTATGGACGTGAAGGTCATACCGGGGTGCGCGAGCGTGACACCATCGGTTTTGCCACGGTGCGCGGTGGTGACGTGGTGGGGGATCACACGGTGCTGTTCGCCGCAGAAGGCGAGCGCCTGGAGATCACCCACAAGGCCTCCAGCCGGATGACCTTTGCCAAGGGCGCCGTGCGCGCTGCGCTGTGGCTCGATGCCAAATCCCCCGGTCTTTACGACATGCGGGACGTGCTCGAGCTTCACTGATTGGTGTAGTTGAACCCGTAACAATGCGGGCAGAACAGGTGTTTTACCTGTATCCTGCCCGCAGTTTTGACCCGCTACGCGATGTCCTGTCGCATTCCTCTGCCTTCAAGGCGTTTTAGCGGTGGATTAAAAAAGCCTTTTTCTGTAAGCTACAGCTTTAGTGTGTCCACTAAAAGCGCGCAGATAATTCGATGAAAAAAGCGGGGTGACGTGTCTATACGTCATTCCGCTTTTTTACAACCTGCGATCGCCCTTTCAGGCTTTATTACGGGAGGTCTTCTTGACTAAGCCAGCCATACTCGCCCTTGCTGATGGCAGCATTTTTCGCGGCGAAGCCATTGGAGCCGACGGCCAGACCGTTGGTGAGGTGGTGTTCAACACCGCAATGACCGGCTATCAGGAAATCCTTACCGATCCTTCCTATGCCCAGCAAATCGTCACCCTGACTTACCCTCACATCGGCAACACCGGCACCACGCCGGAAGACGCCGAGTCCGACCGCGTATGGTCGGCGGGCCTGGTCATTCGCGACCTGCCTCTGGTGGCGAGCAACTGGCGCAACAAGATGTCCCTG
The DNA here is from genome assembly GCF_030209235.1 of Pseudomonas sp. efr-133-TYG-103a. Lineage (NCBI taxonomy): Bacteria > Pseudomonadati > Pseudomonadota > Gammaproteobacteria > Pseudomonadales > Pseudomonadaceae > Pseudomonas > Pseudomonas sp. efr-133-TYG-103a. The sequence goes on from NZ_JARVSK010000005.1 coordinate 52,567, forward strand.
GATGATTATCTGAAAGCCAACAATGTCGTCGCCATCGCTGGCATCGACACGCGCCGCCTGACCCGCATTCTGCGTGAGAAAGGCGCGCAGAACGGCTGCATCATGGCCGGTGACGACATTTCGGAAGAAGCGGCCATCGCCGCAGCACGCGGCTTCCCGGGCCTGAAAGGCATGGACCTCGCCAAAGAAGTCAGCACCAAGGAAACCTACGAGTGGCGCTCCAGCGTCTGGAGCCTGAAGACCGACAGTCATCCGGAATTGGCGGCGGGCGATCTGCCGTACAACGTCGTGGCCTACGACTACGGCGTCAAGACCAACATCCTGCGCATGCTCGTCGAGCGCGGCTGCCGCGTGACCGTGGTGCCCGCCCAGACGCCGGCCAGTGAAGTGCTCGCCCTCAACCCTGACGGCGTGTTCCTGTCCAACGGCCCTGGCGATCCGGAGCCTTGCGACTACGCGATCCAGGCGATCAAGGACGTGCTGCAGACCGAGATTCCGGTCTTCGGCATTTGCCTGGGTCATCAACTGCTGGCCCTCGCGTCCGGCGCCAAGACCGTCAAGATGGGTCATGGTCACCACGGTGCCAACCACCCGGTGCAGGATCTGGATTCCGGCGTCGTCATGATCACCAGCCAGAACCACGGTTTTGCGGTCGACGAAGCAACCCTGCCAGGCAACGTGCGCGCGATCCACAAATCGCTGTTCGACGGTACCCTGCAAGGCATCGAGCGTACCGACAAGGACGCGTTCAGCTTCCAGGGTCACCCTGAGGCGAGCCCGGGCCCCAACGACGTCGCGCCGCTGTTTGATCGCTTCATCACAGCCATGGCCAAGCGCCGCTGATCGGCGACTTGCGACTGTAGCGAGCAGGTGCACGAGGCGCGCCGGACACGTCCGGCCGCGCGCCCGGCACCTCAGAGAATGTTCAAGACGGCTTGCCGACTGACATAGGATTCGAGTGACAACCCATGCCAAAACGTACAGACATTAAAAGCATCCTGATTCTCGGCGCTGGCCCGATCGTGATCGGCCAGGCCTGTGAATTCGACTACTCCGGCGCCCAGGCCTGTAAAGCCCTGCGCGAAGAGGGCTACCGCGTCATCCTGGTCAACTCCAACCCGGCCACCATCATGACCGACCCGGCCATGGCGGACGCGACCTACATCGAGCCGATCAAATGGGCGACCGTCGCCAAGATCATCGAAAAGGAACGCCCGGACGCGCTGCTGCCTACCATGGGTGGCCAGACGGCTCTGAATTGCGCGCTGGACCTGGAGCGCGAAGGCGTTCTGGAGAAGTTCGGCGTCGAAATGATCGGCGCCAACGCCGACACCATCGACAAGGCTGAAGACCGCTCGCGTTTCGACAAGGCCATGAAGGCTATCGGCCTGGAGTGCCCGCGTTCGGGTATCGCCCATAGCATGGAAGAGGCCAACGCGGTCCTCGAAAAGCTGGGCTTCCCGTGCATCATCCGTCCGTCCTTCACCATGGGCGGCACCGGTGGCGGCATCGCTTACAACCGTGAAGAGTTCGAAGAAATCTGCGCCCGCGGTCTGGATCTGTCGCCGACCAAAGAGCTGCTGATCGACGAATCGCTGATCGGCTGGAAAGAATATGAAATGGAAGTTGTCCGCGACAAAAAGGACAACTGCATCATCGTCTGCTCCATCGAAAACTTCGACCCGATGGGCGTGCACACCGGTGACTCGATCACTGTCGCGCCTGCGCAGACCCTGACTGACAAGGAATACCAGATCCTGCGGAACGCCTCGCTGGCGGTCCTGCGCGAGATCGGCGTTGAAACCGGCGGCTCGAACGTGCAGTTCGGTATCTGCCCGGACACCGGCCGCATGGTCGTCATCGAGATGAACCCGCGCGTTTCCCGTTCCTCGGCGCTGGCCTCCAAGGCCACGGGCTTCCCGATCGCCAAGGTCGCGGCCAAGCTGGCAGTGGGTTACACCCTGGACGAACTGCAGAACGACATCACCGGCGGCAAGACCCCGGCGTCCTTCGAGCCGTCCATCGACTACGTCGTCACCAAACTGCCTCGCTTCGCGTTCGAGAAATTCTCGAAGGCCGACGCGCGCCTGACCACGCAAATGAAGTCGGTCGGCGAAGTCATGGCGATCGGCCGCACCTTCCAGGAATCGCTGCAGAAAGCCCTGCGTGGCCTGGAAGTGGGCGTCAGCGGTCTTGATCCGAAGCTGGATCTGGGCAGCTCGGAAAGCATGAGCATCCTCAAGCGCGAGCTGACCGTTCCGGGCGCCGAGCGCATCTGGTACGTCGCCGACGCATTCCGCGCCGGCATGACGGTCGAGCAGATTTTCGACATGAACATGATCGACCCTTGGTTCCTGGTGCAGATCGAAGATCTGATCAAGGAAGAAGAGAAGGTCAAGACCCTCGGCCTGTCGGCAATCGACCGCGACCTGATGTTCCGCCTCAAGCGCAAGGGCTTCTCCGATGCGCGTCTGGCCAAGCTGCTGGGCGTCACCGAGAAAAACCTGCGCACGCACCGTCACAAGCTTGAGATCTACCCGGTCTACAAGCGTGTCGACACCTGCGCTGCAGAGTTCGCGACCGATACCGCGTACATGTACTCGACGTACGAAGAAGAGTGCGAAGCCAACCCTTCGACGCGCGACAAGATCATGATCCTGGGCGGCGGTCCTAACCGGATCGGCCAGGGCATCGAGTTCGACTACTGCTGCGTTCATGCCGCGCTGGCGCTGCGTGACGACGGGTACGAGACCATCATGGTCAACTGCAACCCGGAAACCGTATCGACCGACTACGACACCTCCGACCGTCTGTACTTCGAGCCGGTGACGCTTGAAGACGTACTGGAGATCGTTCGCGTCGAGAAGCCGAAGGGCGTGATCGTCCAGTACGGCGGCCAGACGCCTCTGAAACTGGCGCGTGCGCTTGAAGCGGCCGGCGTGCCGATCATCGGCACCAGCCCTGATGCCATCGACCGTGCCGAAGACCGTGAGCGTTTCCAGCAAATGGTCGAGCGCTTGAACCTGCGTCAGCCGCCTAACGCCACCGTGCGCAGCGAAGACGAAGCCATTCGCGCTGCAGCGAAAATCGGTTACCCGCTGGTGGTTCGTCCGTCCTACGTACTGGGCGGCCGTGCGATGGAAATCGTCTACGAAGAAGAAGAGCTCAAGCGCTACCTGCGCGAAGCGGTTCAAGTGTCCAACGACAGCCCGGTGCTGCTGGACCACTTCCTCAACTGCGCGATCGAAATGGACGTGGATGCCGTATGTGACGGCACTGACGTCGTCATTGGCGCGATCATGCAGCACATCGAGCAGGCAGGCGTTCACTCCGGTGACTCCGCATGCTCGCTGCCACCGTACTCGCTGCCGGCGCACATCCAGGACGAGATGCGTGAGCAGGTCAAGAAAATGGCCCTCGAGCTCGGCGTCGTCGGCCTGATGAACGTGCAGCTGGCCCTGCAGGGTGAAGACATCTACGTCATCGAAGTGAACCCGCGTGCCTCGCGCACCGTGCCGTTCGTTTCCAAGTGCATCGGTGTCTCTCTGGCCATGATCGCAGCACGCGTCATGGCGGGTAAAACCCTGAAAGAGCTTGGCTTCACCAAAGAAATCATTCCGAATTTCTACAGCGTGAAAGAGGCGGTCTTCCCGTTCGCCAAGTTCCCTGGCGTCGACCCGATCCTCGGCCCGGAGATGAAGTCCACCGGTGAAGTCATGGGTGTCGGCGATACCTTCGGCGAAGCCTTTGCCAAAGCCCAGATGGGCGCCAGCGAAGTGCTGCCGACCGGCGGAACCGCTTTCATCAGCGTGCGTGACGACGACAAGCCGCTGGTGGCTGGCGTTGCCCGCAACCTGATCGAGCTGGGTTTCGAAATCGTTGCAACCGCAGGTACCGCGCGCCTCATCGAGGCAGCCGGCCTGAAAGTGCGTCGCGTCAACAAGGTGACTGAGGGTCGCCCTCACGTGGTCGACATGATCAAGAATGACGAAGTCACGCTGATCATCAACACCACCGAAGGTCGCCAGTCGATCGCGGATTCCTACTCCATCCGTCGCAACGCCTTGCAGCACAAGATCTACTGCACCACGACCATTGCTGCGGGCGAGGCCATCTGTGAAGCGCTGAAGTTCGGCCCTGAAAAGACCGTGCGCCGCTTGCAGGATCTACATGCAGGATTGAAGGCATGAGTATTACCAAATATCCAATGACCGTTCAGGGCGCTCGCGCCCTGGAAGAAGAACTGCACCACCTGAGCAAGGTCGAGCGTCCGCGCTTGAGTCAGGCAATCGGTGAAGCGCGTGAGCTGGGTGATTTGAAGGAGAACGCCGAATACCATGCTGCCCGCGAGGAGCAAGGCATGGTCGAGGCGCGTATCCGCGACATCGAAGGCCGCATGCAGAATGCTGTGATCATCGACGTCACCACGATTCCGCACACCGGCAAGGTGATTTTCGGGTCCACGGTAGAGATCGCCAACGTCGAAACCGACGAAAGCGTGACCTATCAAATCGTTGGCGAAGATGAAGCGGACATCAAGTCGGGCAAGATCTCCGTCGGCTCGCCGATCGCTCGCGCGCTGATCGCCAAAGAAGAAGGCGATGTCGTGGCTGTGAAAACGCCAAGCGGTGTGATCGAGTACGAGATTGTCGAGGTCAAGCACATCTGATCGATGTGTCGGAGGTCGTCCCTTGGGATGGCTTCCGGCGACCCGGTTCGGCGGGAAGGGGCGGCAGTGATGCTTCTTGTCGTCGGTCGGTTCCTGTCAGGGCGCGTAAACCGCGCCGCTGACGGGTATCGTCATTATTTGTAGCGGTGTATGTTGGACAGCTGTTTGTTCGGCTGTGGGTTTTTGCGGTAGATCAGCGCCATCTTGCCGATGGTCTGCACCAGTTCCGCACGCCCTTGCTTGCACAGTTCTTCGATCACGGCGCGGCGCTCGTCGCGGTCTTCCAGCTTGATCTGAACCTTGATCAGTTCATGATCCACCAAAGCGCGGTCCAGCTCGGCCAGAACGCCTTCGCTCAGGCCATTGCCAGCTACCATCAGGACCGGCTTCAGGTCATGTCCAATGGATTTGTATTGTTTCTTCTGCTCGTTATTGAGCGGCATAATCTGACCCTTTTCGTCTGATTCTGTAAAATTGGTGGCCATTTTACCCGAGGCCCCGTGGCTCCGCCCAGTTAATCACGACGCATATCATCGAGGTGCCCCGTGGCCCAGCGTTCCAAGAGCAGCCATAACTGGCTGAGAGAGCATTTCAACGATCCTTTCGTCAAACAGGCGCAGAAGGATGGCTATCGCTCGCGAGCGAGTTACAAGCTTCTCGAGATTCAGGAAAAGGACCGCCTGATCCGCCCGGGCATGACTGTGGTCGACCTCGGCGCGGCGCCCGGTGGCTGGTCTCAGGTGACCAGTCGTCTGATTGGTGGTCAAGGTCGCCTGATCGCATCCGACATTCTGGAAATGGACAGCATCCCCGATGTGACCTTTATTCAAGGGGATTTCACAGAAGATGAGGTGTTCAAGCAGATCCTGGCGGCGATCGGTAATACACAAGTAGACCTTGTGATTTCTGATATGGCCCCCAATATGAGTGGATTGAGCGCTGTGGATATGCCACGCGCCATGTTCCTTTGTGAGTTGGCGCTCGACCTGGCGGGTCGGGTCCTGCGTCCGGGTGGTGATTTTCTGATCAAGGTCTTCCAGGGTGAAGGCTTCGATGTGTACCACAAGGAGGTTCGCAAGATGTTCGACAAGGTACAGATGCGCAAGCCTCTGTCCTCCCGCGATCGGTCCCGTGAGCAGTACCTGCTGGGCCGGGGTTTCAAGGGCGGTTACGAAGCACCGAGCGACTTTGAGTAAAGGCAATAGCTTTTTTCAAATGGCTTTATTCATGAAGCGTAACGAACATCTTGTAGTCAAAGTTTCACAAAGGGTTACAGACGCCGCCTGCCACGCCTGTAGGATCTGTAGTAAGTTAGGCCGGTGAATATCATGCGAGGCACGCTCCAGCGTGGAGCTTGCTTCAGAGGGTAGCTAATTGAACGATATGGCAAAGAATTTGATCCTGTGGTTGATCATCGCTGCGGTCCTGGTGACCGTGATGAACAACTTCTCCAGCCCGAACGAGCCGCAGACCCTCAACTACTCCGAGTTCATCCAGCAGGTGAAGGATGGCAAGGTCGAGAAAGTTGCCGTTGACGGTTACGTCATCACGGGTAAACGCAGCGACGGCGACTCCTTCAAGACCATTCGTCCTGCCATTCAGGACAACGGCCTGATCGGCGATCTCGTCGACAACAACGTCGTTATTGAAGGCAAGCAGCCTGAACAGCAGAGCATCTGGACTCAGTTGCTCGTCGCCAGCTTCCCGATTCTCGTGATTATTGCCGTCTTCATGTTCTTCATGCGCCAGATGCAAGGCGGCGCTGGAGGCAAGGGCGGGCCGATGAGTTTCGGCAAGAGCAAGGCGCGTCTGCTCTCCGAAGATCAGGTCAAGACCACGCTGGCTGACGTCGCCGGTTGCGATGAAGCTAAAGAAGAAGTCGGCGAGCTCGTTGAATTCCTGCGTGACCCGGGCAAGTTCCAGCGTCTGGGCGGCCGTATTCCGCGCGGTGTGCTGATGGTCGGTCCTCCGGGTACCGGTAAAACCTTGCTGGCAAAAGCCATTGCCGGTGAGGCCAAAGTGCCATTCTTCACCATTTCCGGTTCTGACTTCGTCGAAATGTTCGTGGGTGTCGGTGCGAGCCGCGTTCGTGACATGTTCGAGCAAGCCAAGAAGCACGCGCCTTGCATCATCTTCATCGACGAAATCGACGCCGTGGGCCGCCATCGTGGCGCGGGCATGGGCGGTGGTCACGATGAGCGTGAGCAGACCCTGAACCAATTGCTGGTCGAGATGGACGGCTTCGAGATGAATGACGGCATCATCGTCATCGCTGCGACCAACCGTCCCGACGTGCTTGACCCCGCGCTGCTGCGTCCAGGCCGTTTCGACCGTCAGGTCGTGGTCGGTCTGCCAGACATCCGTGGCCGCGAGCAGATCCTTAAAGTGCACATGCGTAAAGTGCCAATGGGCGACGACGTCAATGCTGCGGTTATCGCACGTGGTACGCCTGGTTTCTCCGGTGCGGACCTGGCCAACCTGGTCAACGAAGCTTCACTGTTCGCTGCTCGTGTCGGCAAACGCATCGTCGAGATGAAAGAGTTCGAGCTGGCAAAAGACAAGATCATGATGGGCGCCGAGCGCAAATCGATGGTCATGTCCGAGAAGGAGAAGCAGAACACCGCTTATCACGAAGCCGGTCACGCGATCGTCGGTCGGGTCGTGCCTGAGCATGATCCGGTATACAAGGTGTCGATCATCCCGCGCGGTCGTGCGCTGGGTGTGACGATGTTCCTGCCGGAAGAAGATCGCTACAGCCTGTCCAAGCGCGCGCTGATCAGTCAGATCTGCTCGCTCTATGGCGGTCGTATCGCAGAAGAGATGACGCTGGGCTTTGACGGTGTCACCACCGGTGCGTCCAACGACATCATGCGTGCCAGTCAGATTGCGCGGAACATGGTCACCAAGTGGGGCCTGTCCGAGAAGCTCGGCCCGCTGATGTATTCGGAAGAAGAGGATGGCGGTTACCTGGGTCGCGGCGGTGGCGGTCAAAACGCCAGCCTGTCCGCTGACACAGCGCGCCTGATCGACTCCGAAGTGCGCAGCATCATCGACCAGTGCTACGGCACCGCGAAGCAGATCCTTACTGACAATCGCGACAAGCTGGACGCGATGGCCGACGCACTGATGAAGTACGAAACCATCGACGCCGAGCAGATCGATGACATCATGGCTGGCCGCACGCCTCGCGAGCCGCGGGACTGGGAAGGGGGTTCCGGAGCGTCCGGTACGCCAACCGCTCCTGTCGGGCCGCGCCCGGAAACGCCGATCGGCGGTCCAGCTGCTGACCACTAAGGGCTGACATGACTTCTGTGCTTCACCCGACCCGGTTGCCTTGCGGCAACCGGGTTCTTGATTTATCCCGGACTCATGTCATGGGAATCCTCAACATCACCCCTGATTCGTTCTCTGACGGCGGTCGTTTCGCACGGCGCGACCTGGCGCTGAGCCATGCCGAAGCCATGGTGGCTGCTGGAGCGACGCTGATCGATGTGGGTGGCGAGTCCACTCGCCCTGGCGCCCGCGCCGTTTCTCCCGTGGAAGAACTTGAGCGCGTAGCGCCCATCGTGGAGGCGATCAGCCGGGAGCTGGATGTGGTCATTTCGGTCGACACGTCTACGCCTGCGGTCATTCGCGAAACCGCTCGGCTGGGGGCGGGGCTGATCAATGACGTGCGGTCCCTGCGTCGTGATGGCGCGCTCGACGCTGCGGTCGCGACCGGGCTTCCGGTGTGCCTGATGCACATGCGTGGCGAACCGACCGACATGCAGAACGACCCGCACTACGATGATCTGGTCGGGGAGGTCAGCGCTTTTCTGCAGGCGCGTATGGATCAATGTGTCGCCGCCGGTATCCCGGCTGACAAGATTATCCTCGACCCTGGCTACGGCTTCGCCAAAACCCTTGAGCACAATCTGAGCCTGTTCAAGCATATGGACGCGCTGCATGCACTGGGCCGCCCGCTGTTGGTGGGTGTGTCACGCAAGAGCATGATCGGCAAAGTGCTGGACAAGCCGGTTGATCAGCGCCTGTACGGAGCGCTTGCGCTGGCCGCAATGGCGATGATCAAGGGCGCGAGAATTTTACGTGTGCATGATGTGGCGGAAACCGTCGACGTCGTGCGCATGATTGCTGCTGTTGAATCGGCAAAATAAGAAATCTGGAGCACCCATGAGCACTAAGAAATATTTCGGAACCGACGGCATTCGCGGTCGTGTAGGCCAATTCCCGATCACTCCCGATTTCATGCTCAAGCTGGGATGGGCCGCGGGGATGGCTTTCCGCAAGATGGGCGCTTGCCGGATTCTGGTAGGTAAGGACACACGTATTTCAGGCTACATGTTCGAATCGGCGCTGGAGGCAGGTCTTTCGGCTGCCGGTGCCGACGTGATGCTGCTCGGTCCTATGCCGACGCCAGCCATTGCCTACCTGACACGAACCTTCCACGCTGAAGCGGGCATCGTCATCAGCGCTTCGCACAATCCGCACCACGACAACGGCATCAAGTTCTTCTCCGGGCAGGGCACCAAGCTGCCGGACGAGATCGAAATGATGATCGAAGAGTTGCTGGACACGCCGATGACGGTCGCTGAGTCGGAGAAGCTCGGCAAGGTTTCGCGTATCAACGACGCGGCCGGTCGCTACATCGAGTTCTGCAAGAGCAGCGTTCCCACCAGTACCGATTTTGCGGGCCTCAAGCTGGTTGTCGATTGCGCCCATGGCGCGACGTATAAGGTGGCGCCGAATGTCTTTCGCGAACTGGGCGCGCAGGTCAGTGTGCTGTCCGCAGCGCCCAACGGCCTGAACATCAATGACAACTGCGGCTCGACGCACATGAGTGCGCTGCAGGCGGCTGTCGTGGCTGAGAAAGCCGATCTTGGCATCGGTTTCGACGGTGACGGCGACCGCGTGCTGATGGTCGATCATACTGGCGCGGTAGTGGACGGTGACGAGTTGCTGTACATCATTGCGCGCGACTTGCACGAGCGCGGGCGCTTGCAGGGCGGCGTCGTCGGGACCCTCATGAGCAACTTGGGTCTTGAGCTGGCGCTTGCCGATCTGAACATCCCTTTCGTGCGCGCCAATGTGGGCGATCGCTACGTCATCGCCGAGTTGCTCGAGCGGAACTGGCAGGTCGGTGGCGAGAACTCCGGCCACGTTGTCTGCTTCCAGCACACCACCACAGGCGATGCCATCATCGCCGCGCTGCAGGTGCTGCTCGCGTTGCGTCGTACGGGCGAGAGCCTGGCTCAGGCGCGTCAGGGGCTGCGCAAGTGTCCCCAGGTGCTGGTCAATGTTCGCTTCGAGGGCGGCTCGGTCGATCCGGTCGAGCATCCGGCGGTCAAGGAGGCTTGCGCCCGCGTGACAGCGGCCATGGGTGGTCGCGGCCGCGTATTGCTGCGCAAGTCCGGGACAGAGCCGCTGGTGCGCGTCATGGTCGAAGGCGAGGACGAAACCCTGGTCGCCGGCTATGCCGATGAACTGGCAAAACTGGTTGCTGAAGTTTGCGCCTGATTCGGCTTGCCAGTGTTGAAACTGTTGGGTAACATCTGCGCCCACTTTGACCGACGAGGTACAGCATGCGTCGCCCTATGGTAGCTGGTAACTGGAAAATGCACGGTACCTGCGCCAGCGTCGCTGAGCTGGTCGAGGGTCTGGCAAACATGACCCTCCCAAGCGGTGTTGACGTCGCGGTATTTCCGCCAAGTCTGCATATCAGCTTCGTTGTCGATTGTCTGGAAGGACAGCCGATTCAAGTGGGCGCGCAGAACTGCGCGCACGAGGCGGGACAAGGTGCGTTGACGGGCGAGCTATCTTCGACCCAGTTGGCGGATGCAGGTTGCAAGCTGGTGCTTGTAGGGCATTCGGAGCGTCGCCAGATAATGGGCGAGAGCAATGAAGTCCTTGTCCGCAAGTTTGCGGCGGCCCAGGCAAGTGGACTGACCCCGGTGCTGTGCATCGGTGAAACACTTGAGCAGCGCGAGGCAGGCAAAACGCTCGAAGTTGTCGGTCAGCAGATCGACAGCGTCATCGAAGAGCTTGGCATCGATGCTTTTGTGAATGCGGTGATTGCTTACGAGCCGGTCTGGGCCATTGGTACCGGGCTGACGGCCTCGCCGGAACAGGCGCAGGAAGTGCACGCAGCCATTCGTGCGCAGTTGGCGAAAGAGAATTCTGAAGTCGCGCAAGGTGTGCGTCTTCTATATGGCGGCAGCGTGAAGGCGGCCAATGCGGCTGAACTGTTCGGCATGCCGGATATCGATGGGGGCCTCATTGGTGGTGCCTCCCTGAATGCAGATGAGTTCGGTGCGATCATTCGCGCCGCGGGAAACTGAAAAAATGCTGGAAACAGTCGTAGTCGTTCTTCATCTGCTGGGTGCCCTGGGCGTTGTTGCTCTGGTTTTGCTGCAGCAGGGTAAAGGTGCGGACGCTGGCGCGTCGTTCGGAGCAGGTGCATCAAATACTGTCTTCGGAGGTCAAGGTTCCTCTACCTTTCTTAGTAAGTTTACTGCTATACTTGCCGCCTGTTTCTTCTTGACCAGCTTGGGGTTAGGTTACTTTGCTAAAGAGAAAGCTCACCAGCTGACTCAAGTAGGTTTGCCAGATCCAGCAGTGTTGGAAGTGAAGCAAAAACCGGCGACAGATGATGTTCCGGTCCTGGAAGGACAACAGAAACCAGCCGCTGCACCAGCTGACGTTCCTGCCGCTCCAGAACAGAAGTAACACGGGATTCGCAGTCGTTATTGGGACTGCAAAAAGAGTTGTAATGCCGAGGTGGTGGAATTGGTAGACACGCAACCTTGAGGTGGTTGTGCCCATAGGGTGTAGGGGTTCGAGTCCCCTTCTCGGTACCAATTAACAAGATAGCCCGCAGTAGCGGGCTTTCTTGTAGGTGGATGTGTCGGATTGACCCGATTCGGGATCGGTCGTATACTTCCGCCCCAGCTTTGTCGCGGGGTGGAGCAGTCTGGTAGCTCGTCGGGCTCATAACCCGAAGGTCGTTGGTTCAAATCCAGCCCCCGCAACCAGTTTTAGCGGAGCCCCTTTTCAGGGGCTTTTTGTTAGCTGGACACTTTATTACGCCGCTGTTGACGGCGTTTTTCATGATGGGCGCTTTGCCCATTTTTTATTTGCACAGCATGCACGAGGGGGTTCAGGTGTCGAGCAAGCTAGAACAGTTGCAGGCCTTGCTGGCCCCGGTGGTCGTGGCCCTTGGCTATGAATGCTGGGGTATCGAGTTTTCGGCCCAAGGTCGTCACTCAATGTTGCGCGTTTATATCGATAAAGAGGGCGGTGTGCTGGTGGACGATTGCGCCATCGTCAGCCGCCAGATCAGCGGTGTTCTGGACGTAGAAGATCCGATCAGCTCCGAATATACGCTCGAAGTTTCTTCTCCTGGCATGGAACGCCCGCTGTTCACGATCGAGCAGTTTGCAGCCTTTGCCGGGGAACAAGTGAAGATAAAGCTGCGTTCGCCCTTCGACGGTCGACGCAACTTTCAAGGCCTTCTCCGCGGGGTGGAGGAGCAGGATGTCGTGGTGCAAGTGGATGATCACGAATACCTGTTGCCGATCGATCTGATCGACAAGGCCAACATTATTCCCACGTTTGACTGAGACGTGCCAGATACTGCGGATCCCGCGGATCCAATGGCTTGCGAAAGGCGAGGCGTACGATGAGCAAAGAAGTACTGCTGGTTGTTGAGTCGGTATCCAATGAAAAGGGCGTACCGGCCGGTGTGATTTTTGAAGCGCTGGAAATAGCTCTGGCTACGGCCACTAAAAAGCGTTTCGAAGACGAAGTTGACCTGCGTGTGGAAATCAACCGCCACACAGGTGCATATGAGACTTTCCGTCGCTGGACTGTCGTTGAGGAAGACGATCTCGACGATCCGGCTATCGAAACGTGGCCGAGCAAGGTCGCCGAGACTCATCCCGGCGCCAAGGTCGGTGATGTAGTAGAAGAAAAGATCGAGTCCATCGAGTTCGGTCGTATCGCTGCCCAGACTGCCAAGCAAGTCATTGTGCAGAAAGTTCGCGAAGCTGAACGCGCTCAGGTGGTTGACGCTTATCGTGAGCGCCTTGGCGAAATCATTTCCGGCACTGTTAAAAAAGTTACACGAGACAATGTCATCGTCGACTTGGGCAACAATGCCGAGGCTCTGCTGGCGCGTGAAGACATCATTTCGCGGGAGACTTTCCGTGTGGGTGTTCGCGTTCGTGCATTGCTCAAAGAGATCCGCACTGAAAACCGCGGTCCTCAGCTGATCCTGTCGCGCACTGCGCCAGAGATGCTGATCGAGCTGTTCCGGATTGAAGTTCCGGAAATCGCCGAAGGTCTCATCGAGGTGATGGCTGCCTCTCGTGATCCTGGTTCGCGTGCAAAAATCGCAGTTCGCTCCAAGGACAAACGCATCGACCCGCAAGGCGCCTGCATCGGCATGCGCGGTTCGCGTGTCCAGGCAGTTTCCGGCGAGTTGGGCGGCGAGCGTGTGGATATCGTGCTGTGGGACGACAACCCTGCACAGTTCGTCATCAACGCCATGTCGCCTGCCGAAGTGGCAGCGATCATCGTTGATGAAGACGCCCATGCCATGGACATCGCTGTCGGCGCGGACAATCTGGCCCAGGCGATTGGCCGCGGTGGTCAGAATGTGCGCCTGGCGAGTCAGTTGACTGGCTGGACCCTGAACGTAATGACCGAATCGGACATCCAGGCCAAGCAGCAAGCGGAAACCGGCGACATCCTGCGCAACTTCATCGACGAGCTGGAAGTCGACGAAGAACTCGCACAGGTGCTGGTAGACGAAGGCTTCACCAGCCTGGAAGAGATTGCCTACGTACCGTTGGAAGAAATGCTCAACATCGACGGCTTTGACGAAGACATCGTCAACGAGCTTCGTGCTCGTGCCAAGGATCGCTTGTTGACTAAAGCCATCGCTACTGAGGAAAAGCTGGCAGACGCCCATCCGGCCGAAGACCTGCTCTCGCTTGAGGGTATGGACAAGGATTTGGCGATGGAACTGGCGGTGCGCGGCGTAATTACCCGCGAAGACCTGGCCGAGCAGTCTATTGACGATCTGCTCGACATCGACGGCATTGACGATGATCGTGCCGGCAAGTTGATCATGGCCGCCCGAGCCCATTGGTTCGAGTAAGTAAATGCGGCCTGAGGAGAGAAGTGCATGACGCAAGTCACGGTGAAAGAACTGGCCAAAACGGTCGACACACCGGTAGAGCGCCTGTTACAGCAGATGCGTGAGGCAGGTCTGCCGCACACCGCCGCCGAGCAAGTTGTGACCGATAACGAAAAACAAGCCCTGTTGACGCACCTGAAAAGCGGCCACAAGGCTAAAGTGGAAGAACCGCGCAAGATCACTTTGCAGCGTAAAACCACCAGTACTCTGCGCGTTGCTGGCAGCAAGAGCATCAGCGTTGAAGTGCGCAAGAAGAAAGTCTTCGTACAGCGCAGCCCGGAAGAGATCGAAGCCGAGCGCAAGCGCGAGCAGGAAGAGCGTCGTGCGGTAGAAAACGCCGCTCGTCAAAAGGCTGAAGAAGAAGCCCGTCAGCGTGCCGAAGAAGAAGCGCGCCGTCAGCCTGCGCCTGCTCCGCAAGCATCGGAAGCGGTTGCTGCGCCGGCTCAGTCCGAGCCAGCGCCTCAGGTCGCCGCCGAGCCTGTGCAGGAAGCTCCGGTCGCTGCACCGGCTCCAGTTGCCGAGCGCAAGAAGGACGAACAGCGTCGTCCTGACAAGCCACGCAACGACGACAACAATCGTCGCGGCGGTGGTGGTGATGGCGAGCGCAAGAACGCTCCTCATCGCGCTTCGGTCAAGGAAAAGGCGCCAGCGCCACGCGTTGCCCCACGGACTACCGACGAAGAAAGCGATGGCTTCCGTCGCGGCGGTCGCGGCAAGGCCAAGCTGAAGAAACGCAACGCTCACGGTTTCCAGAACCCTACCGGTCCTGTGGTTCGTGAAGTGAAGATCGGCGAGACCATCACTGTGGGCGATCTGGCCCAGCAGATGTCGGTCAAGGCCGCTGAAATCATCAAGTTCATGTTCAAGCTGGGCACCCCGGCCACCATCAACCAGGTTCTGGATCAGGAAACTGCCCAGCTGGTCGCTGAAGAACTGGGCCACAAAGTGACCCTGGTCAGCGACACCGCCCTGGAAGATTCCCTGGCAGAGTCCCTGAAGTTCGAAGGTGAAACCGTTCCTCGTGCGCCGGTCGTTACCGTCATGGGTCACGTTGACCATGGTAAGACCTCGCTGCTCGACTACATCCGTCGTGCCAAGGTTGCCGCTGGCGAAGCCGGTGGTATCACCCAGCACATCGGCGCGTATCACGTGGAAACCGATCGCGGCATGGTGACCTTCCTCGACACCCCTGGTCACGCTGCGTTTACCGCAATGCGTGCTCGTGGTGCGAAGGCAACCGACATCGTGATCCTGGTTGTCGCAGCTGACGACGGCGTCATGCCGCAGACCATCGAAGCCGTGCAGCACGCACAGGCCGCCGGTGTTCCGCTGGTGGTGGCGGTCAACAAGATCGATAAGCCGGGCGCTGACATGGACCGCATCCGCAGTGAGCTTTCGGTTCACGGCGTGACGTCGGAAGACTGGGGTGGCGATACTCCATTCGTCCCTGTGTCGGCCAAGGTCGGTACCGGTGTCGACGAGCTGCTCGAAGCGGTTCTGCTGCAAGCTGAAGTGCTTGAGCTGGTTGCCACGCCGTCGGCCCCAGGTCGTGGTGTCGTCGTTGAATCGCGTCTGGACAAGGGCCGTGGCCCGGTCGCCACTGTTCTGGTTCAGGACGGTACGCTGCGTCAGGGCGACATGGTTCTGGTCGGATCGAACTACGGTCGCGTTCGCGCCATGCTCGACGAGAACGGCAAGCCGATCAAGGAAGCCGGTCCATCCATCCCTGTCGAGATCCTCGGCCTGGACGGTACGCCGGATGCCGGTGACGAGATGAGCGTGGTTGCCGACGAGAAGAAAGCCCGTGAAGTGGCTCTGTTCCGTCAAGGCAAGTTCCGCGAAGTCAAGCTGGCCCGTGCTCACGCCGGCAAGCTGGAAAACATCTTCGAGAACATGGGTCAGGAAGAGAAGAAGACGCTCAACATCGTCCTCAAATCCGACGTCCGCGGTTCTCTGGAAGCATTGCAGGGCGCTTTGAATGGCCTTGGCAACGACGAAGTACAAGTGCGTGTAGTGGGCGGCGGCGTCGGTGGTATCACCGAAAGCGACGCCAACCTGGCGCTGGCTTCCAACGCTGTACTGTTCGGCTTCAACGTGCGTGCCGATGCCGGCGCTCGCAAGATCGTCGAGCAGGAAGGTCTGGACATGCGTTACTACAACGTCATCTACGACATCATCGAAGACGTCAAGAAAGCCCTCACCGGTATGCTTGGCAGCGACGTCCGGGAGAACATCCTGGGTATCGCCGAAGTTCGCGACGTATTCCGTTCGCCGAAATTCGGTGCGATCGCCGGTTGCATGGTCATCGAAGGCGTTGTGTTCCGTAACCGTCCGATCCGCGTACTGCGCGAAGACATCGTTATCTTCGAAGGCGAGCTGGAATCCCTGCGTCGCTTCAAGGATGACGCTTCCGAAGTGCGTGCCGGCATGGAATGCGGTATCGGCGTCAAGAGCTACAACGACGTCAAGGTCGGCGACAAGATCGAAGTGTTCGAGAAGGTCCAAGTGGCTCGCAGCCTCTGAATCGCGAGCTTCAGGAGTCATGGCAGTCGTCGCATGCAAATGCCCGGCGTCTGTCATGGACTCTAAACGCAACGCCCGGTCCGGCTTCTGCCAGGCCGGGCGTTTGCCGCTTTCAGACTCTGCCGCTTTTGCTGCAGGTCAGTGACAGGTAACAAGACATGGCAAAAGAATACAGCCGTACCCAACGTATCGGCGATCAGATGCAGCGCGAGCTGGCACAGCTGATCCGTCGTGAGATCAAGGATCCGCGCGTCGGCCTGGTCACCATCACCGCAGTCGACGTCAGCCGTGACGTCGGTCATGCCAAGATCTTCATCACCGTGATGGGGCAGGACACCGCCGAAGAGATCGCTCAGTCGATCAAGGCGCTGAACTCTGCCGCAGGCTTCCTGCGCATGCAGCTGGCCCGCGAGATGAAGCTGCGCAGCGTTCCGCAATTGCATTTCCACTACGACGAAAGCGTTGCCCGTGGCGCGCATCTGTCGGCGCTGATCGAGCGCGCAGTGGCTGAAGACGGTCAGCACGAGCCGGCGGCCAAAGATGGCTCGGAGGAGTAACGGCGTGGCTCAGGTCAAGCGCATCCGCCGCAATGTCAGCGGCATCATCCTGCTCGACAAGCCGCTGGGTTTCACTTCCAATGCGGCTTTGCAAAAGGTGCGCTGGCTGCTCAATGCAGAGAAGGCTGGCCATACCGGCAGCCTCGATCCATTGGCGACCGGCGTGCTGCCGCTGTGCTTCGGCGAAGCGACCAAGTTCTCCCAGTACCTGCTCGACTCCGACAAGGGATACGAGACCTTGATGCAGCTGGGCAAGACCACCACCACGGCCGACGCCGAAGGTGAGGTTTTGCAGACGCGGCCGGTGACCGTTGGTCGCTCGGATATCGAAGCGGTACTCCCGGATTTTCGTGGAAATATCAGTCAGATACCGCCGATGTACTCCGCCCTCAAGCGTGATGGCCAACCGTTGTACAAGTTGGCTCGACAAGGGGAAGTGGTGGAGCGCGAAGCGCGTTCTGTTACTATTGCGCGCCTGGAATTATTGGCGTGTGAAGGCGAGACCGCGCGTCTGGCTGTCGACTGCAGCAAAGGCACCTATATCCGCACCCTCGTGGAAGATATCGGTGAGAAGCTAGGCTGCGGTGCGTATGTCGCCGAGCTGCGTCGCACGCAGGCCGGGCCTTTCACGCTGGCCCAGACGGTCACGCTGGAAGAGCTTGAAGCGGTACACGCCGAAGGCGGCAACGAAGCAGTCGATCGCTTCCTGATGCCATCGGACAGCGGCCTGCTGGACTGGCCTCTGTTGCAGTTTTCCGAGCACAGTTCGTTTTACTGGCTGCACGGTCAGCCCGTCAGAGCCCCGGATGCGCCGAAGTTCGGCATGGTACGGGTGCAGGATCATGAAGGACGCTTCATCGGGATCGGTGAAGTGAGCGAAGACGGGCGCATTGCGCCGCGTCGGCTGATTCGGTCAGAGTGACCGAACCCGTCGAGTCAGGGTTGTCCTGGCACGGCGGTACGAGGGTGGCTGTCAACAGGCATGGTCACTCCTCACTTTTTAATACGAGAGTCTGCTCTCGGCCTGTTGAAACCGTCGCTTTGACGGTTTCCTGATATAAGGAATGCCCACATGGCACTCAGCGTTGAAGAAAAAGCTCAGATCGTAACCGACTACCAGCAAGCTGTTGGTGACACTGGTTCGCCAGAAGTGCAAGTTGCACTGCTGACCGCCAACATCAACAAACTGCAAGGCCACTTCAAGGCCAACGGTAAGGACCACCACTCCCGTCGTGGTCTGATCCGTATGGTAAACCAGCGTCGCAAGCTGCTGGATTACCTGAAAGGTAAGGACGTTAGCCGTTACAGCGCCCTGATCGGTCGTCTGGGTCTGCGTCGCTAATAACGACGTTGCAAGAGGTTGGTTGTTCGTCACGTCCCGCAGGTTTCGTACCGGTGGGCTGGCGGGCTCCCAGCCTCTAGTTTTATCTGGACTGCCGAAGGGTCCGATTCCCTCGCTGCCCAAGAATTCGCAAGAAACCAGTTCCCCCAAGAGCCACAAAGAAGGTAGGAAACCGTGAACCCGGTAATCAAGAAGTTTCAATTCGGTCAATCGACCGTAACCCTGGAGACAGGCCGCATCGCCCGTCAAGCCTCTGGTGCAGTATTGGTCACCGTTGACGACGACGTCACCGTACTCGTGACTGTGGTCGGCGCCAAACAGGCAGACGCTGGCAAGGGCTTCTTCCCGCTGTCCGTTCACTACCAAGAAAAAACCTACGCTGCCGGCAAGATCCCCGGCGGTTTCTTCAAGCGTGAAGGCCGTCCTTCCGAGAAAGAAACCCTGACCTCGCGTCTGATCGACCGTCCGATCCGCCCACTGTTTCCCGAAGGCTTCATGAACGAAGTGCAGGTTGTCTGCACCGTCGTTTCCACCAGCAAGAAAACCGATCCGGACATCGCTTCGATGATCGGTACCTCGGCTGCCCTGGCGATCTCCGGCATTCCGTTCGACGGCCCGATCGGCGCCGCGCGCGTTGCTTTCCACGAAAGCACCGGTTACCTGCTTAACCCGACTTACGAGCAACTGAAAGCATCGAGCCTGGACATGGTCGTTGCCGGTACCGAAGAAGCGGTACTGATGGTTGAATCCGAAGCCAAAGAGCTGACCGAAGACCAGATGCTGGGCGCTGTTCTGTTCGCTCACGACGAATTCCAGGCTGTCATCAAAGCCGTCAAGGAACTCGCCGCCGAAGCTGCCAAGCCGACCTGGACCTGGGCTCCGAAGGCTGAAGCCACCGACCTGCTGGGCGCCATCCGCTCCGAGTTCGGCGCAGCCATCTCCGAGGCTTACACCATCACCGTCAAGGCCGACCGCTATGCGCGCCTGGGCGAGCTGAAGGATCAAGTCGTTGCCAAGCTGGCCGTTGAAGAAGGCAGCCCGTCTGCTTCGGAAGTCAAAGCTGCATTCGGCGAAATCGAATACCGCACCGTTCGCGAAAACATCGTCAACGGCAAGCCACGTATCGACGGCCGCGACACCCGCACCGTACGTCCTCTGAACATCGAAGTCGGTGTTCTGCCCAAGACTCACGGTTCGGCACTGTTCACCCGTGGTGAAACTCAGGCGCTGGTCGTGGCGACGCTGGGTACTGCGCGTGACGCACAGCTGCTCGACACCCTCGAAGGCGAAAAGAAAGACCCGTTCATGCTGCATTACAACTTCCCTCCGTTCTCGGTGGGCGAGTGTGGTCGCATGGGTGGCGCTGGTCGTCGCGAAATCGGTCACGGCCGTCTGGCTCGTCGTTCGGTTCAGGCCATGCTGCCGCCGGCTGATGCGTTCCCTTACACCATTCGCGTGGTGTCGGAAATCACCGAGTCCAACGGTTCCAGCTCCATGGCTTCGGTCTGCGGTGCTTCCCTGGCTCTGATGGACGCTGGTGTGCCGATGAAGGCGCCGGTTGCCGGTATCGCCATGGGTCTGGTCAAGGAAGGCGAGAAGTTCGCCGTTCTGACCGACATCCTGGGTGACGAAGACCACCTCGGCGACATGGACTTCAAAGTGGCCGGTACCGCCAAAGGCGTCACCGCGCTGCAGATGGACATCAAGATCAAGGGCATCACCGAAGAAATCATGGAGATCGCCCTGGGCCAGGCCCTGGAAGCTCGCCTGAACATCCTTGGTCAGATGAACCAGATCATCGGTCAGTCGCGCACCGAGCTGTCGGAAAACGCTCCGACCATGATCGCGATGAAGATCGACACCGACAAGATCCGTGACGTCATCGGTAAAGGCGGCGCGACCATTCGTGCCATCTGCGAAGAGACCAAGGCATCGATCGATATCGAAGACGACGGCTCGATCAAGATCTTCGGCGAAACCAAGGAAGCCGCTGAGGCAGCACGTCAGCGCGTTCTGGGCATCACCGCAGAAGCTGAAATCGGCAAGATCTATGTCGGTAAGGTTGAGCGCATCGTCGACTTCGGCGCGTTCGTCAACATCCTGCCTGGCAAAGACGGCCTGGTGCACATCTCCATGCTGAGCGATGCTCGCGTCGAGAAAGTCACCGACGTGCTGAAAGAAGGTCAGGAAGTCGAAGTGCTGGTACTGGACGTTGATAACCGCGGTCGTATCAAGCTGTCGATCAAGGACGTTGCAGCTGCCAAGGCGTCGGGCGTTTAAGCGCCCCTGCTTCGGCAACGAAAAGAGCCCTTCGGGGCTCTTTTTTTTCGTGTGCAATTAGTGAGTTGCGCGTTTCGGCGGCCTGTGAACTCGTGCAGAACATGCAAGTTGCAAGCGGAACTTTCCGTAAACGGGCAATCTGCACGATGCATCATTCGACTATTGTTTATAACTCATTGATTTAAATGAAAAAATCTCGTTGGATAAGTTTGGCACACCGCTTGCGATATACCAGTAACCCTGCAGCCAACGACGTTGGCGCAGATTTTGAGAAAAACAGGAGTTACTCGTATGAAGAAGTTCGCTATCGCTGCCGCTACTGCCACTGCTCTGACGCTGACTATGGCTAACGTAGCCATGGCTCAAACCTCTACTCAGGCTCCAATGGTGGTAGCCGCAGGTGAAGTCGCCAAAACCAAAGAAGCTACTTCCGACACCTGGATCACCACCAAGGTCAAATCCGACCTGCTGACCGAGAAAGGCATTCCAGGCTCCGACATCAAGGTTGAAACCAACAAAGGCGTGGTTTCCCTGTCGTCGACTGTCGCTGTGACTGAAGCTCAGAAAACCACCGCAGTGGCTATCACCAAGAAAATCAAAGGCGTGAAAGCTGTTTCGGCTGACGGCCTGAAAGCTGAGTAATACCGATTCGACAGAACCGAAAGAACGGGCGATCGACGGCCAGGGAGGCCGCCGGTTGATCGATTGAAGGTTCATGCGAAGGCCATAAGGATGTGGCCATTACAGGCCCCGGCGCTCGCGTCGGGGCCTGTTCTATTTGGGCCAGGAAAAGAACGGAGCACAGCCGTTCAGGATTGAATGTCGGCTCATTGATAATCTGTCTCGATCAGGATTATGTGGGTATATTTGTATCCGCTCTGACACTTTGGTGTGATGGGCAACTGCCTTTTTTTGAATAACTATTACGCTGCGTCGCTCCGCCCGCTTTTGGGCCGGGGGCGATGAAGGGCGTTTGCCCCGGTCGACACATTTGCGCTGCCAATCCAGTTACCCACAATAAGGCCAGACTGTCGCAATGAATACCGTCCCTGCAGCGAGTCTGCGCAACCCTCGGGCTGAAGTGTCGCCCAGCGTCTGGTTGCTCAGGCTGGGTTCCGCCATGCTGACGCTGGTCATCTTCCTGATGGATTGGCTCAGCACCCTCGATGTTGCAATCGCCGTGCTCTATGTCGCCGTGATTCTGATGTCCGGAGACCTCTTCTCACGCAAGGGGGTGGCCACCGTTGCGTGCGTCTGTGGTTTTCTGACCCTGCTGGCGTACCTGCTCTCCCATGGAACGGGCTGGCTGCTGCCGCCGTTCGCCCGCTGTCTGGTGAGCCTTGCAGCGATCGGCATCACCGGCCTGCTCGTCCTGAAATACAGAATCTCCAAAGACGCGTTACGCGAGCAAGTGCGCCTGCTGCATCGCAGCGAGGCATTCCTGGCGGGCGCTCAGCGTCTCAGCCAGACCGGAAGCATCGGGCTTAAGCTGCCCAGTGCCGAAATGTACTGGTCCGACGAAGCCCGGCGTATTTTCGACTTCGATGAGCAGCTGCAACCGACGCTCGAATACATGATGGGCCGCGTTCATCCGGAAGACAACGACGGGCTCAAGGCGCTGATCGAGCAGGCGTACGCGCAGCACGCCAATATGGAAACCGAATTTCGCGTGCTGATGGCCGACGGTTCGAGCAAATTCGTGCGCATGCTTGCGCAGCAGGCGCACGACGCGTCAGGGTGCTGTGAATACATCGGCGCGTTGATGGACGTCACAGCGAGCAAGAATGCCGAAGAGGCCCTGCATCGCTCGCAGAGCCAGCTGGCCCACGTGACTCGGGTGACGACGCTGGGTGAGATGGCGGCCTCCATTGCCCACGAAGTCAATCAACCCCTGGCCGCAGTGACCACCAACGCTGAAGCCGGATTGCGCTGGCTCAACCGCGACGTGCCGGATCTGGGGGAGGTGCGCAGTGCCATCGAGCGCATCAAAAGCGAGGCGCATCGTGCCAGCGAGGTCATCCGCCGTATCCGCAGTCTTTCCCGCAAGAACGACCCCAGCCACGTGCAGGTGGATATTTTCGACGTGCTGCAGGAATCCGTGGCGCTCATTCGGCGCGAGATCCGTCGCCATCGCGTCAGCCTTGATGTGTATCCTGGCGACGGCGTTCATTGGGTCAAGGGCGATCGCGTGCAGTTGCAACAGGTGATCATTAACCTGTTGATGAACGCGATGCAGGCGATGTCCGGCATGCACACCAAAGAGCGCACCTTGTCGGTCGCGCTGGGTACGGCCATGAACGGCGATGTATTGCTGCGTATCAAGGACAACGGTCCAGGCGTGTCGGAGCAGAACCTGCCCAGCCTGTTCAATCCATTTTTCACCACTAAACCTGAGGGGATGGGCATGGGCCTGTCGATTTGCCGCTCGATCATTGACGCTCACGGCGGCCGCATCTGGGCCGAAAGCGAGTTGGGGCATGGCGCGGTCATGAGTTTCTCGCTTCCTGCCTACGAGCACATGCCGTCATGACGCCGGTCGACAAGAGCCCCATCGTCTTCGTCGTCGACGACGATCCCGCCATTCGCGCCGGGCTGGACAGCCTTCTGCGCTCGGTCGGCATGCGCGTTTACACCTACGCTTCGGGCGCGGAATTCCTCCAGCACGCCTTCGAAGATGCCCCGGCGTGTCTGATTCTGGACGTGCGGCTACAGGGCGAAAGCGGCCTGGATTTTCAGGTGCGGCTGGCTGAAATGAAGGTGTCCATGCCGATCGTCTTCGTCAGCGGTCATGGCGATATCGCGATGTCGGTCAAAGCCATGAAGGCCGGCGCGCTGGACTTCCTGGTCAAGCCTTTCCGCGAGCAAGACCTGCTGGATGCCGTCACCCTGGCACTGCAGAAAGACAGCAAACGGCGCGAGACGGGCAAGGTGTCTGCCGAACTCCGCGCACGTTTTCAGACCCTGACCGCACGGGAGCAGGAAGTCATGTCCTACGCCGTGACCGGTCTGATGAACAAGCAGATCGCTTCGGAAATGGGCTTGAGCGAAATCACCGTCAAGATCCATCGCGGCCACGCCATGAAGAAGATGCAGGCCCGCACCTTTGCCGATCTTGTGAAGATGTCCGAGGCCCTGGCAGGGGAATGATTCCTGCCGCAGCCTGGGCGTCAGGCGACTCGCCCGCGCTGGGCCATTGAAATGATGGTCTTCCTCCTATACGGGAGTATGAGTCGCTTAGCCTGATAGCTAATCGGAATCATGACCCCGTAATGTTAATTTTCCCTACGTCCTGAGTTCCTTCACGAAAGCGTCGGTTCATTGCTCTGATTCGAGTGGTGAAAGGGGAAAGCACATGCCATTGAATTCGATCAGCAGCTGGAAACGCGTTCGCTCCCTTGCGGCAGACGGACTCGCCCAGACCGCATGCGCGGCTCATTGAGGCACCATCCATGAACACCGTTCTGATCGAGCCCGCCAACGACCGTGTGTCGCGGATCACTTGCCTGCTGCCGGCAGAGCCGGATCATTCGGCCACGCCGGTGCCCGTGGTCAAGATTCAGGTGTGGATGTGGGGCGGGCTTGCGCTCGGGATACTGGTGCTGCTCGGTGCGCTCCTCGGCCTGCTTTACCAGCAGGCACGCAATCAGGCAGTTGCCGATGTGAGCAATCTGAATCGCATTCTTGAGGCCCGGCTGACCAGCATTCTGCATGACACCCAGACCGATTTGCAGGGCATCGCGCTGCGCCTGGACGATGACCTCTTGCGCGGCGGGGCTGCTCCGGCAGATGACGGGCGTCAGTTGCGGGCGTTGGGTCGGCGATTTCCTTCGGTGGGCCATTTCGACGTGCTGACGGCTGAGGGAAGCTTTCTTTTCGGTTCCGACGCCCGCCCCGACACGCCGACCGCCAGCCAGCAGCGCTTTCGTGATGAACTTGCCCGACAGTCGCCCGGCGACGCCGCCGGTGAGTCGGCCGTGCTCGATCACGATGTCGCGCGAGAGCTGCTTTACATCG
This sequence comes from Pseudomonas sp. efr-133-TYG-103a, assembly GCF_030209235.1. Lineage (NCBI taxonomy): Bacteria > Pseudomonadati > Pseudomonadota > Gammaproteobacteria > Pseudomonadales > Pseudomonadaceae > Pseudomonas > Pseudomonas sp. efr-133-TYG-103a. The sequence continues at coordinate 77,148 of NZ_JARVSK010000005.1, forward strand.
CGGTTCCGGTGTTTGATCGGCAGCGGCATGTAGGCTGGATTGCGTCCAGCCTGCCGCTCAAATCCATTTTTGACGTTATCAGCCAGGTGAACGTCGGCGACCACGGGGTGATCACGTTACGTCGCTCGGACCGGCCCGACGCAGTGCTGCGCGTGCCCTCGGCGGCTGATTCGAAGCGAGATTACAAAACCGACAGCATCGATCGGCTGGTGGCGCGGGGCAGCCAGGAGGGCGTGCTGGTCACGCGCTCGCGGGTTGACGGCGTCAAGCGTCTGTACGGCTACAAACGCGTCGGGGATTTTTCGCTGGTGCTGGTCACCGGGCTGGCCGCGCAGGATTATCTGCTGGGCTGGAAGTACACGGTGATCGCGTCGCTGGTCGTCTGCGGCGTGCTGTACCTGCTCATCATCGGCCTGACGCTGCGCTTGCAGGCCAACCGGATTCGTCGCCAGCAAGTGGTGGATGAATTACGTCAGAGCGCGTATCACGACGAACTGACCGGTCTGCCGAACCGGCGCTATTTGCTTGAGCGGGTCAATCAGGCCATCAACGACTGCGGGCGGGGTCAGCGTCTGGCGCTGCTGTATTTCGATGTGGATAACTTCAAGACCATCAACGATTCTCTGGGGCACGTCGCCGGGGACACGATCCTGCAGCGTCTGGCGCAGCGGCTGGTGGCCATGAAGCCTGCGGTGGACACGGTCGCCCGGCTCAGTGGCGACGAGTTTCTGGTGCTGGTGGACGACGATGACCCCGTCGCGCTGGCGCATCTGGTCGCGCGCATGCTTCAGGTCTTGCAGCAACCGCTTGAACTGGCGGGGTTTCCGCTGTCGATCTCAGCGTCCACCGGCCTTGCGTTGTACCCCGCCCATGGCCACGATTTCGGCTCTTTGCTCAAAGCGGCCGATACTGCACTGGCGCAGGCCAAGCGCAATGGGCGCAATACCTGGGTGTTCTATGAGGCGGCCATGGGCGCGCGCGAATTGCGCCTGCTGCACATACAGACCGAACTGCGTCAGGCACACGAGCAACAAGAACTGGAGATCCACTATCAGCCGCAAATCGATCTGAAGACCGGCGAAGTCATCGGGGCGGAAGCGTTGCTGCGCTGGAATCACCCCGGCCTGGGCCAGATCACCCCCGGCGAGTTCATACCGGTCGCCGAATCCAGCGGCCTGATCATTCCGATCAGCCGCTGGCTGTTGAGCAAGGTCTGTCATCAGGCGGTGGCGTGGCAAGAGGCTGGGTTCGGCGAACTGACCATGGCGATGAATTGCTCGGCGGTGCAGTTCCGCCAGGGCAACCTGGTGAATGAGGTCAAAAGGGCGCTGCACGAAAGCGGCCTCAAGCCGCACTTGCTGGAACTTGAGCTGACCGAATCCATTCTGATCGAGCATTCCGAACACGTGCTGGAAACCGTCCATGGCCTGAAGGCGTTGGGCGTGCGCATGTCCATCGATGATTTCGGCACCGGCTATTCGAGCATGGCTTATCTGAAGCGCTTTGCGGTGGACAAGCTGAAGATCGATCAGTCCTTCGTGCGCGGTTTGCTCAGCGACCCGCAGGATGCCGCGATCGTCCAGGCGGTGATCACGCTCGGACACAGTTTCGACATGAAGGTGATCGCCGAAGGCGTCGAGGATTTCGCCATTCTCGATGCGCTGGCGCTACGCGGATGTGACGAAGCGCAGGGGTATTGCTTTGCCAAAGCGCTGTCGCCAGTGGCGTTTGATGTGTTCATGCTGGCGCGTATCGAGTCCACGTTCATCGCAGAGAGATGGGTCTGAGCCGATCCCGAGGTTGTCTGAATGGTCAGAAAATGTCCGTCCGTCGCCAATTATCCCGAGTCATACGCCCGTATAATTCTCTGGTGCACGGCAGGTCGGTAACGTGTGAGCTGTTTCAATGCGCAACTTCGCGCTCTATTTTTCCGTTTAAAGGTAATCCTTTGTCCAGCCCCCCAATGATCGCTGTGGTCGACGACGACAATGCGGTCCGAGCCAGTATTGACAGTCTTGTCCGCTCTCTGGGTTTTGTCGTCCGGGTTTTCTCCTCGGCGGAGGAGTTCCTTGGGTCTGCCGAATTCACCAAGGCCGCGTGCCTGATCACTGATGTACAGATGCCCAACATGAGTGGCGTGGAGTTGCATGAGCACCTGACGTCCCACGGATTCAGCATCCCCACCATCTTCATCACTGCGTTTCCGGAAGACTCGGTACGCAAACGCGCCATGACCGGCAGCGCAATATGTTTTCTCGCCAAACCGTTTCAGGCGAAATCATTGATCGACTGCCTGGAATCCACGCTGAAGTGACCGGGATGTCGAGCACAGTATCGTTCACATCCGCACGCTGATAATCAGGCAGTCAGTCGGCTGACTTCGCAACATACTTTCCAAGACGGCTCCAGGCGCGGGGCAGGGAAGAAAGTTCATACATTGATGAGTGGCGCAGTCGCAACGCAGCGACACAAAAATAATGTGCGCCTAGTCAATCTTCAGAAAAAATTCAATCAGATCATGGCTTTGCGCCATTATTTGAATTTCTCGACTTCGGCTTTTGATTCAAACTTAAAGTGGCGCTGAGCCTGGGCGACGGGCGACTCGCTCGTGGGTCGAACGAAAGTTCGTTCCTGGCGTTGCCCAGTGGGGAGATGAAACAAACGAGCGTGCCGCTTATTGCTGATTCACGTGCTCGCTGGAAGAGGTACAGGCGACACATTCGCAGACTCGCTCGGCAGATGGATCTGAATCAACGCCACTAGTTGACTGATCTGATGAATGCAGTCGGTCATCATATGCAGGCTGTTGTAATCCCCTTCGATCACTGCTTTGTCCATGAGACTTTTGGTCTGCGCGGCGAATTGAGCGAGTACGTGGGTGCGGGTCGCAACGTGCTGCAGGCTGGCGGCAAAACTCTGGTCGTTCCAACCCGGCATTTCCTGCAATTCCATGTGCGCGGGTCGCGAGGCGGCAGCCGCGCCCAGATCATGAATGCGCTCGGCCAGAAACGCGATGCACAGCTCAGTCGCCTCACCGATACGATGAAACATCCTGCGCACGTCCACGAAGGTGACATGACGCGAGCGCACCTCCAGGCTCACGATATGACGGTGGAGTTCCTGTGCCGTGATCAAGTGATCCTGCAGCAATTGCACAAGGGCCAAGCGGTCGGACAGCCTGGTCGAATGACGGGCACCATAGTGGGGCGAGCCCAGTGACAGGGCGTAGCGCGTGTGCACTTTCTTATGGCCGTTCATGACGATCTTCCTCGCAATCCGATGTGAGCAGTGATCTGAATCGTGGTGCCATAAACAATAAATCACTCGGCGACAAGCCTCACTCCTACCTGAATACAGACGATTAGTACCTGCGGTTAGGTGCTTAATACTTGAGTATTGGCACGGCTCTCGGGCGGTGAGGCGCCCGTTGCGCATGTCCTGTATGTCGCTGCGAGATAAACTCAAATAAGCGGCAAGATAAAATATTGGCGCCATTAAACAAGCGTCATGCTGTTGTTTTATATAAATAAACGCGAAGGTTGATCGAGGTCATCAACCGAGGTGGAACTTTAGATAACGGTGTGCATAGATATTGCATACCACGCAGTTTATCGTTGAATGAGTGAAGAATTTACCCACTTGCCGCTGATACGTGAATGAAAGAATTCTTTGGCAGCATGGGCACTCAACTACTGTTATGCGTAATAAGTGCACTGATCTCCCGGGCCAGGCCTGAAACTCTTTTGTTGTGAGATTGAAAGCGATGCCCACTATCCCGCTGCTGATTTGCGACGATTCCAATATGGCGCGCAAGCAGCTCATTAGAGCCTTGCCTGCCGATTGGGGCGTGTCGGTCACGACGGCCACCAACGGACACGAAGGTCTGCAAGCCATTCGTCAGGGGCTGGGGCAAGTGGTGCTGCTGGACCTGACCATGCCGGACATGGACGGTTATCAGGCGCTCGCGGCCATGCGTGCAGAAAACCTGCAGGCGAAGGTCATCGTCGTCTCCGGCGACGTCCAGGAAGAGGCTGTCCGCCGCACCCTGGAGCTGGGTGCGCTGGCGTTTCTGAAAAAGCCGGCCGATCCGGTGGAGCTGCAGCAGACGCTGGAGCGGCTTGGGTTGCTCGGAGCGACTGGCCAGCCAACGCAGTCTCCGACGCCCAGAGTCGAACACTCCACCATCAGCTTCCAGGATGCGTTTCGCGAGACCGTCAACGTCGCAATGGGCCGAGCCGCGGCGCTGCTGGCTCGAGTCCTGGGTGTTTTCGTGCAGTTGCCGGTGCCCAACGTCAACATGCTCGAAGTCGGCGAGCTGCACATGGCGCTCGCCGATGCGCAGGCCAACGACCGCCTGACTGCCGTCTGCCAGGGCTATATCGGCGGCGGCATCGCCGGTGAGGCGTTGTTGCTGTTCCATGATTCGGAAATCTGCGACATGGCCCAGCTCATGAAGATAGATGACCGCGATTACTCCGAGATGGAAATGCTGCTGGATCTGTCATCGATCCTGATCGGCGCATGTCTGAGCGGCATCGCCGAGCAGATCGACATCGCTTTTTCTCAGGGTCATCCCCAGGTGCTGGACGTGCACAGTGGCATCGAGGAGCTGATCCGGATCAATCAGCAACGCTGGAAAAAGACGCTCGCAGTGGAGATCAGTTACAGCCTGGAAGGCCACAACGTCCATTTCGACCTGCTGATGTTGTTCACCGAGGATTCGGTAGAGCGGCTGTCGCGAAAACTCGCCTACCTGATGAGCTGATTCATGAACGATCGTATCGACATCAAAGAGCTTCACTGGCTGCTGACCATCACCCAGAGCATCGACGTCGGCGTGGTGGTGCTCGATCAGGATTACTGCGTGCAGGTCTGGAACACCTTCATGGAAAACCGCTCCGGTGTGCTGCCTTACGAAGCGGCGAACCGATCGTTTTTCGAGCTGTTTCCCGAAGTGAATCAATGCTGGCTGAAAAAGAAAATCGACAGTGTCATCACCTTGGGCACGCCGGCGTTCACCATCTGGGAGCAGCGCCCGTTTCTGGTCCGGTTCAAGAGCTACCAGCCGATCACCGGGCAAGAAGATTTCATGTATCAAAACACCACGATGTTTCCGCTGCGATCCACCAACGGCGAGGTGACGCACGTGTGCCTGGTGATCTACGACGTGACGGATGTGGCGACCAACCGCCTGCAATTGCAGGCCGCCAACCGAGAGCTGCAGAAGCTGTCCAGCACCGATCGACTCACCGGCCTCTATAACCGCGGGCACTGGGAAGAAGCGTTGCGTCTGGAGTACGCGCGTCATGTGCGTTACGGCACGTCTGCGGCGCTGGTGATGTTTGACATCGATCACTTCAAACGCGTGAACGACACCCACGGGCACCAGTGCGGCGACAAAGTCATTCAGCGCGTCGCCGATGTGATTCGCGGGCATATTCGTGACTCCGATATCGCCGGTCGCTACGGCGGCGAGGAATATGCGGTGCTGCTTCCCGACACCGATAAATACGGCGCCGGAATGTTTGCCGAACGTTTGCGTGTTGCAGTCCAGGAGCAGGAAATCACCCACGAGGGCGAAGCCATTCGCTGCACCATCAGCCTGGGCGTGGCCGACATGAACACCCCACTCACCGAGCACAAGACCCTGATCGAATGGGCGGATCAGGCACTGTACGCGTCGAAGAAAAACGGGCGCAATCAGGTTTCGTTGCACCAGGCGGGGTGAAGCGCCGTATGACTGAGTGATGCAACATTTGCAAGAGTGAGCGAGCTGTCTTTGACGACCCCTTCGATCAACGGCTTAACATCCGACGCCTTCCCGGCTAAAGCCGGTCCTACGAAAAGCTTGCGGCGTCGTAGGACCGGCTTTAGCCGGGAAGAGGCCGGCGCGTACTGTGGAGATGCAGGGGTAGGAAATCAGTCTTCGTCCGATGACGGCCCCGAGCGTGCTCACTCCCTCAACTGTCTGTTGGGCTAAGACAATTCGGCAAAATCACTCAGCACGTCGTCGCGCAGGGCAATGAAGCGCGCATCGCTGCGGTTGCGCGGGCGGGGCAGGTCGATGTCGACGATACGCCGGATCCGGCCGGGATGCGGCTGCATCACCACCACGCGATCGCCCAGATAGACCGCCTCGTCGACGTCATGGGTGACGTGGACCATGGTGATCTTTTCGTGCTGCCAGATGTTCTGCAGTTCTCTCTGCAGGCGGGTTCGGGTCAGGGCGTCGAGGGCACCGAAAGGCTCGTCGAGCAGCAACACGCTGGGGCGATTCACCAGCCCTCTGGCAATGGCCACACGCTGCGCCATGCCGCCGGAGATCTGATGCGGATAAGACTCCGTGAAGTCCTGCAGACCGACCAGATGAATGTGCTCGCGTACGGTGTCGCGTTTCTGCGCGGGCGTCAGCGGCGCATTTTTTAGGCCCACGGCGACGTTTTGCTCCACCGTCAGCCACGGAAACAGACGGTGATCCTGAAACACGATCCCGCGTTCCAGGCCGGTGCCTTTGATCGGCTTTTCGTCCAGCAGAATGCGCCCGTCGAATTCCTCATCCAGCCCCAGAATCAGCCGCAGCAGCGTGGACTTGCCGCAGCCGCTGGCGCCGACAATCGTGATGAATTCGCCGGGGGCGATGTCGAGCTGAACGTTGTCCAGTACTTGCAGCCGGGTGTCGGCGCTGGCACTGAAATGTTTGCTGATGTTCTCCAGGCGCAGGCCGTTGCCTTGCTGGGCTGGCGTCTGCGCAGAGCGTGATTGAATGGCGGGCATGATTGATTCCTTTGAAATACGGGATAAGTCGGGATCGGTGGTCAGCGCGGCAAAATGCCGTAGAGCCGTTGCATGCGCCGTTCCAGACGACGGGCCAGGACGTTGAGCGCCCAGCCGACGAGGCCGATGACGATCATGCCGAACAGCACCAGATCCATCATGAAATGCTCGCTGCCGTCGATCAGCGCGTTACCGATGCCTTCGCCGGAGACCAGCAGGTACTCAGCCCCAATGGTTGCCAGCCATGAGTACACCAGCGCCAGATAGATGCCGGTGAATATCGACGGCAGCGCGGCGGGAAGCATGACGCCGACGATGGTCTGCCAGCGGGTGAAACCGTACACCTTCGCCACTTCCAGCAACGCAGGGGAAACGCTGCGCAGGCCGTCGCATGTGTTGACCACCACAGGCACCAGCGCAGCCAGCGAGAGAAACACCACTTTGGCGACGTCACCCAGGCCGAACCAGACCGAGATCAACGGAATCCAGGCGAACAGTGAGATCTGCTTGAAGGTGTTGAAACTGGGCCCTACCAGACGCTCGAACAGTCTTGAGAAACCCAGCAGGCAACCGAGCACCAGGCCCAGTGTGGTGCCGATGAAAAAGCCACTGAGATCACGGGCCAGGCTCGCTGAAATCGCCCGCCAGAATTGCCCGGACGACACTTGCTCCCACGCAGTGACCGCCACTTTGCCCGGCGACACCAAGAGCCCGGAATCACTGAATCCCTGACTGGCGGCCAGCCACCACACAGCGATACCCACAATGGGCACGACCCAGCCTCGGTAGCGTGGACCCTGACTGCTTCGCGCAACCGTCAATGTGCTCATGCCAGGCTCCTCGTCGTGGTCGTCCGACCTTTGTTCAGACGGCGTTCGATGAACTCGAAACCGCGATCGATCAGCAATCCGACTGTGCCGACCACCACGACCGCCGCCATCACCAGATCGAGCTGAAACAGCTGACGGCCGTAGGCGATCAGGTAACCCAGCCCTTCACTGGACGCGAGCAGCTCGACGACCACCAGCGACAGCCAGGCCTTGGTGAAACCCAGGCGCAGCCCGGTGAAAATCGGTGCCACGGCCGAGGGCAGCACGATGTCGGTAACGATTTGGCGTTGGCTGAAACCGTAAGCGCGACCCACTTCCAGCAGGCGTTTGGGCACTTCGTGAAACGCCTGGAGCGTGCACAGCGTCACGGGCACCAGCGCGGCGTGGGCGATCAGCACGTACTTGAGCGGCTCGCCGATGCCGAACAGCAGCAACGCAAAGGGCATCCAGCCCAAGACCGGAATCTGCACCAGCGCGTTGAAGGTCGGCAGCAGGTAATCCTCGATCGTTTTCGACAATCCCATCGCCAGACCCAGGCCGATGCCCAGACTCGAACCGATCAGAAAGCCCACCAGCACGCGTTGCAGGCTCGCCGACGCGTTGAGCCACAAGTCACCGCTGGTGATCAGATCTCCCAGCGTCTGATAAACAAACGCAGGGGGTGGCAGCACTTGCTCGGACAGCCAGCCCCGCTCGGTGCCCAGGTACCAGAGCCCGAGCAGCGCCAGCGGCAGTAGCCAGGGCAGGGCGCCGTTGAGGGCGCGGCTTCGCCAGGCGGTTTTCGCCGCGTGCGCGTGCGGTACGCGTCGAGGCGCGCGCACCGGGGCCGCAGGCAGGCGTTCAATGGTCGCGCGCTTCTTGGCGGACAGCGATTGCGCGTCGAGCGCAGGCGCATTGGCTCTGGCCATGTCATCAGCCTCCGTTATTGACGGGTTTGTCCGAAGACGCCGTCGCGTTGTTCGCAGGCTGCTTGCCGTCGGCGCCATAGGCGGTCCAGTAATTCTGCAGACCCTTGGCCTTCAGCGCGTTCTCCAGATAACGGGTTTCAAACCAGCCATCGATCGACACCGGCCGACGGATCATTTTTTCTTCCTTGGCCTGGTCGGCGACCGCCTGATAGCGCGTGCGCAGGAACTCGTCCACCAACGGCGAGGCGCTGTCGCGCAGGCTCAGATGATCGAAATCGGCTTTGAGCGACGCCACCGGCTCGTTGGTTTTGGCCCATTCGTTGAGTACGGCGTCGCGGTTGTTTTCATCGGATTCCCACTTGGCCGCATCGACCAGCGTGTCGACGACTTTCTGCACGTTGTCCGGGTGCTCTTTCTCGTAGGCGCCGCGAACCACGAGCGCGCACTGACGGGTGTAGCGCACCTCGTTTTTCGGGTTGTCGAAGATGATGTCGACCAGCCCCTGATCGCGCAGCTTGAACAGCTCGCGCCCACCGAATGCCGCGTCGACGCCTTTGGAAACCAGAGCGGCCTGACTGCTGCCGCTGTCCAGGTTGATCACTTTCAGGTCGCGTTCGGTCAGGCCATGATCGGCCAGCAGGTTGATCGAAACCAGATGGCCGTTGGTGCCGCGAAATACGGCTACTTTCTTGCCCTTCAGGTCTTCGATGGTTTTGATGTCCGAGCCCTTGGGCACGGCGAGGTAGACGTTGGAACGCACACCGATGGCCGCCAGCAGCTTGGTGTCCAGGCCATTGGAGCGGCCCACCACCTGCGGCAGGTCGCCTTCATAGGCGAAGTCCAGTTGCTGATTCGACAAGGCCTCGTTGACCGCAGGCCCCGCGCCCTTGAAGAAGAACCACTGCACTTCGGTGCCGGTCCCCGCGAAGGCTTTTTCCAGCAATTGCTGATTGCGCACGATGCCCAGCGGCGAGCCGCTGAAGGTGACCGGATCACCGCCACCGGCGGACGCCACACCAATGCGAATCACGTCCGCTTCGGCCAAGGGCATCATCAGCAGCGCCGCCAGTGCGGTAGCTACGCTTTTTGTGCTGAATACAGATGTTCGCTTGGCCTTTGCCATGACGTTTCTTCCTTAGATAAATGAGAGGTGCGAGTCAGGCCGCCAGGTGTTTCTTGTCGGCTTCTGTCTTCGGCGAGAGGGTCTCGGGTGTGGGTTTGATCGCCTGGCTTGCACGACCGTCAACGCCCACCGGAATGTCGCCCGCAACGGTGGTACGACGCACCACGCGTTCGGCGTTGCCGTAGTCGTTGATGGCGATGTGTTGAGTGGCGCGGTTGTCCCAGATGACCACGTCGCCCTCGCTCCAGCGCCAGCGCACGGTGTTGTCCAGATGGGTGATGCGATCGTGGAACAGGCGGATCAGCTGCTTGGAGTCATTGCTGCTGACGCCCTGAATCTGCTTCACGAAATGCCCCAGCAGCAGGCTGCGCTCGCCGGTTTCCGGATGCACGCGCACCAGTGGGTGTTCGGTCTCATAGACTTCGGCGGTGAACTGCTCGCGGTAGCGCTTCACGCCCGCGTCGCCGGTATCCCGTGGCGCGGCATAGTCGTAAAGGTTGGTATGCAGGGCGCGCAGGCTATCGGCCAGGGCTTTCAACGGCGTCGGCAGGTCGGCGTAGGCCGAGGCCGTGTTGGCCCAGACGGTGTCGCCGCCGTAGGGTGGAATCACCACACCGCGCAGGATGGAAATCTTGGGGTAGTTGGCGACGAAGGTCACGTCGGTGTGCCAGGAATTGGCTCGCGTTTCCTTGGCGTCGAGATGAAGAATGGCGCTGCTTTTCTCGGCCGAACGAACGGTGGGGTGCGGGACCTGATCGCCGAAGCGGCGGGAAAAACTTTCGTGTTCTTCGTCGTTGAGAAACTGCTCGCGGAAAAACAGGACCTTGTGTTTGAGCAGTGCCTGGTTGATGAAATCGAAATCCTGCTCGGAAATATCACCGGAAAGTCGGACGCCGCTCAACTCGGCGCCAATACGTCCTGCCACGGGTTTGATCTGAATCGCCATCTGCCTGACTCCTGTTCAGGTTGTTGTGGCTCAGATCATAAAGATATAAATCGGTAGATCGCTAATCACCTTTTTTCATAAATATAGAAGGAGAGTTTATGCGCCGTGTTTATGAAGATAACCAAATAACATAAGGTTATTTCGAACTTTGTCGAGTTGCTTCATTTCGGTGAATGGCAATCAGATGGGACAGTGGAAGGATCAAGCGCCTGGCTTGTTCGCGATGCCCTGCACGGCAGCCAAGAACCGCTTGAATGCGGCGTGCCAGGCACACCGCATCCTCGGTTCTGCGTCAGGTCTGGGGCACGTCGTCCTGAAGATTGGGGCCCTTCAACGTGCCCAGAGATTTGCGCAAACGACTCGCCAGCGAACTGCTGCCGTGCACGTTGTGATAGTGAAAGACCGCCGTTGCGCGTAACGCGTCCTCGGCCACCGGCAGGTTGGTGTGCAGCGAGCGGTAGCCCCAGAACAGGTACATGTGTCCGGGCTGCATGACGATCCGGGTAAACGCCTGTTCATCACGTGCAACCCGGTCTCTCAAGTAGCGCTGCACCCACTTGTTGTCCACCAACACCTTGTCCAACAGGTTGTGCAGGTAACTGCGCCGGATGGGCCGGCGATTGGGCAGCATCAACAGATCGCCGCGCTCTCCGGTCTGGGGCATGCACACCGGCATGATTGTGGTGAGCACGTAGGAATCGTAATGAAAGATCAGCGACTCCCGACGCCCGCCGTTGCCGGTCAGGCAGCGCAAGGTCTGGGTCATGCCGTTGTCGGCCGGGCGCTGCCCGGTGACGCCGGCCGTGATGCGTCGGCACAGGTCGACGAAGTCATGCGACATGCCCCAGTCATAAAGAGGCGTGCCCTGAACACTCTGGCGGCCAGACAGCGCAACGTAATCGTTGCCAGCATCGGCCACGGTCTGACTGACCAGAGCGCGCAGTTCGTTCAATTGTCGGGGAGTGGCCCAATCCGGCAAGACGGCATAACCGTCAGCGTCGATGGCCTTGATCAGGCTGTTGACCTGAGCATCCGAAAAGGTCGTGTAGGGCATCGATTGCAACCTCAGTTCGTAGTCCGTGGAACGTGGAAAAGCCCTCGGACCTACTGCCTGAGATGTACCGATTCAGCCGGGCGAATCGACAGACTAGCACCTAGCACAAACTTATTTTCATGCCCTGATAAAATATTTCAAATAATTTCGATTCGCGTCCAAAAACGCTTTTTTTCGTCCGTTTTTGAAACAGATCGGCGCAGAAGCCGCCTGTGGCGCGGCTTCTGACTGTCACAGATTTGTGTCACATTCTGTTGCGGAGCTAACTCAGAGGCGCTGCCGTTTCATCCCTGAAACAACGGCTCTTCGATTCCGCACACGCCAGGTCGCAATGCAAATACGCCGCCGGCCAGTGGTTGATCCTTCAGGTCGCCGCCCGGCCGAATCGAGGTCACGAAAAGCGTGTCCAGATCGCGGCCGCCGAAAGCGCACATGGAAGGCTTCTTCACTGGCACGGACAGTGAGCGATCCAGTTTGCCCTGCGGTGTGAAACGGTGGATCAGTCCCTCGTCGTTACCGCAGATCCAGTAGCACCCTTCGGCATCGACCGCCGCGCCATCCGGACGACCCGCAAACGCCATCATGTCCACGAACAGTCGGCGATCATGCGGCGTGCCGCTGTCGATGTCGTAGTCGAACGCCCAGATTTTCTGTACCGAAGGATGCGAATCGGAGAGGTACATGGTCTTGCCGTCCGGACTGAAGCCCAGACCGTTCGGCACGATCATGTCGCTGACGTAAGCCTGCAGCGGCTCAGCCTGCTGCGCCGAATAGCGATACAGCGAACCCACCACCGAGGCTTGCGCCATGTCGGTGAACATCGTGCCCGCCCAGAAGCGGCCCTGGCGGTCACAGCGGCCATCGTTGAAGCGCATGCCCGGACGCGGATGGTCGACGTCGATCAGCCGCTCTGACGCCAGGCTGCCATCGCCCTGAGGACGAAGGCGAAACAACCCGTCTTCCATGCCCGCCAGCCAACTGCCGTCACCGTAACCGGCAATGCAGGCCAGCATCTGCGGGGCCTCCCAGCGGGTTGTCTGATTATTCGCCGGGTTCCAGCGATACAAATGCCGCGCTGGAATATCCACCCAGTAAAGCGCCTGCTCGTGTGCATTCCAGACAGGGCACTCGCCGGTAGCATTGCGTGCGTCGAAAATCAGCTCAGCCTGCATGGCGAACCTTCTGTGAAGTGTGTCGGAGGGAGGCTGACGCAAGGTCAGCCGTTTCGCGAGGCATTATTCGTCGCCGAATGGCCCCGAGGCCACGAAGGCGCCGCCCTGATAGACCATTGCAGGATCGTCGGAGGCCGGCATCGGCTGCGCTTCGACTTTGCTGCGAAATTGCGCGGAGCTGTCCTTGGGCGAATAGCCCAGGTGATTGGCCAGGCGATTGTCCCACCAGACTTTCTCGTTGTTGGAAGCGCCGTACACGACGGTGTGACCGACGTTTGGCGTGAACAGGCCGCGTTCGATCAGTTGGGTCAGGTCGTCATAGCTCAGCCAGCTGCTCAGCATGCGGCGGTTCTGCGCTTCCGGGAAAGAGGAGCCGATGCGGATGCTCACGGTTTCAATGCCGTAACGATCGAAATAGAAGCTCGCCACATCTTCGCCGTACGACTTCGACAGGCCGTAATAGCTGTCAGGGCGACGCACGGCACTGGCGTCGATGGTTTCATCCTGGCGGTAGAAACCGATGACATGGTTGGAGCTGGCGAAGATCACACGCTTGACGCCATGACGGCGGGCGGCCTCGTAAATATGGAAAACACCGCAGATGTTCGGGCCGAGGATTTCCTCAAAGGAGCGCTCAACGGATACGCCGCCAAAGTGGACGATTGCGTCAACGCCTTCGACCAAGGCGTCCACGGCCTTTTTGTCGGCCAGATCGCACAGCTGCACTTCTTCGTGGGGACCGGCAGCAGGCGCCATTTCGGCGATGTCGGACAGGCGCAGGATCTTGGCATAAGGCCGCAGCTTTTCGCGCAACACTTTGCCCAGACCGCCAGCGGCGCCGGTCAGCAGGATGCGATTGAGCGGGGGCTGAAGATTGGATTGAGTCATAAGGTGGGCCCTGATTCAGACGTTGTTGTTATTAAGGTCATATGTTGTCGTATGACATGCCAAGGATTATCTGCAGCGCTCGTCGGCATTGTCAACGAAACCCCTTTCTTGTTTGTTGCCAGCCCGATTTTTCTCTGCTAATTTCAAAAATGTTAACGATGACATTTCCGCTTTAACAATAAAAACAACGGGATTTTTCGCTATGACAACTCGCCTCAAGAAAGGCTGTTCAGCCGTTTTCTGTTCGCTCGCTATCGCTGTAGCCAGCGCCGGAGCCGTCACCGCCCAGGCTGCCGACGCCAAGGCCGGCCCGTTGAAAATCGGCGCCTCGTTCCAAGAGATCAACAACCCCTATTTCGTGACCATGAAGGACGCCCTGCAGGATGCGACCGGCAGCATCGGCGCGACCTTGCTGGTCACAGACGCGCGCCACGACGTGTCCAAGCAGATCAGCGACATCGAGGACATGCTGCAGAAGGGCATCGACATCCTGATCATCAACCCGACCGATTCGGTGGGCGTGCAGTCGGCGGTCAAGCAGGCTCACGACAAAGGCGTGGTGGTGGTCGCAGTCGATGCGCAGGCCAATGGCCCGCTCGATTCCTTCGTCGGTTCGAAAAACTACGACGCAGGCGTTCAGGCGTGTGAATACCTGGCCAAGAGCATCGGTGGCAAAGGCGATGTGGGGATTCTCGATGGCATTGCCGTGGTGCCGATTCTCGAGCGTGTGAAGGGCTGTAAAGATGCGCTGGCCAAACATCCGGACATCAAGATCGTCAGCATCCAGAACGGCAAGCAGGAACGCGATCAGGCGCTCAGCGTGACCGAGAACATGCTGCAGGCCCAGCCGAATCTCAAAGGCCTGTTCAGCGTCAACGACAACGGCTCGCTCGGGGCGTTGGCGGCGATCGAATCAAGCGGCATGGACGTCAAACTGACCAGCGTCGACGGCGCGCCTGAGGCGGTGAAAGAAATCCAGAAGCCGAACAGCAAATTCATCGCCACGTCCGCTCAATACCCCCGCGATCAGGTGCGTCTGGCCCTGGGCCTTGCGCTCGCGAAGAAATGGGGCTCACAAGTCCCGGCAACCATTCCGGTGGACATCCTGCTGGTGGACCAGGCCAAGGCCAAGACCTTTTCCTGGTAACGGGCCTGTGGTCGCCCGGCTGACGCTTGAGGATCAGGCGGGCGCCACGGATTTGGATTGAGTAGCGCAGTGATCCTGCTGCGATGAGGTGCGCATGAGCTGCCTTCTGCAATTGGAAAACATCTGTAAAAGCTATCCCGGCGTACACGCGCTCAAGTCGATCAACCTTTCGGTCGAGCGCGGCGAAATTCATGCCCTGCTCGGCGAGAACGGCGCGGGCAAATCGACGCTGATGAAGATCCTTGCCGGTGTCGAACATCAGGACAAGGGCAGCATTCTCATCGACGGCGCCGAGCAGCATTTCGCGACGTACAACGAAGCCATCGCTGCCGGCATCGGTATCGTGTTTCAGGAGTTCAGCCTGATTCCCTATCTCAATGCCGTGGAGAACATTTTCCTCGGTCACGAGATCGTCAACGGGCTTGGGCTCTTGCGCAAGAACGAGATGCGCGGCAAGGCCATCGCGCTGTTTGATCGTCTGGGCGTGAAGATCAACCTCGATTGTTCGGTGCAGCACCTGAGTGTGGCCGAGCAGCAGTTCGTCGAGATCGCCAAGGCCCTGGCCCTCGAAGCGCGCCTGTTGATTCTTGATGAACCCACCGCAACCCTGACGCCGTCCGAAGCGGAACTGTTGTTCGACATCATGCGCGAGCTGAAAAGCCAGGGCGTGGCGGTGATCTTCATCTCTCATCATCTGGAGGAGATTTTCCAGGTCTGCGATCGCATCAGCGTGTTGCGCGACGGTGCCAATGTCGGCGCGCTGACGGTTGCCGACAGCGACATCGACACGCTGGTGGAAATGATGGTCGGGCGTCGTCTGGAGGCAAGCTTTCCGCCCAAGCCGACTCAGGCCCGTGGCGAGGTCGTGTTGCAGGTTCGCGACATTCAGCTCACCCGCAACGGCCCGCACAACAGCTTCGATCTGCATAAGGGCGAAATTCTCGGATTTGCCGGGCTTGTGGGCTCCGGGCGGACCGAACTGGCACTGGGCGTCATCGGCGCGTTGCCGGTGGTGAGCAAGGACGTGCTGCTGCGCGGCCAGACGGTCAACCTCAGCGATCCGGCTCATGCGCTGGCCAATGGCATCGGGCTGCTGCCGGAAAGCCGCAAGAGCGAAGGGCTGATCGTCGATTTCACCATTCGCGAAAACATCTCGCTGAACAATCTGGGCAAGTACGAGGGCACAGCGCATTTGCTCGATCGGCATAAGGAAGACGTGACCACCGAAGACCTGATGAAGCAGCTGTCGATCAAGGCGCCGACCTGCGAAAGCCGGGTGCTCAACCTCAGTGGCGGCAATCAGCAGAAGGTCGTCATCGCCCGCTGGATCAATCATCACTGCGACATTCTGATCTTCGACGAACCGACGCGAGGCATCGACGTCGGCGCCAAGGCGGAAATCTACAACCTGATGCGCAAACTCACCGAACAAGGCTTCGCGATCATCATGATCTCTTCGGAACTGCCGGAAATCATCGGCATGTGCGATCGCGTCGCCGTCTTCAACAAGGGCGCCATCGTCAACGTGCTGCAGGCAAGCGACATCAACCCGCAAGAGGTGATGCGCCATGCCACCGGGAGTCTGACCAGTGAACACCTCCATTAAAACCATGACGACGCAAACCGACCGCACCCGGCACAACATGAAGCTCAACTTCGCCAGGCTGATCCGCTCTCCGGCGTTCTACCCCTTCGTCGGGCTCGTGGTGGTAACGGTTTTCATGATCTTCGCCAGCGACAAGTTCCTCACCGGCGCGAACCTGGAAAACATCGCGCGGCAGGTGTCGATCAACGCAATCATCGCGGTCGGCATGACCTGCGTGATTCTCACCGGCGGCATCGATCTGTCGGTGGGTCCCGTGATGGCGCTGTCCGGGACGCTGACCACCGGGCTGATGGTGGCGGGCGTGCCTGCACCGATCGCGATCCTGATCGGCTTGATGATCGGCGTGGGCTTCGGCGTCGGTAACGGCATATTCGTCGCCTACCTGAAAATGCCGCCGATCATCGTCACGCTGGCAACCATGGGTATCGCCCGCGGCCTGGGCCTGATGTACACCGACGGGTATCCGATTTCCGGCATGCCGGACTGGTTCGCCTGGTTCGGCCGGGGCACGTTGTTCGGCATTCAGGTGCCGATCCTGATCATGTTGCTGACGTACTTCTTCGCCTGGGTGCTGCTGCAGCACACGCGCATCGGTCGGTATGTATACGCCATCGGCGGCAATGAAGAAGCGGTGCGTCTGTCCGGCGTGCGTGCCTCGCGCTTCAAGCTGCTGGTGTACTCGATCAGCGGCCTGACGGCGGCGATTGCCGGGCTTGTGCTGTCGTCGCGCCTGATGAGCGGCCAACCGAACGCCGGTGTCGGTTTTGAGCTCGACGCGATCGCGGCGGTGGTGCTCGGCGGTGCGTCGATTGCCGGCGGTCGCGGCGTGATCATCGGCACCCTCGTCGGCGCGATGTTGCTGGGCGTGCTCAACAATGGTCTGAACATGCTCGGCGTGTCGCCTTACGTTCAGAGCGTGATCAAGGGCGCAATCATTTTGCTGGCGATTTTCATCAGTCGGCAGCGGCATAAATAAACCGATTTGAACACTGCACCTGTAGGAGCGCGCTTGCCCGCGATTGCGTCATGTCAGACGACAATATGTTTCAGGGCTGACGTCATCGCGGGCAAGCGCGCTCCTACAGGGCACCAATCAGCCTCATGAGGTAACCCGACATGGAAAACAACACAAAAACCACCATGCAAGCCGTCGTCTGCCACGCCCCGAAAGACTACCGTCTGGAGCAGATCAGCAAGCCGGTCGCGCGCATCAACGAACTGGTGATCCGCATCGGCGCCTGCGGCATCTGTGCCAGTGACTGCAAATGCCATTCGGGCGCGGCCATGTTCTGGGGCGGTGAAAGCCCTTGGGTCAAGGCTCCAGTGGTGCCCGGGCATGAGTTCTTCGGTTATGTGGATTCAGTGGGCGAGGGCGCCGAAGAGCACTTTGGCGTGAAGGTCGGTGACAAGGTGATCGCCGAGCAGATCGTGCCCTGCGAGAAGTGCAAATTCTGCAAATCCGGCAAGTACTGGATGTGCGAAGTGCACAACATTTTCGGTTTTCAGAAAGACGTAGCCGAGGGCGGCATGGCGCAATACATGCGCATCCCGAAAACCGCCATCGTGCACAAGATTCCGGAGTCGGTGTCGCTGGAAGACTCTGCGCTGATCGAGCCGATGGCGTGCTCGATCCACACCGTCAACCGCGGCGATGTGCAGCTCGACGACGTGCTGGTGATTGCCGGTGCCGGCACGCTGGGCCTGTGCATGGTTCAGGTCGCGGCATTGAAAACGCCGAAGAAGCTGGTGGTCATCGACATGGTCGACGAACGTCTGGAGCTGGCGAAGAAATTCGGCGCCGACGTCGTGATCAATCCGAGCCGCGACAATGCGAGGGAGATCATCAACGGCCTCACCGACGGCTACGGCTGCGACGTGTACATCGAAACCACCGGCGTGCCGGTGGGCGTCACCCAGGGGCTGGACCTGATTCGCAAGCTGGGGCGTTTCGTCGAGTTCAGCGTGTTCGGCGCCGAGACGAGCGCCGACTGGTCGATCATCGGCGATCGCAAGGAACTGGACGTGCGCGGCGCGCACCTGGGGCCGTACTGCTACCCGATCGCCATCGACCTGTTCGAGCGTGGGCTGGTCACCTCCGAAGGCATCGTCACCCACGACTTCGGCCTGGACGACTACGCCGAAGCGTTCGAACTGGCGAACTCCACCAAGTCGATCAAGGTGCTGCTCAAGCCGGTCAGTTGATGCCTCACCCCTGCAGGAGCGTGGCTTGTCCCGCGAACGGCGACGGAGTCGTCGTAAATCCGATGAATACGGTGTGTCAGAAAGACCGTATTGGCAGATTTCACGACGGGTTCCCCGCCGGTCGCGGGACAAGCCGCGCTCCTACAGGTGATGCGCAACACCTTCAATAACAAGAGAGCGCACGAAGATGGAATACGTCATTGGGGTCGACATCGGCACCCAGAGCACCAAGGCGTTGCTGGTCGATGGCCAAGGCCGGATCGTCGCACAGCACAGTCACAGTTATAAGGTCGACACCCCCAGACCGCGCTGGGCCGAGCAATGGCCGCAGGTGTGGCTGGACGCCGTTGAAATCTGTATCGCCGCGTGCGTGCGTGACGGCGGCGTGCCCAAAGACAGCATCAAGTCGCTCTGCGTCAGCAGCCTGTACGGTGGCTCCGGGATTGCAGTCGATGCCCAGATCAAAGCGCTGTATCCCTGCCTGATCTGGATGGACCGCCGCGCTGAAGAGCAGGTCGAGTGGGTCAAGGATCACGTCGACCTCGAGCGGCTCTACGCGATCACCGGCAACGGCGTCGACAGTTATTACGGCTTCACCAAAATGCTCTGGCTGCGGGATAAACAGCCGCAGGTCTGGCGCGACACCCGCTATCTGCTCCCGCCGAACAGTTACATCAATTACTGCCTGACTGGCGAAGTGGCGGTCGATCACAGTTCGGCCGGCAACATCGGCGGCGTCTACGACGTGGCATCGCGCGGCTGGTCGGCGGAGATGCTCGACGCGCTTGGCATCCCGCCTTCGATGATGCCCGAGCGGCTGGTGCACTCGGGTGAAGTGGTCGGCGGACTGCTCCAAGCGTGGGCCGAACGACTGGGTCTCAACGCCGGGATTTCCGTGCTGGGCGGCGGCGTCGATGCAGCCATGGCGACCTTCGCGGCAGGCGTGACCCAGGCCGGAAACCACGTCGCGATGATCGGCACCAGCATGTGCTGGGGTTACATCAATCAGCAGGTCGACGCCCGGCATGGGCTGGTCAGTTTTCCCCACGTCTTCAACGGTGCCAAGGACCTCTACATTTTCGGCGGCGCGATCACGGCCGGGGCTTCGGTCAGCTGGTTTCGCGAGCAGTTCTGCCAGGCCGAAGAGCAGCAGGGCCGGGAGACCGGCGAAGACAGCCATGCCATTCTCGAACGCGCGGCGAGCACCCTTCCGGCCGGCAGCGATGGCCTGCTGTTTCTGCCGTACCTGATGGGCGAACGCAGCCCGGTCTGGGACGCCAAGGCCAGTGGCAGCTTTGTCGGCCTGAACCTGTTTCACAGCCGTATTCACCTGTACCGCGCGGTGCTGGAAGGGGTGACGTTCGCGCTTCGGCACAACATCGAGGCGGGCACGCGCGGTGCGCAGTCGCTGGATCCGCGATTGATCGTGGTTGGGGGCGCCAGCCATTCGGATTTGTGGATGCAGATCATCGCCGACGTCACCGGTTTCCCGGTCTACACCATTGTTCAGGAGGTTGAGGCCGCCTTGGGCGCGGCGTTGCTCGCAGCCCATGCCGTCGGTCTTGTCGATGAGGATCAGGTGCACAAGGGCTGGGTCGAGCTGAGGCTGCGCGCCGAGCCTCAGGCGCAAAACGTCGCAGTCTATTCGCGGCTGTTCGCCGATTACGTGGCGCTGTATCCAGCGTTGAAACCGATCATGCATCGTCTCCAGGAAGCCTGAATGTGAACACTGTCCGTTTTGATTTCAGCGGCCAACGAATACTCGTCACCGGGGCGAGCAGCGGCATCGGCAAAGCAGTCGCTCAGCAATTGATCGACTGCGGCGCTGAGGTGTACGCCATGGGGCGCGATGCGGCGGCGCTTGAACAGCTCGCCGGGCAAGGCTGCAAACCATTGCGCGTGGAGATGTCCGATCAAGCGCAACTGGCTGCGGTTCTCGCCGATCTGCCGGTGATGAACGGAGTGGTCAACTGCGCCGGCATCTCGATTCTGGAAGCGGCTACCGATATCAGCGCCGCGGCCTTCGATCAGGTCATGACGGTCAACGTCCGCGCCGCTGCAATGGTCGCGGCCAGTGCCGCCAAAGCCATGATCGACGCAGGCGTGGCCGGCAGCATCGTCAACGTGTCGAGCCAGGCGTCTCTGGTCGCGCTGGACGATCACCTGAGTTACTGCGCGTCCAAAGGCGCGATGGATGCGATGACGCGCGTGCAGTGCGGCGAGTGGGGCCGACACGGGATCCGGGTCAACAGCGTCAACCCGACCGTGACGCTGACCCCCATGGCGCAGATGGCCTGGAGCGAGCCGAGCAAGCGCGACCCTGCATTGGCGGCCATTCCACTGGGGCGCTTCGCGGAAACCGCGGAAGTGGCCGCGCCGATCCTGTTCCTGTTGAGCAGCGCGGCGTCGATGATCAGCGGCGTGTCGCTGCCAATCGATGGCGGGTATACCAGTCGGTAGTGATCAGGCCTTGTAGGAGCGCGCTTGCCCGCGATGGCGTGGTGTCATACGAGGTTGGAGCTGGAGCGCGACTCCTCACAACACCCCATTCTCCAGCTCCCCGACAATCACCACTTTGGCTTTCGGCAGAAACCGGTCGTGTATCCGCTCAAGCAGCATGGTGACTGCGCTGCTGCCTGCCCGTGAGGCATCGTGGGCGATGCAGGCGATGGGAATGCCGAAAATGTCAGCGAACGGAAGGCGGTCGATGCCGCAGATGGCGACGCTGTCGTGGGCGATGTTTCGGTCGCGCAGCGCTTTCATGGCGCCCAGCGTGATCAGCTGGTTGAAGCCGAAAATCGCATCCGGGACAGGCTGTTCGCGCAAATAATCCAGGGTGCTCTGGTAGGACGGCTCCAGCGTGTAATCGCCCGCGAACACGTGCAGTTGCACCGGGTTGCCACGCTCGGCCAGGGCCGCCTTGACGCCTTTGAGCCGCTCCTCGGAAATCCGCGAGTGCGCCGGGCCCGTCAGCACCAGCATGCGTTCGGCCTGCGGACTTTGCGTCAGCAGATAGCGCGCGCCTTTCAGACCGCTGTGGTAGTTATCCAGCACCACATGGCTGAATCCACTGGCGTGCAGCGCGCGGTCCAGTTGCACCACGGGCACATCGCCGTTGCTCAGGCGACTGAGGTAGCCGGGCTGGTACTCCGGTTCGTCGGAGACCGGCGACAGAATGATCCCGGCCACGCGATAGCTGAGCAACGTGTCCACGGCTTTGGCTTCAAGCTCTTCGGAACCGTCGGTGTCGACCAGCATGATGGTGTAGCCGTGCTTCTTGGCCTCGCGGGAAATCGCCTTGATCATCTCGCTGTAAAACGGGTTGTCCACCGAGGCGGTAATCACACCGATGATCATGCTCTCGCTGCGTTTGAGGCTGCGGGCAAAGGCGTTGGGGACGTAATCCAGTTCCTGAGCCACTTCGAGAATGCGCGCCAGGGTGGCGGGCTTGACCAGATCGGGTTTGTTCAGCGCGCGGGACACAGTGACAGGCGTCATGTTCACGCGGCGGGCAATGTCGGAAATGGTGACAGGCGTCTTTTTGCTCATGGGGCTTATTGGCTGCCTTGGAATCGGACTACATGAGGGCAGTCACAGTCGTCGCTCGATGACGCAAGGCTAGCACGAAGACGCCCGAAATGGACTCGACGGGCGCGTGGAATGTTATCGTTTTCATGGCCGGATTACGCGGCATTGCAGGCAGTCATGCATGGCGGTCGAACGCAGGGATGCATGCCGCAGTCCATTCGCTACAGCGAATATTTTCAATACGCGGCACAGGCTTGGGCGGATAATCGTCGTCCACCCCCGTTTTCAGGAGACTTCATGACCTCGTCAGCCTCATCTTCCACGCGCGACTTCTTCATCGCCGCCTGCGCTCTGCTGATCGCCATGGTCGGCACCACGCTGCCGACGCCGCTGTATGCGATCTACCAGCAACGACTGGGTTTTGATGCGAGCTGGTTGACGATCATTTTCTCGATCTACGCAGCCGGCGTGATCGCCGCCTTGCTGGCGGTCGGCAGTTGGTCCGATCAGCTCGGGCGCAAGCCGCTGCTGATTGCCGGCCTGACGATGGGCGCGGTGAGTGCGGTGATTTTTCTGCTGAGCGATTCGGTCGGCGGCCTGCTGATCGGGCGCCTGTTTTCGGGTTTCAGCGCGGGCATCATGACCGGCACCGCGACGGTGGCGGTGATCGAGCTGGCGCCGAAAACCTGGAAAAACGCCACGCTGGTGGCCACGGCCGCGAACATGCTGGGCCTCGGGCTGGGCCCGCTGCTCGCCGGTTTCACGTCGCAATACTTGCCCGACGCGCTGCACCTGGTGTTCTACGTGCACCTGGTTTTGCTGCTGCTCGCAGCGGTCGGGATCTTCGTCATTCGCGAAACGGTGCAGCGTCCGGAGACACTGCAGCTGGGCATCCAGAAGCCTTCTGTTCCCGCCTCGGTGCGCAGTGTCTTCATCTCCGCCTCGATTGCCGGGCTGGCCGGTTTCAGCGTCGCAGGTCTGTTCACCAGCATGGTGCCGTCGGTGATGATTCACATCATGCAGGTGCACGCGGGGTTGCTGATCGGCGCGGTGATCGGCCTGTTTTTCGTCGCATCGATCATCGGTCAGGCGCTGCTGCAATGGCTGCCCAAAGCGCAACACATGACGCTGGGCTGCGTGGGCCTGATCGTGGGCATGATCTGTCTGGGCCTGAGCATCGCGACCGCGCATCTGGTGCTGCTGATTGCCGCAGGCGTGGTGAGCGGCATCGGCCAGGGCATGATTCTGCGTGCGGGAATGGGCGCCGTGACGGCCAGCAGTCCGCCGCATCAGAAAGCCGCCGTGACGTCGGCGTTCTTCGTGGTGCTTTATGTTTCGATCTCGGTGCCCGTGGTCGCAGTCGGTTTCAGCGTCAGGGCGTTCGGTCTGGAGCACGTCGGCGAATTCTTCGCATCGCTGGTGGCGGTGGTCGCCTTGCTGGCGATGATCAGCATGAAGCGGGTGCAGTCGCGTCAGGCGCAAGCTGCCGCCGGGAGTTGAAACGATGAGCGTGAAAGTCGGCCTGATTTCAGACACCCACGGCCTGTTGCGGCCTCAGGCGCTTGAGGCGCTGCAGGGGTGTGATTACCTCATTCATGGCGGCGACATCGGCAACCCGCAGATTCTGGAAGCGCTCGGCGCGATTGCGCCGCTGACCGTGGTGCGCGGCAACAACGACACCGATGAGGCCTGGGCTGCCGACGTCCCTTACGAGGCTGTTCTGCGGGTCGGCAAACTGGCGATTTATGTCACTCACATTCTTGCCGACGTGCCGGAGACGCTGCCGCCCGATGTTACCGTGGTCGTCACCGGGCATTCGCACAAACCGCTGCAGCAGACCCGGCACGGCGTGCTGTTCATCAATCCTGGCAGCGCGGGGCCACGGCGCTTCAAATTGCCGATCAGCGTGGGCGTGCTCTATATCGACGAGCACGAAGTGCGTGGCGAACTGATTGAGCTGGCGCTGAGCTGACGCGCTTACTTCGCGATCGGGTCCAGGCCACTGGCCTTGATCGCGGGCGCTGCCGCCGACGAACTCAGGAAATCCAGAAACTGTTTTGCCTGTTCGGGGTGTTTGCTCTTGGTCACGACGCCCGCCGAATACAGTGTCATCTGTTGAGCCTGATCGGGAATCAGACCGATGATGTCGATGCCGTCCACCGGCTTCAGTTCGCTCAACTGCTGGAAGCCGATTTCGGCCTCGCCGTTGGCGACTACTTCACCCACCGGTTTTGCCGGAATCATATGGCTCTTGCTTTGAATACGGTCGGCGACGTGCATCTGGTTGAACAGCACGCGTGACAGATAAACACCGCTGGCGCTGTCGGAATAGGCGATGCTCTTGGCGTCGAGCAGGGTCTGTTTGAAGGCGTCCATCGTGCTGATATCAGGATGCGGCGCACCATGACGCACGGCCATGGCGATGTAGGATTTGCCCAGATCGACGCGGGTTTTCGGATCGACCTGGCCGTCTTTGATCAGCTTGTCGAGCGCGGCGCCGACCATCAGGACGACGTCGGCAGGCTCTTGTCTGGCCAGTCGGTTGGGAATGGCTTGCGGCGTCGCGCCCATCGATGGCGCCACCTCGCCCTGCAATCTGACGCCCACGCGCTGCTCGTATTCCGGCGTGACCGCCTTGAAGGCGCCCATGATGCCGCCGGAGCTCAGAACGATCAGTTGCACGGGCGCGGAGGCCGTTGCGGCATGAGTAAAAGCCGCAGGAATGAAGGTGATAGCGGCGCTCAGCAGGTAGGGCAGGATTTTTTTCATGAAGATTAACCTGGCAGTGTTGGATGTGGATCTGACGATAGAAAACAGCGCGGGCAGTATGTGGCAATTGTGCGACGAGTAAATCCCTTTCTTGCGCACGCCCCCCTTCACTGACGCCATTGCCGGCACCAGGTTCAGTCTGACGCGCCCGTGCAGCCGACGAGGCGCCCCGCCTCTGCCTCAAGAAAGCCGGGCCTGCGCCGATGTTCATATCGATCCCCATCATCTTTGTGGAAGTTCACACCGTCATGTTCAATAAACGTCTCAAACAAGAGCTTTTGGCCCTGCGCGAGGAGCTTTCGTCCGTGGAGCAGGTGAGGAGCAGTCTGGACAGCGAGATGCTTGGCATGCGTCTGGACCCACAAGGAAGGATCGAGTCAGTCAACGGCAATTTCGAAAACGAAATGCTCTACAGGAATTCGGATCTGGCCGGTCGGTTGATCGATGACCTGGTTCCGACCCACGTCAAAGGCCTGGATTTCTATCAGCGGCTGAAAAATGCAATCAGCCGCGGCGAACATCTGAGCGGGGCATTGCGCCTGCTGCGCGGGAATGGTCAGGAGGCGTGGCTGCGCTCGATTTTGCAGCCGGTGCATGACAGCAACGGCCGGGTGAAGTACTTCACCATTCACTCCAGCGACCTGACCCGCACGATCGAAAACTCCCGCGAGCATGAGAACCTGATCGAAGCGTTGCAGCGCTCGACTGCCGTGATCGAGTTCAACCTCGATGGCGAAGTGCTCACCGCCAACCAGCGTTTCCTCGGCGCGATGGGTTATTCGCTGGCACAGATTCAAGGCAAGCATCACCGGATGTTCTGCGAGCCGGAAGAATACAACTCCCCGGAATACCGGATGTTCTGGGATAAATTGCGTCGGGGCGAATTCATCGCCGAGCGTTTCAAGCGAGTGGACAGCCAAGGGCGGGTCGTCTGGCTGGAGGCGTCGTATAACCCCATCACCGACGCGCACGACCGGCTGTACAAAGTGGTCAAGTTCGCCACGGTCATCACTGAGCAAGTCAATCGCGAGAGCGCGGTCGCGCAAGCGGCCACGATCGCCTTCAGCACCTCAAAGCAGACTGACGGCAGCGCTCAGAAAGGAGCGTCGGTGGTGCGGCAGACCGTCGAGGTCATGCATGAACTGGCCGAACACATGGAGCAGGCCGCCGAGCGCATCGCTGCGCTGGACAAGCAGTCCCAGGTGATCGGATCGATCATTCAGAGCATCAGCAGCATCGCCGACCAGACCAACCTGCTGGCACTCAATGCCGCCATTGAAGCTGCCCGCGCCGGCGAGCAGGGCCGCGGTTTCGCCGTGGTCGCCGATGAAGTGCGGCAATTGGCGTCGCGCACCAGCAAAGCCACGGAAGAAATTGTCGGTGTGGTGCAGCAGAACCAGCAATTGGCCGAGCAGGCCGTCAATGTGGTCATCAGCGGCAAGCAACAGGCCCAACAGGGCTTGGAACTGGCCGAGCAGGCGGGCGCTGTGATCGTCGAGATCCAGGACGGCGCGCAGCGAGTGGTCAGCGCGGTAGGGCAGTTCACCAATCAGCTGTCGAGCTGACGCTGCACGCGCTTCATGCGTCCGTAAACCGCTCGTTTCCTCTTAAACCAGACAGACAACTGCGCCGGGTGATAAACCCGGCGCAGGCGAGGTGCGTTACACCTTGAAGTGGCTGACCAGCATTTGCAGCTGATTGCCCAGGCGGGCCAGTTCGACGCTGGAGGCTGCGGTTTCCTCGCTCGCGGCGGCGGTCTGTTCGGAGACGTCGCGTACGTTGAGGATGCTGCGGCTGATCTCTTCGGCCACAGAGCTTTGCTGCTCCGCGGCGGCGGCGATCTGTTGGTTCATGGCCTGAATATTGGACACGGTGTTGGTAATGCTTTCCAGCGAGGTGCCGGCTTTGCGTGTCAACGCCACGCTGCTGTCAGTGAGGTTGCGGCTGCTGAGCATGATCTCCGAGACCTGACGCGTACCGTTTTGCAGGCCGGCCACCAGCCCTTCGATTTCTTCGGTCGACTGCTGAGTGCGTTGCGCCAAGCCCCGTACTTCATCGGCAACGACCGCGAACCCGCGACCCGCTTCACCCGCGCGGGCCGCTTCGATGGCGGCGTTGAGTGCCAACAGGTTGGTCTGCTCGGCGACAGCCTTGATCACGTCCATCACCTTGCCGATCTTGTCGCTTTCCTGCTCCAGCACCGTCATGGCGTCTGTAGAACGGATCACTTCGCTGGCCAGTTTCTCGATCTGGGCGATGGCCTCGCCGACGACTTTGTCGCCGTCCCGCGCTTCCATGTCGGCAGCCGATGCCGCGACGGAGGCCTGTTCGGCGTTACGTGCGACCTCGTGAACGGTGGCTGACATTTCGTGCATGGCGGTGGCGACCTGGTCGGTTTCGACCTTCTGGCTGTTGACCCCGGCGCTGGTCTGCTCGGTGACCGCAGACAGTTCCTCGGCAGCGCTGGCGATTTGCGTGACGCTGTCGCGGATGCCGCCGATCAGTTCGCGCAACGTCGTGCCCATGCGCTGGATGCCCACTTGCAGCGTGCCCAGTTCGTCCCGGCGGGTGACCACCAGGTCTTGCGTCAGGTCGCCCGAAGCGATGCGGTCGACCACGGTCAGGGTCTGCTGAAGCGGACGGGTGATCTGACGGGTAATGATGACCGCCGCCAGGGCGCCGAAAATCAATGCCAGCAGCGTGCCGCCAATCTGCAGCATGCGGGCCTGTTCGGTGTCTTTGTCGCCGAGGGTTTTCTGGATGTCGACCAGTTGCTGACTCAGCTTGACGATGGCTGCGCCTTCATCCGTCATCTCGGCACGAGCCGCGTTGATGCTGTCGTTGGCGGTCTTGAAGCCCTGCACCGAGGTGCGGTAGCCGATCAATGCGGCTTCCAGTTGGGTGAGGCGCTCAGCCTGAGTGCTGCCAAACGTGGCTTTGAGTTGCTCAAGGCCGTTGATGGCGCTCGTCAGCTGCTGGGTGGCGGCCTGTTCGGTCTTGTCGGTGACGTTGCCGGTGTAGCCGCGCACTTCGTAGCGCACCAGCATCACGTCTTCTTTGGCTTTGATAGCCGCCTGATACTGCTCGAAGCGGCGCTCGTCGGCCGGATCCAGCTTCATCACGTCGTCGTTGATGGCTGCGATCAGTCCTGCCGCTTTCACGGCATCCACACCCATGTCCGCCCGCACCTTGGCGCTGGCGCGGTAGCCTTCGCGCATTTTGTTCAGGGAACTCTGATACGCCGCAACCTGATCGCCCAGCGCCTTGATCGGCGGGACGTTGACCGGGTTGCTGAAAGTGTTCTGCAGGTATTGCTGCTGGGCCTTGAAGCCGTCCAGCGCGTTCTGCACGTTTTGCGCGACCGCTTCGTCACCATTGGACAGCATGTATTGCAGGCGGGTGATGCGCAGGTCCGTCAGCTTGGCCGACAGCTTGGAAATGTCCGAAACCCGGTCGCTGCGGTAGGTCATGTTGCCCAGGCTGGTCCAGCCGATCAGCGCAAGCAGGGCAGTGAAAACAAGTACAACACCGAACCCGAGGGCCAGTTTCAGATTGACGCTGATGTTCGCGAACCAGCTGTTCATCATGATTCTCCAGAATGTCCATTGTTCGAAATCGTCAGCTGGAGATTTGTTGTTGTAGAAACCAGCAAAACATTCAAATGTACGAATGCATCGGCGGCGTCGGAGATTTCTGAAAAAAATGTCAGAAATGAGTCGCGGGAAAATGTTTCAGCGCGTGAATTTCGCTTGAGTCGATAGCTGTGACGCGGGCGCAGGCAGGATTTGCGGGGCTCAGAAACAATCAAACCCGGCGATTGCCGGGCTGGTAGGGGAGAGAACGTCTGGATCAGCTCAGGCGGTTTGCACCGACGTGATCGGCGCCGTCAGCAGCGATGCGGCCCAGTTGAGTGTGTTCCGAACCGTTTTCAGCGACGCGGTTAGCACCGACATGATCAGCACCGTCAGCAGCGACGCGGTTTGCACCGACACGATCAGCACCATCAGCAGCGACGCGGTTTGCACCAACACGATCAGCACCATCAGCGGCGACGCGGTTAGCACCGACACGATCAGCACCATCGGCGGCAACGCGGTTTGCACCGACACGGTCAGCACCGTCAGCGGCGACGCGGCCCATGTTGGTATGGGAAGAGCCATTTTCTGCAACGACCGGAGCATTGACGTATTTGCTGGCGTCAACGGCTGGAAGTGCGAACGCGCTGGTTGCCAGTACGGAGAAGGCCAGGCCAAGGATCAGTTTGTTGGTTTTCATGATGTTTACTCCAGAACTCGTTAGTTGGTAACTTGCTATGGAGGCAATGTTACTCGGCGCTGGATTATTAAGAAGTCAATACGATTGGTAGCGAACATCGCTGCAATTGATAGTTGCCAAAGCCGCGAGCCAGAGCCTCTGGACGAATGATGAAGGTCTGTAGGCAGCGGACTGAGACGATTGCGCAAAAGCTTGAGAGGATCAGACGCAACGGTGCGTCCCGTGAACTTTAACCTTGAGCCCACTGAATACACAGAGGACTCACCATCATGTTCACGCTCAACTCACTGCTGCGCAAAGCGACACGTCTCGACACCCTCGGCATCCACCTGATCAGGATTGGTGTGGCGATCATTTTTATCTGGATCGGCGCACTCAAATTCGTCCCCTATGAAGCCGACAGCATCACCCCGTTCGTGGCCAACAGCCCGGTCATGTCGTTCTTCTACAACCATCCGCACGAATACAAAGAGCATCTGACTCACGAGGGCCAGCTCGATCCAGTCAAACGCGAGTGGCAAGTCAGCAACAACACGTACACCTTTTCCGATGGCCTTGGCACCGTCGAGATTCTGATCGGCCTGCTGGTGCTGTCCTACGCGTTCTCGAAACGGCTGGGAATGGTCGGTTCGGTGCTCGCGTTCCTGACCCCGATCGTCACGCTGTCTTTCCTGATCACAACGCCTGAGGCCTGGGTCTCGAACCTGGGTGACGCCAACTTCGGTTTTCCGTACCTCTCGGGGGGCGGTCGGCTGGTGCTCAAGGACGTGCTGATGCTGGCAGGCGGCGTGGTGATGATCGCTGACTCAGCCCGGCAACTGCTGAACGAGAAGGCCTCACGCAGCGCCTGATCAACGGCCTGCAAGCTATCCGCAACGCAGCGCCTTCGAGGCGCTGTGTGCTTTCTCCAGTCTTTTATCGAAGCGTCCGGACCATTTGGTTTCTTTATGACTGTGCGGTCGTGTTCGTCAAACAATGGCGTCAAGTTTTGCGCCGTGGTTTGTATCAGACATGAAATATTTCAACTATCGACGCTGTGCTGAACGCAATACCGTGTCACTGCCGCGAGCCTTCGCTGCCGCCGAGCGCGCTTCATAAACCGGGACGGAAGTTGTGCCATGGAACCAGTCAAGCGATTCACCACCCTCGACAGTTTCAGAGGTGTCTGCGCACTGTTGGTGGTGTTCTATCACCTGCATGTCGTGGGCTCATTTACCGAAATGCCGTTTTTTCGAAGAGTGGACATCCTGCTCAATTTCTTCTTCGTTCTGAGCGGCTTCGTGCTGGCCCATTCCTACGGGATGAAACTGAGGCTCGGGTTCAAGGACTTCTTCATTTCCCGATTTTTCCGTCTCTATCCGCTGCACTTGACGATGCTGCTGGTGTTCATTGCTTTCGAGCTGGTGCGCTGGGCGGCTTACAACAAAGGATTCAACCTCAATAACGTGCCATTCACCGGGCTGTTCGCGCCTGCGGAGATACTCCCCAACCTGCTCTTGCTGCAAGCGTGGACGACGCTGACCGAAACCATGTCGTTCAATTACCCGTCGTGGAGCATCAGCATCGAGTTCTACATTTATATGCTGTTCGGCCTGGTGTGCATTTTTTCGATGCGCAACCGTTTCCTGCTGGCGGCCTGCATCTCGGTGATCGCGTTCGTTCTGATCTTCACGGAAAACGAGCCGCTGGTGTGGCGCGCCATGCTGGGGCTCTCGTGTTTCTTCGCCGGCAACATCACGTATCTGGTCTATCGGCTGATCCGCGACCGGTTCGTGCCCGTGCAATGGTCGATGACCGTACTCGAATGCCTGCTGATGTTTGCGACGTACTGGCTGATCATGAACGACTTCGAAGATCGCTCACCCATCGCCAGTCTCATGTTCTGCCTGCTGGTGCTGGTGTTTGCGTTCGAAGGCGGGCTGGTGTCGGCGCTGTTGAAAACCGGGTTGTTCACGCTGCTGGGCAAGCTGTCGTATTCGATCTACATGACCCACGCATCGCTGCTGTTTTGCCTTTCGACCGTATTCATCGTGGCGCAGAAACTGACCGGTCGCGACATGGCGCCGATGATCGAAGGTCAACGCTACATGGACACCGGTTCATTGCTGATCAACAACGGCTTTGTCGTGGTCGTTACGCTCGCGGCTATGGGGCTGGCGGCATTGGCGCACACCTACATCGAGATGAAGGGCGTTGCGCTGGGCAAGCGAGTCATCAATGCGTCGCGGCGCAAGGCCTTGGTCAGCAAGGCGGCGATACCGGGCTGAGGCCGCCCGTGCGAAGGGATCGTGAAGCGGCTCAGCCTCGGCGCAACCACTCGACGATCCCGAACCCGGCGGCGCGTCCGCTGGCGAAGCAGGCAGTGAGCAGGTAGCCGCCGGTGGGCGCTTCCCAGTCGAGCATCTCACCGGCGCAGAACACGCCCGGCAACGACTTCAGCATCAGTTGCCCGTTCATGGATTCGAACTTCACGCCGCCCGCAGTGCTGATGGCTTCGTCCAGCGGACGCGGCCTGATCAGCGTCAGCGGCAGGGTTTTGATCGCCTGCGCCAACAGGTCCGGATCGGCGAAAGTCTCGGCGGGCGTCAGCTCACGCAACAGCGCGGCCTTGAGGCCATCGAGTCCCAACTGGCTGTGCAAATGTTTGGACATCGAGCGTGAGCCACGGGGTTTGCTCAGGGCTTTTTTCACATCCTTGATGGCTTTGCCGGGCAACAGATCGATCTCCACCACGGCGGCGCCGTGCTGATTGATCGCCTCGCGAATCTGCGCCGACAGCGCATAAATCAGGCTGCCTTCGACGCCGTTGCGGGTCACCACACATTCCCCCAGTCGCTGCGGCTGACCGCGCAGGCCGATGGCAATGTTCTTGAGCGGCGTACCCGCGAACTTGCTGCTAAGCAGTTCACTCCAGGCGCTTACGTCGAACCCGCAGTTGGCGGGCTGCAGGGCGGCGACCTGCACATCGTGCTGCTTGAGCAACGGCAACCAGGCACCGTCGGAGCCGAGCCTCGCCCAACTGGCGCCGCCCAGCGCCAGCAAGGTCGCGGCGGGCGCGATGGACAATTCGCCCTCAGGCCCGGCAATGCGCAGGGTGTTATCGGCGTTCCAGCCAAGCCAGCGATGGCGGGTGTGGATAACTACCCCGGCGTCCCGCAGGCGCTTGAGCCAGGCGCGCAGCAAAGGCGCGGCTTTCATGTCGGTGGGGAAGACGCGACCCGAGCTGCCCACGAACGTCTCGATCCCCAGGCCATGAATCCACGCGCACAGCGCCTGCGCGTCGAAACCGCGCAGCAACGGGGCGATCATCGGCGCGCGCTCGGCGTAGCGGGAGAGGAACGCCGGCCAGGCTTCGGAATGGGTGATGTTCATGCCGCCCACACCGGCCAGCAGAAACTTGCGCCCCACCGACGGCATGGCGTCATACACATCGACCCTGAAACCTGCCTGACTCAACACTTCCGCCGCCATCAAGCCGGTGGGTCCGCCGCCAATGATGGCGACTGTCTGAGCGCAAGGGGTGTTCGAGGTCATGGCGGGCTGCGGATCGATGAAAGAGGCCGCGCATTCTACCCCAGGCGTACGACGAGCGAATGATCTGTGGACAACTGTTGAGCAAAAAACGTACAGAGGGCGCCAAGCCACGCGCAATACGGGCTCTGTCGGCTTGCGCTCAGGTTATCCACAGGCCGCTCCACAGTGGATGTGGGTAAATCGACACTGAGGCAGGTTTACAGCCCTTCAGATATCCACACCCGTTGGGCGCTGTGGTGCAGGATGCCGTGACGTCGCGCGAGGGCGTGCCGATCCTTGCTGTAGCCGCCACCGATCACGGCCGTGACCGGGATATCGCGGCCCAGGCAATGACGCATCACGGCCTCGTCGCGACGGGCAACCCCCGCATCGGTCAGTTGCAGATAACCCAGGGCGTCGTCCTTGTGCACATCGACGCCGGCGTCGTAGAGCACCAGATCAGGCCGATACAGCGGCAACAGGTAATTGAGCGTGTCATCGACCACCTTCAGGTAATCGTCGTCACCCATGCCCATGGGCAGCGGAATGTCCCAGTCGCTCTGCGCCTTGCGCGCCGGAAAGTTCTTCTCGCAGTGCAGCGAGACCGTGATCGCGTCTTCGGTGTGTTCGAGGATTCGCGCCGTACCGTCGCCCTGATGAACGTCGCAGTCGAAGATCAGCACACGGTCCACCCGACCGCTCTGCAGCAGGTAATGGCTGATGATCGCCAGGTCGTTGAAGATGCAGAATCCCGCCGGATAATCGTAGTGCGCGTGATGGGTGCCGCCCGCCAGATGACACGCCAGACCATGCTGCAACGCTTTCTCGGCGGTCAGCAGCGAACCGCCCACCGCGCGCACCGTACGTCGGGCCAGATCCTCGCTCCAGGGCAGGCCCAATCGGCGCTGATCCTCGCGGGAAAGCTCGCCCTGCATGTACCTGCGGATGTAGGCAGGGTCGTGCGCCAGCGCAAGAATGTCGTCCGGGCAGACCTCCGGGCGAAACAATTGAGCATCCGTGGTCAGGCCGCTGTCGATAAGGTGGTCGTGCAGCAGCCGGAACTTTTCCATCGGGAAGCGATGATCGGGCGCAAACGTCGGGCTGTAGTCTTCGTGGTAGATAAGAGGCAGGGGCATGGCACTTACGCGTCGGGTTCGAAGGGGAATCTTGCCAGTTACGGTGGTCACCGCACAGCGATTTGCTGGGCCGGGGCGCTGGTAAACTGACGGGAAATTTGAGGTGTCGGGCAGGAGAGACGTTCAATGGAGCCGATACTCGAGCTCAGCAGCGCGCGTTTGTTGATGCGTCAGTGGCGAGATGATGATTTGCCGGCCTTCGCGCAAATGTGCGCGGATCCGCACGTCATGCGTTACTTCCCGGCGTGCATGAGCCGGCTGGAAAGCGCCAAGATGATTGGCCGTGTCCGCGGGCATTTCGCGGAGTACGGCTTCGGATTGTGGGCACTGGAGCGTAAGGATACCGGCGAGTTCATCGGCTTCACCGGACTCAACGTCGTGGGATTCGAAGCCGCATTCACGCCTGCGGTCGAGATCGGCTGGCGGCTGGCCAGAGAACACTGGGGCCTGGGCTACGCCAGTGAAGCCGCATGGACCGTGCTGGGCTGCGGTTTCGAACACCTGGAACTGGATGAGATCGTGTCCTTCACGGCCACCAGCAATCTGCCGTCGCAGAAAGTGATGCAGGCGATCGGCATGCAGAACAACCCCGCCGACGATTTCGCCCATCCCAACCTTCCGGAAGGCCATCCGCTGCGGCCTCACGTGCTGTATCGGATCAATCGCCAGGGCTGGCTCGCGACGCTGTGATTGCGTGCGCGAAACGGGCTGCAAACTCTGTATCATTTCGCAATCTTCCACGGCGTCGTCTTGACCGGCCCGTGGCCTGTTTTGTGATGACTGGTGTGTGATGACCGTTTGCGAGGAACCCCGAATGAGCCATGTGCTGGATGATCTGGTAGCGCTGTTGAGTCTGGAACCCATCGAAGAAAATCTCTTCCGCGGGCGCAGCCAGGACCTTGGCTTTCGTCAGCTGTTTGGTGGGCAGGTGCTGGGGCAGTCACTGTCGGCGGCCAGCAAGACCGTTGAGGACGAACGCCACGTGCACTCGTTGCACGGCTACTTCCTGCGCCCGGGTGATGCGCATCTGCCGGTGGTTTATCAGGTCGACCGTGTGCGCGATGGCGGCAGTTTCAGCACGCGTCGGGTCACGGCCATTCAGAAGGGCAACCCGATCTTCACCTGCAGCGCTTCTTTTCAGTACGACGAAGAAGGGTTTGAGCACCAGAGCCAGATGCCGCAGGTGGTCGGACCGGAAAATCTGCCTTCGGAACTAGAGTTGATGCGTCAGCGCGAGCACCTGATTCCCGAGCACATGAAGGACAAGCTGCTGTGCCCCAAGCCAATCGAATTCCGGCCGGTCACCGAGTCCGACCCCTACAACCCCAAACCGGCCGATCCGGTCAAATACGTGTGGTTCCGGGCTGACGGCTCGCTGCCGGACATCCCCGCGCTGCATCGGTACATGCTCGCCTATGCCTCCGACTTCAACCTGCTGACCACCTCGCTGCTGCCCCACGGCAAGACGGTCTGGCAGAAGGACATGCAGATCGCCAGCCTTGATCACTCGCTGTGGTTTCACGGCGAACTGCGCGCGGACGAGTGGCTGCTCTATGCCATGGACAGCCCGTGGGCCGGCAATTCCCGCGGATTTTCACGGGGCAGCGTTTACAACCGGGACGGCAAGCTGGTGGCTTCTGTCAGCCAGGAAGGGTTGATTCGTCACCGCAAGGATTGGTCATGAGGCTGGCGCAGCTTCGGCATTGGGTGTTCGACATGGACGGCACGCTGACGGTTGCTGTCCATGACTTCCCGGCCATCAAGCGCGCGCTGCAGATTCCGCTGGAAGACGACATTCTCGGTCATCTGGCTGCATTGCCCGCCGACGTTGCGGCCGCCAAGCACGCGTGGCTGTTGGAGCATGAGCGCGAGCTGGCCATCGCCTCACGACCGGCGACAGGCGCTGTCGAACTGGTACGCGAACTTGCCGGTCGCGGTTACCGGCTGGGTGTTCTCACGCGCAACGCCCGCGAGCTGGCCCACGTGACGCTGGAAGCCATCGGCATTGCAGACTGTTTCGCCGTCGAAGACGTCCTCGGACGTGACGAGGCGCCACCCAAACCCGACCCCGGTGGTCTGCTCAAACTTGCTCAGGCCTGGAACGTCGCCCCCGCTGAGATGGTGATGGTGGGCGACTACCAGTTCGACCTGGCCTGCGGCAAAGCGGCCGGCGCGCGCACCGTGCTGGTCAACCTGCCCGAAAATCCATGGCCGGACCTCACCGATTGGCATGCCGAAGACTGCCGGGTGCTGAAGACGATGATCGGCGCGGGTGTTTGACGGAAGATAACGCCGCAGCATTTCCGTGGACCAACCTGCAGGAGGCCTGGCGGAGACGCCGAGTAATGTCCGCGATTCCCTTGTAGGAGCGAGCCAACTGGCTTTAACGCCCCTTTCGATCAGCGGGGTAACGCCCGACGCCTTCCCGGCTAAAGCCGGTCCTACAAAGAAGTCGCAGCGTCTGTAGGACCGGCTTCAGCCGGGAAGAGGCCGGTGCAGACTGTGGAGATGCAGCAGTTGAAAACAAGTCTTCGCGGGCAAGCGCGCTCCTACGGTTCGGAGGCCTGGTCGGGAAGTCGGGTAATTCCGCAATACCGTTGTGGGCGTGAGCCAACTGTCTTTCACGCCCCTTTCGATCCGCGGCGTAACGCCCGACGCCTTCCCGGCTAAAGCCGGTCCTACGAAGAGGTCGCAGCGTCTGTAGGACCGGCTTCAGCCGGGAAGAGGCCGGTGCATGCTGTGGAGATGCAGCGCTTGGAAACAAGTCTTCGCGGGCAAGCGCGCTACTACGGTTCGGAGGCCTGGCGGGGACGCCGGGTAATGTCCGCAATCACCCTGTAGGAGTGAGCTTGCTCGCGAAAAGACCCTGCCATCCGCTGAAGATGCAGCGGTTGAAAACAAGTCTTCGCGGGCAAGCGCGCTCCTACGGTTCGGAGGCTTGGCCGAGAAGTCGGGAATGTCCGCAATCACCCCGTAGGAGCGCACTTGCCCGCGATGGCGGCGGGTCGGTCGGCGACGAAGTCTCAGGCCTCACCCCATCGCGAGCAAACTGAAAAAGGCGCGATCCGACACGCGCCCGTCACGCTCAATTGCCCTTGAACAACGCCGTCTGACCTTCGGGAGAGGTGAACATCGCGTCGCCGTTGTGACCCACATTTTTCACTTCGACCAGTCGCTGGTTCAGGCCTTCGGGGTGGCGCTTGGTCAGATAGTCGAAATAGTTGTGGCCGCGCGCCAGGCGCTGCGGGCCTTGGGCTTCAGCGCCGCAATCCTTGTCCAGCGCCGGGTGCTCGGGGTCGGTGTCCAGCTCGCCCAACAAGTAAGTGATGTCGCGTTTGACGTAGGCGGCTTCCAGCTCAGCGGGCGTTTCCTTGCCGGCATACGCAGGCAGTTTGTTCAGACCGTATTTCCAGGTATCGAACGTCGGGCAAGTCGCGGCATCCACGGACACCGGCCGTGTCGCATCGAAATAGGCATACGACGACGGGTTGGCGATCACATAGCGCAGCTTGATGCCTTCCTTCTTCAACAGCGCGTCTTCCTTGCCCCCGATCATCGCGTAACGCTGCACGACCTGCGCGCCGCCGGAGTGGCCGGCAATCACGACTTCTTTCAGATTCGGGAACAGCTTGCTGTCGCTCAGGCGCTTGAGGATATGGTCGATGACCACGAACGAGCTGACCGGTTTGGCGCCGATCGACTTGTCGCCCGCCATCCAGTCGTTACCCCGCCAACGCAGGACCGCATCGGGCAAGTGATGGGCGACGATGTCTTTTTCGTCGAGAAACTGCGGCGCGATCAGCAAGGTTTTCGAGCGCTGTCTGGATTGGTTGGCAGCGCGCTCGGCGCTGCGCAAATAAGTCTGTGCGTTGCGCAGGCGGCCGTGAAAAATGATGACCACCCGTTGAATCTGCGGGCTGGGCTTGACCCAGTTCTGGCTCAGGCCCAGCGTGGCCTGAGTCGTTCCGTTGATCAGCAGCCGGTCCGGGCTGATGGATTTGACCGCCTGATCCGCAGCATGAGCAGTGATGCTCATCAGGGTGCCCAACAACAGGATCGAAAGCGGTTTCATCATGTGATCAGAGGCTCTTGGCGGCGAAGGTATCGCATTGGTTGATTTGTCCCTGGGCAAAACCTGTCTTGAACCAGCGCACCCGCTGGGCAGACGTCCCGTGTGTGAACGAGTCCGGTACGACGCGCCCCTGGCTTTGCTGCTGCAGGCGGTCGTCACCAATGGCGTTGGCGGCGTTCAGCGCCTCTTCAATATCACCAGGTTCAAGCCAGTTCAAACGCTTTTGTGCGTTGTTGGCCCAAACTCCGGCAAGGCAGTCAGCTTGCAGTTCCTGGCGGACCAGCAGACCCGCGTCGCCCTCCATGCGCATGCCACGCTGGCGGGCGGCGTCAACTTTAGCCGAAACCCCGAGCAAGGTCTGCACATGATGGCCAACTTCATGTGCGATCACATACGCCTGGGCAAAATCCCCGGCGGCCTTGAAGCGCTGGGACATCTCTCGGAAGAATTCCATGTCCAGATAGACCCGCTGATCGCCCGGACAGTAAAACGGCCCGCTGGCCGAAGACGCGAAACCGCAGGCGGACTGCACCTGGCCCCGGAACAGAATGAGGGTTGGATTCTTATATTGCCGGCCGCCTTGCTGGAAGATCTGGCCCCACGTGTCCTCGGTATCGCCCAAAATGGCACGCACGAAATCCGCCTGCTCGTCGTTCGCTGGCGGCGCCTGGCGCGTCTGGGGATTGACCCCCGTGGATTGCTGCGTGCCCATCTGTCCGGCAATCTGCCCCAGAATCTGCATCGGGTCCTGACCGGTCAACAAACCGATGGCGACGATGATCACGATGCCGCCCAGGCCCAGGCCCTTACCGCCAATGCGCATCCCACCCCCGCCACCGGTGTCGTCGCGCGCATCGACGACGTTGTCACTGCGACGTCCTTTTTTCCAGAGCATGGTGGAATCCTCTTTTAGTCGTGTAGGAAGTGTAGACGGCAGGGGAGGCCGATCGTCTGACTGCTGGGACTAAGAGGTGGAAACGGAGGGAATGGTTCAGGGCACGCCGCGATGACGTCACGCTGAACTGACCGCATGCATGAGCGACCGTTAAACGCTAGTTACCGCCTTGCTCCGCCTTCACCGAGTTGATGAACGCCTGCATGGCCGATGACTGGATGCGATGCCTGCGGGTGATCAGGCCATAAGGTGGCAGGCGTGCTTCGAAGCTGATGGGCAGGACGGCCAGGAGGTCTCGCCCGGCGTAGTCTTCCACGACTGAAACCGGCGTGATGCCGAGCATGTCGGTGTTCTGGACCAGCGAGAGCAGCGTCATGATCGAGGTGGTTTCGACGATGCTGTTGGGGATGTCGACGCGGGCGTTGTGAAAAACCTGATTGACGATCGCGCGCATCGGGCTTGGGTGTTGTTGCAGCACCCAGGTTTCGTTCTGCAACGCGGCCCAGCTCAGGTCGGTGGCGTGGACCAGCGGGTTCTGAGCGCCTGCGATCACGCAGAGCGCCTCTTCGCCAAGGCTGTCGAAAAGCAGTTCTTCCGCCCGGGCGCCGCCGGGAATCCGGCCCAGCACGACGTCGAGCTGATCTTGCAACAGGGCTTGCACCAGCACATCGCTGGTGTCGACCTGAATGCTCATCGACAACCGCGGATGGCTTTGTTTCAAAGTGGCGATGGTGCGCGTCAGCAACCCGGACGCCAGGGCGGGAATGGCGCCGACCGCCACGCGCCCCAGATTGCCGGACTCCAGCGCCACCAGTTCCTCGCGCATGCCGCTCAGTTCCGCGAACACCATGCGTGCGTAATAGATGACCGTGTCGCCAAACGGGGTCGCGCGCATGCCTCGCGGCAGGCGCTCGAACAGTTCGACCCCCAGCAGGTCCTCCGCCTCGTGCAGCATCTTGGTGGCGGCCGGCTGGGTCATGCCGATGTTATCGGCGGCGCGGCGCAGCGAACCGAATTCCTGCAAGGCCAGCATCAGCCGCAACTGGCGCAGGCGCAGACGGCTGTGGATAACATTGGCCTCGGGAATCCTGGTCATGTGATTGGCTCGCGTAGAAGGGTGCGGCGAGCCTGACAAGAACTGCAGGGCATTTCCAGCATTGCGTGTCATCACAGCGTTTTCGGCTTGATTGCGTGACGATTGCGCCAGCCGAAGACGGTTTTGATGCCCGCCGAAATCAGCGGCCAGAACAGCATCAGCAGCGCCGCGGTGGTCAGGCTGCCGACCAGCGGATTGGACCAGAAAATACCCAGATGCCCGTCAGAGAACAGCATCGACTGACGAAACGCATCTTCGGCCTTGTCGCCCAGTACGGCCGCCAGCACCAGCGGCGCGATGGGATAGCCGAGTTTCTTGAACAGATAACCCAGCGCGCCAAAGCCCAGCATCAGCAGCACGTCGAACATCGAGTTGTGGACCGAGTACGCGCCGATCGCGCACACCATGATGATGATCGGCGCGATGATCGAGAACGGAATCCGCAGAATCGACGCAAACAGCGGCACCGTGGCCAGCACCACCAATAAGCTGACCACGTTGCCCAGATACATGCTGGCGATCAGGCCCCAGACGAAGTCGTGCTGCTCGGCGAACAGCGTTGGGCCCGGATGCAGGCCCCAGATCATCAGGCCTCCGAGCATGACTGCGGCCGTTGCCGAGCCTGGAATACCGAGGGTCAGCATCGGCAGCAGGGCGCTGGTGCCTGCGGCATGGTCGGCGGTTTCCGGGGCGATGACGCCTTCGATTTCACCCTTGCCGAAGTTGTCGCGGTTCTTCGAAAAACGGCGCGCGATGCTGTAGCTCATGAACGACGCTGCGGTCGGGCCGCCCGGTGTCACACCCATCCAGCAACCGACGACAGTGCTGCGCAGGATCGTGAACCAGTAACGCGGCAATTTCGCCCAGGTCCGCAGGATCACCATCGGCGTGATGCGCGCATGCTCACCACGGAACACCAGACCTTCTTCAACCGTGCAGAGAATCTCGCCGATCCCGAAAAGCCCGATCACCGCGACTTCAAAACTGATGCCAGTCATCAGCGCCGGCTGATCGAACGTCAGGCGCAGGTTACCGGAAACCGTGTCCATGCCGACCGCCGCCATCGCGAAACCGATCATCATGGCAACGACGGTTTTCAGTGGCGGATTCTTGCTCATGCCGATGAACGTGCAGAAGGCGAGCAGGTACACCGCGAAAAACTCGGGCGAGCTGAACGTCATGGCGAATTCGGCGATGCGCGTGGACAAAAACGTCAGTAACAGCACGCCTGCCAGCGCGCCGATCAGCGCTGAACTGAACGCGGCCGTCAGGGCTTCGGCGGCGCGGCCTTCCCGGGCCATGGGATAGCCGTCGAAGGTCGTCGCGACCGATGACGGTTCGCCGGGTATGTTGAACAGGATTGAGGTGATCGAGCCCCCGAACAGCGCGCCCCAGTACATGCACGACAGCAGGATGATGGCCGACACCGGCGACATCGTGAACGTGATCGGCAACAGCAGCGCGACGCCGTTGGGCGCGCCGAGTCCGGGAAGAACGCCGACCAGAATCCCCAACAGAACGCCCACGACCATCAGACCGATGTGACCGGGCGTGAGGATGAGGTTCATGCCCTGCAGCAGAGAGTCGAACTCGCTCATCTCAGCGATCTCCCGGCCATGGCGATCCAGTCGCCCATCGGGCCTGCGTCCAGCGGGACCTTGAACCACAGGTCGAAAATCAGATAACTGGCCAGCACTGCACCCACCGACACTGCGACGATCATGGGTTTGCCGTACGGCTTGGTGCGGACTTTGTCACGCCACATGAACCAGGCGATGAACACGGCCGAGGCGACGTAAATGCCGGAGAACGGCATGGCACAGACGAACAGGGCGATGGGGATGAACACCGACAGCACCTGGCGGAATGCGCCGCGGCTGACGAAGCTTGTGCTCAACGGTTTCCAGCGAATCAGCGT
Source organism: Pseudomonas sp. efr-133-TYG-103a (assembly GCF_030209235.1). Classification (NCBI taxonomy): domain Bacteria; kingdom Pseudomonadati; phylum Pseudomonadota; class Gammaproteobacteria; order Pseudomonadales; family Pseudomonadaceae; genus Pseudomonas; species Pseudomonas sp. efr-133-TYG-103a. The sequence goes on from NZ_JARVSK010000005.1 coordinate 119,000, forward strand.
CAGCACGCCGTTGGCCAGGCTTGCCGTCGCCAGTAACAGCCCGATGTAGAAGGGGAAGTAACCCGGTTCCGGGCCGGCGTCGCCCCAGCCGATGCCTTGCTCGACACTGCCGGACATGACTACCGCGCCGATCAGCAGGGTGAAGAGGGCGAGCCCGAGTTCGACCCAACGGGTGCAGACCAGCGAAGACGAGTGAGAAGAATGTGCCATCGAACACCTCCAGCGAAGGACCGACACTGCCTGCGGCGCAGGCAAGCGGCGGCAGGGCGGATCAGTTACGCAGCCAGCCGGCTTCCTTGAACACCGGGGTCACGCGGGCGGTGTCTTTCTCGATATAGGCGGTCAACTGATCGCCTTCCAGGAAGGTCGGCACCAGCGCGTTCTGTCTCACGTAAGCCTTGAACTCCGGCGTCTCCGACACCTTGCGCATCAGTTCGGTGTAGAACGCCCGCTGCTCGGCGCTGACATTGCCGGGCATGAACACCGTGCGCGGGAAGCGGTACTGATCGATCCCCAGGCCGGCTTCGTGGCAGGTGGGCACGTCCGACCAGGACTTGTCGCCGGCGACTTTGTCGGTGTAACCCATGCGCTCCTTGCTGAACACGCACAGCGGCTGCACTTGATCGCCGCGCCACTGGCTGATGCTTTCGGCGGGATTGTTGACGTTGGCGGCAATATGTTTGCCCGCCAGCTGGGTCGCCGCTTCGCTGCCGCTTTTGAAGGGGATGTACACCAGCTTGGTGTTGTTGGTCTGATTGAGCAACAGGGTGAGGGTCTGGTCGACGTCCTTGGACTGGCTGCCGCCCATGCGCAGGTTCGACGCATTGGATTTGACGGCATCATAGAAGCCTTTTGCGTCTTTCCACGGCGCATCCTTGTAGGTCCAGAGGATGAAGTCATCCTCGGCAACCGCCGCAACCGGCGTCAGTTCCTGCCATTCATAGCCAAGCTTGGAAACCAGCGGCAGCAGGTAAATGTTGTTGGTGGCGATGACCAGTTTGTCGGCGTCGCCCTTGGAGACCTTCATGTCGAGGAAGGCTTCGGCGCCGTTGCCGCCGCCTTTGTTCAGGACCACGGTGTTGACGTCCAGCAGCTTGTGGGTGCTGATGATCGACTGGATCAGGCGACCGAGCTGATCAGTGCCGCCGCCAGGACCACCGGCCACGACGATCTCGACGTTTTTGTCGGGTTGCCAGGCGGCGAGAGCGGGGGTGGAAAGACCCAGAACGGGAAGCGCGGCGGCGCAGGTCAGCGTACAGCCGAGCAGCAAACGGGACGCGCGTCGAAAAGATGCGGTTCGCATGGTGATCCTCTTTCTTGTATTTGTTATGAGAAGCCGACCTGTCGATCGGCCATGCGAGGAGTGTGTGAAAGTTGCTATGTCGCGTCTACTCAAAACATCACATACACCGATAGCCTGAGGTTATAGCGGCGCAGGGCTAGGCAAAGAACGATGAGGCGCCAAAGGTCGGCCTTGTCGTTGTCCGGCGTGATATGGGCGCAGGCCCTGCCACATAGAGTGACTGACAGAGCGTGCCGCCCGTGATCGTATCGGTTACATCTTGAAATTAAGCACCAGCCGGTTGAGCCCCACGGCCAGTTGCGACAGCTCCGAACTGGCGGCGGAGGTCTGATTGGCACCCGCCGATGTCTGCAGCGACAGGTCGCGAATGCTGGTCAGGTTGCGGTCCACTTCACGCGCCACTTGTGCCTGCTCCTCGGTGGCGGAGGCGATGCTCACGTTGCGCTCGTTGATGTGCACGATGGCCGCCGTGATTTCTGCGAGCGCCCGGCCCGCGGCCTCGGCGACTTCAAGACTGGCACGCGCTTTCTCGCTGCTCTGGCCCATCGCGTCGACGGCCTTGCTGGCACCGGACTGAATCGAGCCGATCATCTTCTCGATCTCGGCGGTCGATTGCTGCGTGCGATGAGCCAGGGCGCGCACCTCGTCGGCCACCACCGCAAAACCACGTCCGGCCTCGCCAGCGCGCGCCGCTTCGATGGCCGCGTTGAGGGCCAGCAGGTTGGTCTGATCGGCGATGCCGCGGATCACATCGAGCACGGCGCTGATGTTCTGCACTTCACCGGCCAGCCCATCGATCTCGACCGCCGTGGTGCCGACGGTGGTGTGCAGTTCTTGAATGACCTGCAGCGTCTCATCGACCCGGCGCGTGCCGTTCTCGGCAGACTGCGTCGAATGACGCGCCGCTTCAGATGCGTGTGCAGCATTGCGCGCCACGTCTTCCACCGCCGTGCTCATCTGGTTGATCGCGGTGGCAGCCTGATTGATTTCGTCGTCCTGACGCTGAATGCCACGCAGGGCGTCTTCGGTGACGGCCGTCATCTCCTCTGAGGTCGATGCCAGCTGGTTTGATGAGTGAGACAGTTCGGACAAGGTGGTGCGCAGGTTCTGCTGCATCACCGACAACGCCGCTAACAGACGGCCGGGTTCGTCCTTGCCGTCCACCAGAATCGGCTTGCCCAGATCGTTTTCGGCAATCTGTTGAGCCACAGCCAGGGCCTTCTGGATCGGCGCCATCAGGCTGCGAGTGAAGAGGGTGGCGATCAGCAGGGTCGCAACCAACGCGATCAGAATCGCAGCGATCACCACACGAATCGCCTGAGCGTAGGTGTCATCGGCGGCTGCGTCCGAGGCTGCCATCTTCTGCTGCGCAAGGTCCGAAACGGTGGCGATATCCTTGGCCAGCAGGTCGGCGGCGCGGGTTTGCTCCCCGCCGGGCTGGGTCATTGCCGTGATCACGTCCTCACGTTTTTGCGCGACGGCCTGCAAATAGCGGGAGTGAACTTCGAGGTAGGCAGACAGGTTGCCTGCCATCGCGGCATAAGCCGCCAGTCCTCGCTCGGTCAGCAACAGCGGCTTGAGTTGCTTGACGTCCTTTTCCAGATCCAGGCGACCTTGATCGACGCGTTTGCGCGCATGAGCAATGGCGTCCTCGTTCTGCGCGGCTCGCAGACTGGTGTTGCCCAGGCGAATGGTCAGCAGATCGTTCTTGATCTGATCGATGGCGAGCAAGGTCGGCAAGACGTTGTCCTGCAATGTCTCCCGCGTTTCCTTCAGCCGGGAAGCCTGTTGCAGGGAAAACAACCCAACGGCGGTAATCAACAGGGCGAAAAAGCCGAAACAGGTCAATGATCGAGGAGCGATATTCAGACTGCGCAGATTCATCGGAGAGAGCCTATTCATATATATGTATTTGCCTATCGACTTCGATTCTCTCAGCTTTAGGGCAAATGGCCATCTATTTTGGCGTTTTTACCTCATGTCCGATGCGCGGGATGGGTGAGTGGGCCAGAAATAAACAAGCCAGGCCCGCATGAGCAGGCCTGGCTTGGGTGACAGGGAAAAGTTCAGATCGGCCGCGCCGCCTGATGCGCCAAGGGGTTATTGCTTGCCGGCGAGCGCGGTGTAGCTGTTCATCAGATTGCGATAGTTAGGGATGCGCTGCGACAGCAGGTTACCCAGGCCTTCGATGTCGTTGCGCCAGTCGCGATGCAGCTCACAGGCCACGGAGAACCAGTTCATCAACTGGGCACCGGCCGCCGACATGCGGTTCCAGGCCGCCTGTTGTACGCCCTCATTGAACGTGCCTGAGGCGTCGGTCACCACGAACACGTCGAATCCTTCGGCCAGTGCGCTCAGGGTCGGGAACGTCACGCAGACATCAGTCACGACACCGGCGATGATCAGTTGCTTGCGGCCGGTCGCCTTGATCGCTTTCACGAAGTCTTCGTTGTCCCAAGCATTGATCTGACCTGGACGGGCGATATAGGGCGCGTCCGGGAACATCTCTTTGAGCTCCGGCACCAGTGGACCATTCGGGCCTTGTTCGAAGCTTGTGGTCAGGATCGTCGGCAGGTTGAAGAACTTGCCGCAATCCGCCAAGGCCAGAACGTTGTTCTTGAACTCGTTCGGCGAGAAATCCTGCACCAGCGATATCAGACCGGTCTGGTGGTCGACCATCAGCAGTACGGCGTCGTTCTTGTCCAGGCGCTTGTAAGTAGTCATCGGTGCATTCCTTTATGAGTCGAGAAAGTTAAGAGTCGAAAGCGGCGCCGCATCTGGCGGATGGCTCAGTGGCTGCGGCATGGGGTGTACTTTATGGATGCTTCGAAACGTTAACAATCCAGCTAAAAGGAGACTCACTGATTCGTTTTTGGGGACAGTTGAAGATGTGTGATATCGGGACCACAACCTGGCCCCGATACACGTGCGGCATCACGTCGGGATCTACGCCGAAGGGCGTCAGGAAATCTTGATCACGACTTTGCCGAACGCACCTTTCGCCAAGTGCTCATAGGCCTGCCGCGCTTGCTGGAAGTCGTAAACTTTGTCGATCACGGGTCGAATCGCGTTCTGATCGAGAAAGGCGTTCATCCGGTCAAACGAAGAGCGGGGCGCGACGGCAATGCCGCGCAGGGTTGTCTGGTGGAAGATCAGCGGCATCAGGCTCAGTTCGGTCGTCTGTCCTGTCAGAAAGCCGATCTGGGCGATCTTGCCTGCGGCCTTGGTTGCAGCAATCGACTGATTGACTCCTTTGCCTCCAGCGACATCCAGAAGGAGATCCACGCCCTTACCGCCGGTGAGCTCCAGGACCTTTTCTTCCCAGTTGGCGTGGGTTCGATAATTCACGCCGGCGACAGCGCCAAGCTTCACCGCGGCGTTCAGATTATCGTCGCTGCTGGACGTCACAATCACATGGGCGCCCAGAGCCGTCGCCAGCTGGATGGCGAAAATCGACACCCCGCCGGTGCCTTGCACCAGCACCGTTTCGCCCGCTTTGATCTGACCGTAATCGACTAACGAATACCATGCCGTCAGCGCGGCAATCGGCAACGTCGATGCCTCTTCGTCAGACATGTTGTGAGGCGCCATGACGGCGCTGTCTTCGTGGATGATCATGTATTCGGCCAAGCCTCCGGGCAATGGAGAGCCGAAGCAGAAATCCGGTTCGTTCGGGCCGGGCGGGCCGTCGATCCAGCGGGAATACAGGTGCGAGTTGACGCGGTCGCCCACGCTGAAACGGCTGACGCCATCACCCACTGCGATCACGGTGCCTGCTGCGTCGCTGACCGGAATCAACGGCTTGGGCACTGTGTGCGGCTCGTAGATGCCGTCAACGATTGCCTTGTCGCGGAAGTTGAGCGAAACAGCGCCGACTTTCACCAGCAGTTCGCCGGCCTTGGGCTCGGGTGTGGGCGTATCGCTCAGGGTCAGATTGTCGAGACCGAAGTCGTTGAGAAGCCAGGCTTTCATGTCGTTTCTCCAGAAGAGTCACCGCATCGTCGGTGAAGTGCCGCCATTGTTGTACGCCGGCGTACGGCAATAAATGCCTGGATGCCCAACTGACTGTTATGCTCTGGAGCAACAATGGATGCGTGAAACTTCTTTCGTCAGGCAATAAACGGGGTCGCCATGGAGTTGCTTCAGTCAATGCAGGTGTTCGCCCGCGTCGCCGAAATGGGCAGCTTCACTCGGGCCGCGGATGCCAGTCAGATCGGGCGGCCCCAGGTGACCCGCGCCATTCAGGAACTGGAAGCTTCGCTTGGCGTAAGGCTTTTTCAGCGCACGACCCGGCGGGTCAGATTGACGACCGAGGGAGAGCAGTTTTACGAGCGTGTGATGGGCATCCTGGGCAGCATTGCCGAGACCACGTCCATGTTCGCCCCATCGGGCGCCTCACTGCGCGGGAAACTGCGCATCGACATTCCCACGGCATTTTCTCAGCCCGCATTCATCGCCAGCTTGCGGGCTTTTGCTGTCGCTCATCCGGACATCGAAATGACCCTGGGTGTCACCGACCGGGCTGTAGACCTTGTGGCGGAAGGCGTTGACTGCGTGCTGAGGATTGGCGAGCTGCCGGACTCGAGCCTCGTCGCACGGCGCGTCGCAATGGCAACCATGATTACCTGCGCCGCGCCAGACTATCTTCAGACCTATGGCGAGCCGCACACGCCCGATCAACTGGCCCACCATCGAGGCGTGAATTTCCTGTCCGGCCAGAATCGTCGGCAACTTCCGTGGCAATTCTTGCAGGACGGCAGCGATACGAGTCACGTGAGCCGTCATGGCATCCTCGTCAATGAGTCCAGTGCCTACGTGCAGTGCGGAGTTGCAGGCTTCGGCATCCTTCAGGCACCCGGTTTGACCCTGGACCGATACCTTGCCGACGGCTCACTGGTCGAGGTGCTCAAGCGCTACCGACCACGGCCCAGGCCTGTTTCCGTATTGTACCCGAGCAGGTCACAGCTTGCGCCTCAGGTTCAGGCATTCGTTGACTGGCTGATGCAGAGCTTCCCGGCGCTTTACGATCGCTGGCTGGAGTGACAACCGCCTGAACCTTTGCCCTTTGCAGCGGCTCGGGTCAGCCTGCTGCGAAGGCATCGGACACGGTCAATACTTCCAGGTCACCGAGGCTGTCAGGTTGCGCGGTGCGCCGTAGCTTGCGGTCTGGGCGTTGTTGTACAGCGACAGCAGGTATTTGCGGTCGGTGACGTTGTTGAGGTTCAGCGACGTGCTCCAGTTGCTGTCGATGTCGTAGCTGCTCATCAAGTCGACCAGGCCGTAGGCATTCTGCTTGATGGCGCTGTTGTCGTCGTTTTCGACCGCAGTCTGCCAACTGACCCGCGCACCGACTTTCATCTGCGGGATGCCAGGCAGACGGTAGGTCGCCATGCCGCGGAAGCTGTGGGTCGGCACGTATTTGCGCGCCTTCTCGCCGTCGTCATTGTCGATGCGCACGTAGGTGTAGCCGGCGAGCACGTCGAGGCCATCGATGACTTCGCCGGACGCTTGCAACTCGACGCCGTGGCTCTTGAAGTCGTCCGGGGAATAGGCTTGTCGGCCATCGATGACGCCAGCATCCACGGCAACGTTCTGTTGCTCGGTCTTGAACAGCGCGGCGGTCACGTTCAGGCGTTCATCCATCACGCTGCCCTTGACGCCAACCTCCATGCTCTTGCCTTCCAGCGGGTCAAGCAGCTTGCCGGAGGCGTCCATATAGTTGTATTGCGGGTTGTAGATCTTGGTCCAACTGCCGTAGACGCTCCACTCATTGCTCAGGTCATAGACCAGGCCGGTGTATGGCGTGACTTTGCCGTGCTCGCGGGTGTAGTGCTCGGTGCCATAGCTGTTGCCGCTGCCGTCGGCGCTGAGCATGCGCGCACCGGCGATCCAGTGCAGATCGTCGGTCAGGCTGAAACGCGCCCCGGCAAACACGCTTTTTTGCGTGTCCTGAAAATTCTGCGACAAGCCTTCGCTGGTAACGGCGAAGTTCGGCATGGGCGTGTTGCCTGCCAGGACGTCCGGGAACGAAGTCGTCAAGGCGCTGCCGCCGGTCAGGTTCTCGTCGTACTCATGGGCTTTCTGATGAGTACGGCCATAGGCGGCGCCGAAGGTCAGTTGGTGTTCGCGCCCAAACAGGCTGAAAGGACCTTGTACCCTGGCCTCGCCCAGCAACTGGTGAGCTTCGCTGCTGGTGTGGTTGGCGTAGGCCTCCGCGACGTCACCGGCGACGGAGTCAACGTACAGCATGTTGGTGTTCTGCTTTTCCTGCACGCCGGTCGCCGTGACCGTCGCATTCCAGTCGTTGCCGAAGTCGTGCTTGAGCTCGATGAAGGTGCGAGTGGTGTGCAGGTTCCAATACGTCCACGGCTGGCCGATGCTGCTGCTGCGGCTGCTGTAATGAATGGCGTTGCCGGCGCCGTCGACCAGAGGCAGGTTGCCCCACGTGCTGCCGTTGGAATCGCTGTTGTGCTGGGAAAAGCCCACGGTCACGGTGTCGGCGTCCGACACATCGAAAGCAAGCAGGCCGGCGGCCACGTTGCGCTCGTGACTGTAGCGGTCCATCCACGAGTTACCTTTGTCATGGGAGTAGATGAAACGGCCGCGCACGTTGCCGGTGTCGGTCAGCGGGCCGGCGACGTCGACGTCGATGCGACGGTTGTCCCAGGAACCGATGCTGGTCTGGATCTGAGCCTGGAAATCCTTGGTCGGACGCTTGCGCACGAAGTTGACGGTGGCGGACGGGTTGCCCGCGCCGCTCATCAGACCGTTGGCGCCATGCAGTACGTCAATCTGTTCGTACTCGGCCAGATCCTGTTCGCCCACCAAAACCGTGCCCACGAACGGCATGCCCATGCCGTCGTATTCGAACGTATTGATGTCGAAGCCGCGTGAAGTGAATTCGGTGCGGTCGGTCTCGGTTTGCTCGACGGTCACAGAAGGCGCCGAGCGCAGGGCGTCCTTCACACCATTGATCTTGAAATCGTCCAGCGCCTGGCGGGTGATGGTGGTCACTGCCTGTGGCGTCTGCTTGTCGGTCAGGCCCAGTTTGGTGGTGCTCGACGACGCCTTGCCTTCATACCCCACGCTCACGCCATCGTCGGTGTCGCTGCTGCTCTCGATCTGGGTGGCAGGCAAGGTAAGGTCGTCGGCTGCATGCGCGACGGGCAGAGCGCTGCACGCGCCAACCAGGAGAAGACTGACGGGGAAATGACGTTTCAAGGCGGAATTCCTACGCGGGACGAAACTGCTACAAGATGTGTGTTTGCTAATCTAAATGCGAATCTAACTCAAACATGTATATGTTTTCGACATTTTTTTCACATTTCATCACATCTGATGGCTGGAGGCTGATGCCGAGGGCTCGGCTCGCTTCAACTCTTTCGTGAAGAGCAGGGCGATTACCGGATCAACCGGCTCCTATACCTTGCAGCTATCACCCTATCTCCACTTTTGATTAGACGGTTATCGCTGCAACTCTGATAGTTGTGCTCACCAACGGCGGTCTCGCAGCGGATCGCCAACAATAAAAACAACAAGATCGAGGAACGCCCCATGGCTCGCAGCAGCGCCGACGTGCACCTGTCCGCGACAGGTGAACCGTATGCCCCTCCCGTTTCCAGTGTTGCCAGCGTGGCCAAGGCCAGTACCGTGCGGTGGCGCATCTTCGCAATCATCTTCGTGCTGACGATGGTCAATCTGATCGACCGCGTTTCGCTGTCCATCGCGATGCCGACGATCGCCAAGGAATTCACCCTGTCGCCCGCAATGCAGGGGCTGATCCTGAGCAGCTTCTTCTGGGCGTACGCGCTGTTGCAGATTCCCGGAGGCTGGATGATCGATCGCTTCGGGCCGCGCCGCGTGATCACTTGGTCAACCGGGTTGTGGGGCACGTTTCAGGTGCTGGCCGGCTTTGCAACCGGCGGTGCGTCGCTGTTGTTTGCTCGGATGTTTCTCGGCGCGGCAGAGGCGCCACTGTTCCCCTCCGGCGGCAAGTTGATTTCACTGTGGCTGGCCCCGAGCGAGCGCAGCCGCGGCGCGGTGATGATGGACAGCGGCAGCCCGCTGGGTGTCGCGCTGGGCGGCTTGATCATCGCCTACCTGATCGTCGTGCTGGACTCGTGGCGTTCGGCGTTCGTGATTGCCGGCGTCGCCACGTTGCTGCTTGGCTGGGTGTCGTGGCGGTACCTGCGGGACGATCCCTCGGTGCATCCACAGGTCAACGAAGCCGAGCTTGAGAAGATCAACGCCGGTCGCGAAACCCCGGCCGCCGAAGCCGCGCGAGCAAAAGTCAAAGGCCTGGGCATCGCGGCGCGGTCACTGACGGGTCTGCTGATTGGCCGCTCGACCTGGGCGATGGTGTATTTCGGACTGCTGACCTGGGGACCGAGCTATCTGGCGCAGGCGCGCGGATTTGATATCAAGGGCATCGGTTTCGCGACATTCGTGATTTTCATCTGCGGTTCGCTTGGTTCGCTGACGGGCGGTTTCCTGTGCGACGGTCTGATCCGCAAGGGCGTGCGGCGCGGCGTTGCGGTCAAGGGGCTGCTGACGTTTTCCGGTGTCATAGCGCTCGGCGCGCTGCTCCTGTTGCCTCAGTTGAGCGACCCCATTGCCGCCGTCGCCTTGCTCGCGATGACCGCGTTCTTCCTGATGTGGGGCAGCCTGTACTGGAGCTTCCCGGCCTTGCTCGCCGCGCCGGCGCGGGTCGGTCTGATCGGTGGTGTGATGAATCTGGCAGGCAGTATCGGCGGGATCTTCGTGCCGATTCTGGTGGGCCTGATCCTGCAGTTTTTCGGTGGCTTCGGCGCGGTGTTGGCGTTCTTCGCCATCTGCGCGGCGCTGTTTGTACTCGCCACGCTGCTCATCGGTCTGGACGGCCAGCGTGAGGTGAACAATGGCTGATGCGCTTTACGCCGGGCCGATCATCGATGCCCACCACCATTTCTGGGACCCGCAGACCAACTACCATCCCTGGCTTGCGGAGGGCGCGAACATCCCGTTTCGGTATGGCGATTACTCATCGATCAAACGACGGTATCTGCCGCCCGAATACTTCGCCGACGCCGCCACGCATCAGGTGGTCCAGACGGTCTACGTCGAAACTGAGTGGGACCCCGAGGACCCCATCGGCGAAACGCGCTTCATCGAGCAGATCGCCAGGCGGTACGGCGTGCCCAACGCGGTGGTGGCGCAAGCATGGCTCGATCATCCGGATGCGATTGCATTGCTCGCCGAGCAAGCTTCGTACCCCAGCGTTCGCAGCGTTCGGCACAAGCCGGGCGGGCCGACAGCGCCTGAACAGGTGGGCGCACAGCGCACCTTGATGAGCGACGAACACTGGCGGCGCAGTTACGCCGCGCTGCATGAGTTGGGACTGCGTTTCGACCTGCAGACGCCTTGGTGGAATTTGCCGGAAGCCGAACGGCTGGCTCGAGATTTTCCTGCGACCACGTTGATTCTCAATCACGCCGGATTGCCGTCCGACCGCAGTGACGAAGGTCTTGCAGGTTGGCACAGCGCGATGGCCAGGCTGGCCGAACGACCGAATGTGGTGGTGAAGATTTCCGGGCTCGGGCAGCCCGGCAGACCCTGGCGTGCGCAGGACAACGCCTGGATCGTACGCGAGATCGTCGCCATGTTCGGCGCCGATCGCGCGATGTTTGCCAGCAACTTTCCGGTCGACAGCCTGTGCGGCACGTTCGACGACATCTATGGCGGTTTCAAGTACATCGTTCGTGATCTGCCGGCGGCCGATCAGGAGCGTCTTTTCTACAGCAATGCGCAGCGTATCTACCGCTGTGAACCTGCCGTCGTTGAACGCGCGGAGCAGGAACAGATGAGGAGTCAGGCATGAACAAAACCCGAATCGCGATGGTACTGGGCGACCCTGCAGGCATTGGTCCGGAACTGATTGCCCGTCTGCTCAGCGATGAAAAAGTCCGCAGTCAGGCGCAGGTGCTGTTGATCGCTGACGAGGCAGAAATGCGTCGCGGCATGGACATCGCCGGGCTGTCGTTTCCGTATCGGCAGATCGACACCCTCGACACGCTGGACTTCAAAGACGACACGCCATTGTTCTATGACTTTCGCGGCGACACCGTCGGCGACTTCCCGCGCAGCGAAGCGAGCGCCATCGGTGGCCGTTACTGCCTCGACACCCTGAAAATTGCGCTGGAACTGACGGCCGCGAAAACCACTAACGCCGTGCTGTTCGGGCCGTTGAACAAGACGTCGCTGCACATGGCCGGGATGAACCATAACGACGAACTTCACTGGTTTGCGGAGTTGCTGGGCTTCACCGGTCCGTTCTGCGAATTCAACGTGATGGACAATTTGTGGACCTCTCGGGTGACTTCCCATGTGGCGTTGTCGGCGGTGCCGGGGATGTTGACGCAGGAGCGGGTGATCGAGGCGATCCGGCTGATCGACACGGCGCTCAAGCGCAACGGGCTGCAGGCGCCGCGTATCGGTGTCTGCGGGCTGAACCCGCACAACGGCGACAACGGCTCGTTCGGGCGCGAGGAAATCGACATCATCGGGCCTGCAGTCAAGACCGCGCAGGCGCAGGGCATGAACGCCGACGGGCCGTATCCGGGGGACACGATTTTCCTGAAAGTGCAGGGCGATGCCAACGCTTTCGACGCGGTGGTGACGATGTATCACGACCAGGGCCAGATCGCGATCAAGCTGATGGGGTTCTCCCGTGGGGTGACGGTCCAGGGCGGGTTGCCGATCCCCATCACGACACCGGCGCACGGAACGGCTTTTGATATCGCCGGGCAAGGCAAAGCGAATGTCGGGGCGATTCGCCAGGCGTTCGAAATCGCCTGCCGGATGGGGCAGAGCAACGTTTGACCGATTGACCCTTTCGAGACACCACCTTTTGGCCGCGGGGCGTTCAACAGACGCTTCGCGGCTTTTTTGCGTGTGTTGGACTTGGGATTTCTCGTGGACCCTCTGTTCAAGGTCAACCCGTCAGCAGCGACTGGGAGTCAGCCTTCGCGAGCAAGCTCGCTCCCACGGGTTCTGCGCTTGACACAGGTTCTGGCAACGCCACAAATCCCTTGTAGGAGCGTGGCTTGCCCCGCGATCTGGCGCGCAGCGGCAGCAGCATCGGATGACGCGATTCACCAGGCAGACCGCATGCGTAGGTTTTACGACGACTGCGTCGCCGCTCGCGGGACAAGCCACGCTCCCACAGGTGGTGCCTCAAGTCTTCGCGAGCAAGCTCTCCCCCACGGGTTCTGCGCTCGACACAAAACCCGGCAACGCCACAAATCCCTTGTAGGAGCGTGG